>NZ_CFHWOM010000171.1:0-1015 GCF_984391705.1 Vibrio sp. | reverse complement strand
TCATCAAGGCCGCCCGTCACCTCTTTACGGTAACGTGCAATAAATGGGACCGTGTTACCGTCATCAATAAGGGTTACAGCAGCGTTGACTTGCTCAGGGCGAACATTCAGCTCTTGAGCAATCATGCGACAGATAGCTTGGCTCATCCGTGTATTCTCTTTAATTCTGTTTGGGTATTGGTTGTGTATAGAACATTGGGGTCATTCATGGAATTTGCAATGTTTTAAACTAGTAACTCAAAAATTTACCGAGCGCTGGTGGACATCAGTCAGATTTGTGTCAAAACTGTAATTAAATTGAGAACTTATACATTTGGTTATCGACTAACCCCTGTACCTTAGCTCATACGGAAAACAATGATGAAGAAAATGTCTTTGGCTCTGGCGCTCTCTGGTGCCTTATTGGCGACGCCGCTCGCTTGGTCGCAAACACTTTCCGCGACCACTCAAGATCCGATTTACCAACTTGATGATAAAGTCGTATTGGGACGAGTAGAGAGTGTTTACTACAATGATATTCCTGAGCTAAGTGATGTTCCATTCATCGGTAAGATTGATACTGGTGCAGATACCACCTCGATGCACGCAGAAAACATCCACGTTAGCAGCAGTAATCCCGAATACAAAAGCCTCAAAGATGACAAGCTGATGTGGGCCATTATTGATGATCTTGGTGGCACCAAAGCCAAATGGGATGCTGATAGTTTTAAGCCTTACCAAGTGACCGTGAGCTTCACCATTCATCATCCTTACACAGGTAAAGAAATTAAGATCACTGATGATCTTGAACGCATCAGTGCGATCCGCAGCCGTACCAGTGAAAAACCAATTTTACGCCCGACAGTGAAAATGCCGATGACCATTGCAGGGCACACTGTGGATACCGTGGTCAACCTGACCAAACGCACTCAATTCTCAGCACCTATCTTGATTGGTAAGACTTACCTCGACAACAACGCGTGGGTGTTTGCTGGTTACGATTACCTGCAAGAGCAACAAAAGGCGCAGATGATCGG
>NZ_CFHWOM010000170.1:0-1025 GCF_984391705.1 Vibrio sp. | reverse complement strand
GTATCCAAGCATGTATCTGGGGTATGGTTGCGGTAATGCTGTTTACGCTGCTTTACTACCGTGGCTTCGGTCTGATTGCTAACATTGCGTTGATGGCAAACTTGGTTCTTATCATTGGTGTTATGTCGATGATTCCGGGTGCTACCATGACGCTGCCTGGTATTGCCGGTATCGTATTAACCGTCGGTATGGCGGTCGATGCGAACGTGCTGATATTCGAGCGTATCCGTGAAGAGCTTCGAGATGGACGTAGTCCTCAGCAAGCGATTCACCAAGGTTACGCAAACGCATTCAGCACTATTGCCGATGCGAACATCACAACGCTTATCACTGCGATCATTCTATTTGCAGTGGGTACAGGTGCGGTGAAAGGCTTCGCAGTAACACTATCTATCGGTATCTTAACTTCAATGTTCACCGCTATTGTAGGTACACGTTGTATCGTGAACCTGATTTACGGTGGCAAACGCGTTGATAAATTGTCGATCTAAGGCTGGGAATTAATATGTTTCAAATTCTAAAAGCAGAAAACACGATCGGCTTTATGCGTTGGTCGAAAGTCGCGTTCGTATTCTCTATCGTTATGATCGCTGCTTCTATCTTCACGCTATCAACCAAATGGTTGAACTGGGGCCTAGACTTTACTGGCGGTACGCTTATCGAGGTGGGTTTTGAACAACCAGCAAACCTTGAAGAGATTCGTGCAGCTCTAGACTCGAAAGGCTTCGGCGATGCGACAGTACAAAACTTTGGTAGTGCTCGTGATGTAATGGTTCGTCTGCGTCCACGTGACGACGTTTCAGGTGAAACGCTGGGCAACCAAATCATCGGTGCTATTAAAGATGGTACAGGTGAAAGCGTAGAAATGCGTCGTATTGAATTCGTAGGTCCAAACGTTGGTGATGAGCTAACAGAAGCGGGCGGTCTAGCGATCCTTGTGTCGCTGATCTGTATCCTGATCTACGTATCGATGCGATTTGAATGGCGTCTAGCGGCTGGTGCGGTATTGGCACTAGCACACGATA
>NZ_CFHWOM010000169.1:0-1062 GCF_984391705.1 Vibrio sp. | reverse complement strand
GGCGGCAGTGTGAGCGAGCATTCGCTAGAAGGTTGGGGTTACACTTACTACCAAGTTGACGCTTCTCCAGCAGGCGGCATCTCTACATTAATGGCTTGTCCTGAAGACATGGAGAAGGTAGAGACTTTCGTTCAAATGCCAACACGCGACCTTTACCGTTACAACAGCAAGCTACCTGTTGTGGTTTACGCACCAGCGGATTTGGACGTGAACATTCGCGTTTGGGCGCCTGAAGAATGATTTCTCTTCCGGCTAAAATCACTTTGACCCTAGGTAGTTTGCTTGTACTTGGAGGCTGTACTTCCAATGTGCCAGAGTACCAATATCAGTGTGATGACGGCCATCAGTTTGCTGCCCGTTTTGAGCAGGAAAAAGCGCGGATTACCGTTGATGGCGCAAGAGAGCTTGAGCTCAAACAAGTCCGCTCGGCTTCTGGTGTAAGGTATCTATCTCATGACCAAATGTTAGTGCTCCACACCAAAGGTGACGAAGCGATTTTGATCGTCAACGAAATATCGCAGAGTACATGTCGCATTACGAAGTAATCCGATCGCTCAAAGGCTTGGTTGATACCGAGCCTTTTTTATACTCAAAAGCTAAACGGATTGTATTCGGCGAGTGATTCCAGTGAATATTGAGGACTTGCGTCTCTACACAGAGCTGCACCAGTTCTATTTTGTACCTGTTTTCCGCTCTATGTTTAAAGGTAAGTCAAGCAGACTTATCGTAAGCTGAGGTGAGATATCTGCCTAATTTATAAAATCTTAATGTTCAATGTGTAACTAGTAACAAAGTAGCAATACCTATTTAGGTCTTCTATCACTTAAAGTTGATGTAATTGTCTGCGTTTATCAATTTTTTCTCTCTTTTTTGAAAAATCTCTTATTCCCGTAAATGTTTACTCCTTCACTTTTCCCATACCCCCCTTTCCTTATTGCTTGTTTTGTTTTTTTAAGTTGTTGATATTTATAGTTTTCATCTTTTTTGGTGAAAATTTGTTCAATGGAATATCTCTTACAGAATTAAACGAGTTAAGCCAATAGTGATAAGTTCGCAATTGAT
>NZ_CFHWOM010000168.1:0-1072 GCF_984391705.1 Vibrio sp. | reverse complement strand
AATGAGGCAACTATGAATTACACTGAAGTCAATTTTGATGGGTTAGTTGGACCAACACATAATTATGCCGGACTGTCATATGGCAACGTGGCATCTAAGTCGAATGCCAATAAAGTCGCAAATCCAAAAAAAGCTGCGCTACAGGGTTTAGAAAAAATGCATACGCTTAGCCAGATGGGGTTACATCAAGGTGTATTAGCGCCCAATGCTCGACCTGACTTAATCACATTAAGAAGCCTTGGCTTTTCAGGCTCAGATGCCAATGTCATCTCTCAGGCTTCAAAATCAGCACCGCAATTTTTAAAAGCATGCTATTCGGCATCTTCTATGTGGACAGCCAATGCGGCAACCATTTCACCAAGTGCTGATAGTGGTGACGGCAAAGTGCATTTCACCCCAGCGAACTTAAACAACAAAATTCACCGCGCTATTGAAGCAAAAACCACCAGCAAAATTTTAAAAGCCACTTTTGCAGATGAATCTGTGTTTACGCATCATGCACCTTTACCACAACACCCCCTGTTTGGAGATGAAGGCGCCGCAAACTACACCCGTTTAGCCGATAGTTATGGTCATTCAGGGTTGGCGCTTTTTGTATATGGCGAAGATATGAATAGCAAAGTAAAACCACAGGTTTTCCCAGCAAGGCAAACTCGTCAAGCCAGTGAAGCAATTGCCCGAAGTCATCAACTAGATCCAGCGCAAACGCTCTACATTCAGCAGAACCCTGCAGTGATAGATCAAGGTGTATTCCACAATGACGTGATCGCCATTGGCAATGAGAATGTATTTTTATTTCATGAACAAGCATTCTATCAACAGAAAAAAGTCATTGCGCAAATCAGACAAAATTACACAGGCTCACGCCCGCTACATTTAATCGAAGTCTCTGACGCTGATTTGAGTGTTGATGAAGCTGTTCAAAGCTATATCTTCAACAGCCAACTAGTAAGCTTGCCAAATGGCGGAATGGCATTAATTGCTCCGAGCGAATGCCAAACAATCGATACTGTAGAACGCTATTTGGCGGCACTTTGCCAAGCCAGCAACCCTATCAACGAAGTCATTTATA
>NZ_CFHWOM010000167.1:0-1084 GCF_984391705.1 Vibrio sp. | reverse complement strand
CCATCATCAGAGCCGTGCTCTAAGTAGTACCAAGTTTTGCCTTCTAGTGGGTGGCTTGGAGTAACCGCAGCTTTCTCAATTGTTAATATGATATCTGCTTCAGCAGATGTTTGGTTTACACCATCATTTGCGAAAAGACGAATAGTAGATTCACCGTGGCTAGACGGAGTACCAGATAGAGTTAGCTCATCTTTATTAAGAGTAACAGACATTCCCGCAGGCACATTTTCAACAGTGTACTTGAGCGTGTCACCATCAACGTCATTAAATAAGCCAGTCGCAACGATAACAACCTTATTAACTTCATCACCTTGAGTTAGCGTCAACGCGTTCAATTGATTTTGAATAGTTTCTAAAGCTTCAGGGTTATGAGTTGGTGCTGTATTCGGTGTCTCAATCGTCACATTTAGGTTTGCTGGGTAAGAAATAGAGCCTTTTGTATCTTCAGCAAAGATTTGGTAGATGAACTTACCAGCAACTTTTGGTGTACCAGTGATTAAACCTGTAGTTTCAACAATATCTAGGCCGTTTTTATCATCTAGGCCGTTTTTATCGGTACCTAGAGCTTTCATTGTGTAGGTTAGAGTATCACCATCCGCGTCACTAAATAATTTAGATGCGTCAACGGTTACCCAAGCATCACCGAGCTCCATACTTACTTCTTCAGGACTTACATCAACAACAGGGCGGCTGTTCGGTTTTACCGTTACGCCACCTTGTGGAGTAATCTCTACAACAGGTGCGTAGTTATCTAGATCCTCAGGTGATTCTTCAATGATGTCGTTTGCTTCTGTTGCAACTTCAGTTGAAATAGCAAGTTGCGTTTCCACACTCTTGTCGTTGTTATCAACCAGTGTTTCACCGATGACCTTCAATGCTTTTGCTTCATTTGATGTGCTTGCTAGGTAGTCGCCGAAAATCATGTCGGCATCAACTTTTAGGCCAGTGTCAGTGATTGCGTTGACTACTTCATCTTTTGCTGTTGCAGGAGTGAGTTCACTATCGTGCGTCATTTGTTCAATGATCATATTGGTCATTGGGTTAACAATAATGTTGTTGCTTTCACTTGCTGGAGAAGCTAGGT
>NZ_CFHWOM010000166.1:0-1093 GCF_984391705.1 Vibrio sp. | reverse complement strand
CTCTTTATTCAGAGTCTTTCTTTTCTGGCGCTTCGCTTGAAGTCGCTTCTTGAGACGTTGATTGCTCTACAGGTTTTGTAGGCTCAACTGGCTTCTCTTCTGCTTTTACTTCAGGCTTCGCTTGAGGCTTATCGTTATCTTCTGGTTTGTTTGGCTTGTCGCCCCAACCAGCAGGTTCACGGATCTCAGCTTTACGCTCCATTAGGTCATCAATCTGGCCAGCATCAATGGTCTCATACTTCATTAGCGCATCTTTCATCGCATGCATGATGTCCATGTTATCTTCCAAGATTTTCTTCGCACGATCGTAGTTGCGGTCGATGATCTTACGAACTTCGTCGTCGATCAGCTTCGCTGTGTCATCAGACATGTGTTTAGTCTGTGTCACACTACGGCCAAGGAACACTTCACCTTCTTCTTCCGCGTACAGAAGCGGACCAAGTTTCTCAGAGAAGCCCCATTGCGTCACCATCTTACGAGCAATATCAGTGGCACGCTCGATATCGTTCGATGCACCCGTCGATACTTTATCAGCACCGTAGATAAGTTCTTCCGCTAGACGACCACCGTATAGGCTAGAAACCATAGATTCTAGATGTTGGCGAGACATGCTCACACGGTCCTGTTCTGGTAGGTACATAGTCACACCAAGCGCACGACCACGTGGAATGATAGAGACTTTGTACACCGGATCATGTTCTGGTACTAGGCGACCAACAATCGCGTGACCTGCTTCGTGGTAAGCTGTTGACTCTTTTACTTCTTCAGACATCACCATCGAACGGCGCTCTGCACCCATCATGATTTTGTCTTTCGCCAGTTCAAACTCAACCATAGAAACGTTGCGCTTGTTGCCGCGTGCAGCGAATAGTGCCGCTTCGTTAACTAAGTTTGCTAGGTCTGCACCAGAGAAACCTGGAGTACCACGTGCAATTAGAGATGGCTCTACGTCACCCGCTAGAGGCACTTTACGCATGTGTACTTTAAGAATCTGCTCACGACCACGTACATCTGGAAGACCAACAACCACTTGACGGTCAAAACGGCCAGGACGCAATAGCGCAGGGTCCAATACGTCAGGACGGTTAGTTGC
>NZ_CFHWOM010000165.1:0-1124 GCF_984391705.1 Vibrio sp. | reverse complement strand
CGCATAATGTTGAGTGCAACGATTATCCCAAATCGCTACAGAGCCTGGTTGCCACTTAAACCGAACTTGATATTCAGGCTGACGAGCAATCGCAAACAATTCGTTTAACAGCTGCTTACCTTCCGTATGCCCCACTTCATTGATATGACGAGTAAACTGCTCATTAATAAATAGGGTTTCCTTGCCCGTTTCCGGGTGTATTTTTATCACTGGGTGCACAACGGGTGGATGTAGATGAGAAACTTCAAGCAGTCGATGATGCCAATCAAGCTCAATATCTTCCTCAGCAACCTCTTCAAAGGCGCTGAGAGAATGGGTTGCAGACAACTGTCTTAACTTCGTTTTCATCGTATTGTCGAGCGCATCAAAAACGGCAGTCATAGAAACCCAAATCGTATCTCCGCCAGTATTCGGGACGTGTTGAGCATGCAGAATCGCCCCTTTAGAAGGCTGCTCTCTCCAAGTTAAATCGGTATGCCAGTAACTCTCGTGTGGCGCATTGCCTTTGGTGGTTTCAATAATACTGACTTGAGGCGAGGACGCGACGTTGGGAAAGAAGGGATGAGCAGGCTCCAATTCCCCAAAGTACTGAGCCAGTTCTAACTGCTGCTCAGGCGACATAGCTTGACCATCAAAAAAGATAACTTGATGCTCGATTAGGGCTTGATAAATTGCTTCCAGATCTTCTGCATTGCAGTTGGCCAAATCTATGCCATGAATACGCGCACCGATATGCGGAGTGATTGGCTCAATCTCTATCATTACAACTCTCTTGATGTTGATTCTTATCAGACTACAAAGACCATAGCATGCCCGAATTACTTTCAATTGATTTGAGTTTTAGACGTCTTTGATATGCGCCACTCTCAATGAGGTAAGATTTAAACTCATGCAACGATGTCTATCGTTCAAACCTAAGCCCAAGCATGCTTTGAGACCAACTTAATCCAGAACTTTAGATAATAAAAAACCGAGCACGAAAAGCACTCGGTTTAAATTAATAACGATGAGACGGAATTAAGACAGCTTAAACTTACTCAGTTCTCCGTGAAGATCGCTCGCTTTTACGGTGAGTTCGTTACTGATCTCTACTGACGACGTCATGGTGTCCATCACCTCTACTG
>NZ_CFHWOM010000164.1:0-1183 GCF_984391705.1 Vibrio sp. | reverse complement strand
AGCCGTCATCAAATAATGTGATGCCTTTTGTCATACCGTGCAATTGGAAGTAACCGTCACCATAAGGCGTTAATTGAGCCATGCCTTTATCGGTACCACGAGGGCCATGGAAGATCACTTCTGGCCATTTCTGCGTACATTCATTCCAACGCGTAACGTAAGCCGCCTTAAACTCAACCAATCGATCGCGTTTCACGCCAATAGCGTCATCCACTGCACCAGTTTCAAAACCGCAAGCATTGATTAGGTAGTCACAGCTTAAAAGCTGATGCTTATCGTCTTTAAGGTATGTGAGCGCCCAATGTGAACCATCCCAATGGGCTTGCTTAAGTTCCGCCTGAGTCAATACCTCAACATTAGGCAGTTGATCTAGCGTCATATTCGCTACCGCAGCCAATCTGAACACGCTCCATCCGTATTCCTGAACTGCGACCACCGGATATTTAAGAGCTTCCAGATCTGCGTGTTGAGCAAACGGAATGCACCATTCATCGATGCTCTTTGGACTTTGCGGTTGTGTTTGCTGCGCCAGCGCAAGAAGTTCTGCTTTCGAGTACAGCTTGTAGTACTCATCGGGTTCACCAAGCACTTTGTTATCAGGCGCTTGTTGAACGAGCTTTTGATACGCCGATTTGATGACCTCTAAGCGCGGTAACAACGCTTCTGGATCTCCTCCATCAGAGTGTGGAACCGCGATTAAGGTAGGACGGACATTCAGTGAATGCGGATACAAACGAATCGTATCGATAGACTGAGCCAGAAGATCCAAGCATTGTTGCTCGGAAATCTCTCGATAAAGGTTACCACCAGCATGTAAATGACAAATTGGAGGACCATTGACCAAAGAGACGCCTTTTTCGATTACCGACACTTTGAAACCTAACTCGGCAAAGTGAATGGCTGCAGTTGAACCCGCAACTCCACCTCCGATAATAGCGATGTGTTTATCTTTACGATTTGGAAACTCAGACTTCATTGCTTCACTGAAAATTTTATAAGGAGAAATCTTTACTTAGTGTGATTCTACTCAGGTTTGAGCATGATTAAAATCACAAAAAGTTCATGGGTTTGCATTTGTTAACAGTGTACGAAAAAAGTTACTTTCGAGAGCAAAAAATTTCCTAAAAAAGTGCTTGACGAGGTTGTTGGGAAAGCCGTTTTTTCTACCTGTGTTAATAATATT
>NZ_CFHWOM010000163.1:0-1240 GCF_984391705.1 Vibrio sp. | reverse complement strand
ACGAACGACACCCTTGAATACAAAGAATATCCCCTTTGGATTGGCACTGCTGTTTTGTTTGACCCCTTTTGTGTCCTCTCCTATTGCGCTTGTGATCGGTTTTCTACTGGCGAGTTTTAGCCTAGTACCAACTGAACTTCCTATTGCCTCTTTTACTAAGAAGCTGCTTTCCTATTCGATCATTGGTTTAGGCTTCGGTATTCACTTTGAGCAGGCTCTCGCCGTCACCTCTGATGGCATAGGTCTTATTATCGCAACCATTCTCGGTACACTGGTGATTGGCATGATGATTGCCAAAATGATTAAGCTAGAGCGTACCACAGCCTACTTAATCGCTTCTGGTACCGCAATTTGTGGCGGTAGCGCAATTGCTGCTGTCGCGCCTGCGATCAAAGCCAAAGATGAACAAATTGGTTTAGCTCTAGCGACCGTTTTTGTACTCAACTCTCTGGCGCTGTTCATTTTCCCTGTTATTGGTCACGCGATCGGCTTGGATCAGCATACGTTCGGAACCTGGGCTGCGATTGCGATTCACGATACGTCTTCCGTTGTGGGCGCAGCATCTGCATACGGTGAAGAAGCACTAACCACGGCAACAACATTGAAGCTTGCTCGCGCACTGTGGATCATTCCTGTCGCGCTGATCAGTGCCGTGATCTTTTCTCGTGGAAACGGAGAGGAAGGTAAAAGTAAGTTAGTCATTCCTTACTTCATTTTCTGGTACTGCGCTGCGATTGCATTCAGCGACTTCTTCCCACAATTTGAAGTGGTGTACCAAGGCATTTTTGCCATTGCTAAGCAAGCCCTTGTGGTGTGTCTATTCTTGATTGGTTGCAGTATTTCAGTATCGAAACTGAAGTCAGCAGGCGCAAAACCGCTGATGTTTGGTGTAACGCTATGGGTACTGATTTCAACAACCTCACTTGGCTGGCTACTTTTCAGCTAAACCTTGATTGATTTTATCTGGCTGAGTTAGCTCTTCTTTTTGTGCGCTTTGGCTTCTGTGTACCAACACTAAAGCAATCGCAACCAGAAAAGCGGTTAACTCGGCTAACGAGCGTGTTAAGCCCTCAGTGCTGACAGCGACGCCGATTTGCAATAACACCGCTGCCGCTAACGCTAATTTGATCATCCTGAACCTTATGCTTTATTCCTTAATCTTTGAGCACGATTATGATTCAGAGTTATAAGGATACGAAATTCCCTTTTCGACTAATTCATTGCGAAATCAACTAAGTTG
>NZ_CFHWOM010000162.1:0-1254 GCF_984391705.1 Vibrio sp. | reverse complement strand
AGTTTATTTCCCCTGCTAACTTGTCACCCAAGTGTTCCATCGCGTAGTCAATGAACACGCGAAGGCGGGCGGGCATGTATTTGGTTTGTGCGAACTGCATTGCTATAGCGCCGTGATAGTTACTCTTGATGGTCCAGTCATTCAATACTTGAACAACACTGCCTTCTGCCAACGCATCTTGAATCACGAAGTCATGGAAGATGCCAATCCCCAGACCTTCTTTCACGCCTTTCAGTCGCATTTGAGAGTGGTTCACTGCGTATCGACCACTAACGGAGACGGTGTGAAACTCATCGTCTTTGAGAAAGTCCCAAATGTGGTCTTTGTCTGTTTCTGCTAGGTACAGACAATCGTGCTGGCTCAGATCGGTTGGGTGGGAAGGCGTCCCTTTGTGACCCAAATAATCAGGGCTAGCGCATAGTACTAAGTTGGTTTTACCTAGCTCTTTTAGCACTAAGCTCTCATCGGGTTTATCGGTAAGGCGAAACGCAATATCGATACCTTGGCGTAGTATGTCGATATCACCATCAGCAGCGCGCAGTTTAAGTTGGATCTCTGGATACTGATTAAGAAATGGCACCACAAAAGGCTGAAGTACAGAGTTCAAAAACGCTTCTGGCGCAGCCACAGTGAGTGAGCCAGAAGGCTCGGTATGATCCGAGGTCGATAATTCAACCGCTTGCTGTGCTGCGTTAATCATGACAACGCTCTGATCGTAAACCAGTTGACCTGCCTGAGTGATAATAAGCGTACGAGTAGTTCGCTCAAAAAGCTTTACTGACAGTGCCTTCTCTAAACGCGTAATGAGTTTGCTGAGTGCAGAAGGCGTTACCCCTAGTTGCTTGGCTGCCGCAGTAAAACTGCCTTCGTTTACCACTAGGATAAATGAGGCAAGATCGGGAAGTAGGGCGATGAGTTTGGGGTTGACCATAAGTATCCATAAGAGTCAGCGGTGAGCGTAATAGTAATTGTGAGTGATCTAACTTGATTTGTGAATCAGTTTCATTAATTGGCAAAAGTAAAATGAGTCGTGATGATGTTTAACTACCGATTGTTTACTTAGCGATTTGCCTCTTCTTTAGCTCGATGTATTTGAGCAAATCACCCAACGCCCGACAATTTTTTAGACTTATACGAATTGTTGAATTATCCATCGAACTTACTGTCAATAGCTATCTGACATAGCCATACCAAATATTACAAATTCGCGACATTAAAGCCGATATGATTCTAGAACTTTATGTTCATAAGATG
>NZ_CFHWOM010000161.1:0-1262 GCF_984391705.1 Vibrio sp. | reverse complement strand
ATGCGGGAGCAGAAACTTCTACGCTCTTATTGACAGTGGGGGTCATATCAACGCCCAATTAAGGTGTGAAGCACGCGACCACGACACTTTATTTGACGACCGTAATCACTAAGCTAAACTCAAACCCAAAATGCCAAGCGTGCTGAATCACTCTTAAATTGTTTGTTATGAGTTATTTTTAGAACGAGACAATATTGAATTGAACTCAGACAAGGCTATTGGATGTAAATCCGATGACTGAACAATATCATTTTTACCAAGTTTCTCGCATATTTTTCCCAGAGACTCCCCACAACTTGCAACTAAAATTTCTGATTCTGTTTTAGATGTGGCTACTATCAGTAAAGCACTGACTGAATCTACGCATGGGTACTGACTCAGATCCATTGCCGCGTCATCTCGACTACTCAAGTCTGCTGAGACGTCGAGAAGTACACTTATTAATCCTAAAGGTTGTATCATATTCAGTTACTCATAACATTCTTAATAACAGGCAGTCTCGTTTTTCTGTCTGCCTGTTTATCAAAAAATTTATCATAAACCACTAAAAATTAAAGCAAATACATCGAGCTATGTATTCTGTCATCATATAGAAACGCGCCTGCGTGTTATCACTTTTTAACAGTGCCTGTTATCTAAGGCATGATTATCACAAACATCCTAAAAAACAATAGATTATCAAACATTCCATTGACAAAACGAGACTAGGAACTCAACAAAACAAGCCATTATCTATACCCAAACCAGATTAAAATCAAATAAACTGTATAGATACACAGAAAAGAAAGTAAAGATGATGAGTTTCATTTTTGCTGTTCATTACTCTCGATGTGTCAAAACTACCAGATTTTCCTACAGCTTATCTAATTGGATAACTCATTGAATGAGATGGCACTCTCTTTGATTGTTAAGTCAGTGGTATCTTCTAGCATTAGAAGATCTATCGAAAACTCTCGGAACGAGACTGATGTACCTTGCTGTTACCAACAAGGAATGGGGCAGAATTTTCTTAGCTCTTTCGCATCATAGTTGTGATAAGCAAGCGATTCTGTCGTATTTTGAATGAGTTCATAGGCATTTTTTCAAAATATGTTGGCCTCTATGGTTGCAATGCATGAAATATCTCCGATACTAAAACTTAGAAATTCTAAGTTTTAGTGGTGGCATGTGAAAACGGACATTCAACTTTACCCTAACGAATCGCTCGAAAGCTTCTTGTTGCGCTTATCGCAAGAGCAAGGTTACGAGCGATTTTCTCATTT
>NZ_CFHWOM010000160.1:0-1332 GCF_984391705.1 Vibrio sp. | reverse complement strand
TCATAAACTGACTCGCCGGCATGTTAAGCCCCCACACCATCATAATGGTCGTCAACGAACCACCAGCAAACGCCAAAATTAAAGTGTTGGTCATGGTGCCCATGATGTCCCGACCAATATTCATCGACGCTCTAACCAACTGCTTTGGCTTGAGTTTCGGATCAGTTTGTTGCAGCTCCGCGTACGCCGATGCAATCGAAATCGCCACATCCATAACAGCGCCAAGTGCAGCAACGACAATCGTCACGAACATCAACCAACGGATGCCCATCTTCATCGACGTTAGGTAAATCACGTCTTCGCCTTTGTCGAGGTAAATGCCCGACAAGTGTGCCATTTCACCAAACCACTGCGCCATTACACCTGCGGCGATCACGCCCAATAACGTGCCGCCCATGGCGCATAAACTCTTCCGGTTATAGCCAGAAACGAGAATAAAGCTGACCACGATGATCACCACCATCAATAAGATGCTGACCAGCATCGGATTCCAACCTGCAAAAATACTCGGCACCAACACACCAACGATCAAGGCAGCAGTGAAATAAAGCGCGACCATAGAGTTAATGCCCTCTTTCTTACCAAAGCTCAGCAGCAGCGCACAAAACAGAGCAAGCATAAGGTAAATCGCGTCTGAGCGTTTGTGGTTATATGCCCAATAGACGGTGCCATTGGTGGTTTCGCGGATCATCATGATGAAGGTATCACCTTCACTGACATACACGTTGTGCTGGCGACTAAGAGGATTGGTGACTTCCACCTCTAAGCCTTTGCTCTCTCCTTCAAGAATTTTTGCCATGAAGACTTGTTTACCTGTCATCACATCTGGCACAAGCGGATCAGGCGCAACATGGTTTGAGATAGAACGCGTGACAGTCGCTTCAACAAACTCTTGTTGCTGGCGAGACTTAGGACGGAAATCTTCACTCCACGAAGAAGAAAACTGAAAGATAAGCGTGGAGATAAGGGTAATCAGTAGGGTGAAACCCCATCGGTTATAGATTCTTTTGATCATGAAGCACTCTTCTACATCACTCACTAAACGGGCTTTGCCTCTGGTGAGTAAAATTAGGCGCGGTAAAGATTACCGCGCCCACATGCAGGATTAATGAGTTGGGTTACAACCTGCGACTTTCTCATCAAGGGTCGCTGCGTCTTTGTTAGGGTTAACAAAGTAGCTAGACGAATCATTGATGTTCACAGACTTAACAATCGCTGGGTATTTCGGGTTTTCCAAGTCAATCGAGACACAGATTTCCATGTTCTTCAATTGCTCCCACAGCGCTTTGCCTTCGCCCTCACGCAGTGTCGTGATATCACCACTTGGTAGGT
>NZ_CFHWOM010000159.1:0-1339 GCF_984391705.1 Vibrio sp. | reverse complement strand
AATGGTCTTGCTGAAAAATCCAATCTGCTCAAGCGCATTGTTCAAGCCTTGCTCGTCGTCGTTGACAACCGATGCAAAAGCTTGGCGATAACCAGTGCTAAATTGTTCGCTGTATTCGCGAGTCGCGCCGAAATCTAATAAGCCGATTTGACGGGTGTTCTCGATATACAAGTAGTTGGCAAAGTTGGGGTCGGTTTGGACCATTTTAAATTCGAACAGCTCTCGGAACAGCAATTCGAGTAAACTGTGCATTACAAAGTCGCGTGTGCTTTGGTCATAATGCTCGATTTGTTCAATCGGACTACCGTCAATAAATTCCATTGCGAGCACGGCGTCGGAAGAGCTTCCGGTGTGGATTTTCGGCACGACAAAATGAGGGTGATCCTTCAAAGCGTCATGATAACGAATGGCAAAGTGCGCTTCTCGTGCGTAGTCCGCTTCATCATGCAGTTGCTTTTTAGCTTCTTCCAATAGTCCTTTGTAATCAACCGATTCGGGAATCAAGCCAACGACTTTGAGCAGAGTCCCCACGTTATCGACGTCACTGTCGATACTTTTCCTTACTCCCGGATACTGCACTTTCACCGCGAGGTTATCACCTGCATCACTGTAGGCCTGGTGAACTTGACCAATGGAAGCGCTGGCTATTGGCTTGAAGTTAAAGGAGAGGAACTCAGTTTTCCAATTCGTTCCTAGCGCGTTTTCCATTACTGCGTTGAGTTGTTTTGCTGGCATAGGATCTGCGTTTGAGCGAAGTCGCGAGAGAATATCAGCGAGGTCTGGTTCCAAAACATCGCCAGCATCCATAGAGAGCATTTGACCAAGCTTCATCGCTGCACCCCGCAAGTGGGCTAGTTGGTCTGTTAAACGCGCAATGTTTTGCGGCGTTAGTAACAGGTCTTTCGCTTTGGGTTTATTGCCTTTAGCGATTTGTTTGGTGCCTTCAGCAATCACGTTGCCTGCGACTCGGGTTGCAAGGGAAGCGAACTTGCTGAATCTTGAGATGCGATGGGTGGGTAGGCTTCTTTCCTTTGCCGACATGAATTTTCTCCGTTATTTACTAACTATTTGTTATACGGGAAAACTACGTGCTTGGATACAAATGAAAAGAAAACCGCCAGCGGAACTGGCGGTTTGGGAGTTTAGATAGAGTAGAAGAAGTACAGTTGCGACTTCATTCGGATGATGATGCCACGAATCACATCCAAGAACGCTAGGAAACCAATTGGTTTCTCGCCGCTGACCCATGCTAGACCAACTGAGCCGACAGGGATATCGTAGCCTTCTGGCTCATCAATCTTGAGGCGAACAAAGTGGTGTTTGTTCTGCAAGTTCTTAC
>NZ_CFHWOM010000158.1:0-1378 GCF_984391705.1 Vibrio sp. | reverse complement strand
CAATGTAACCCGCTAGGATTGGGATCATCAGCGTAAAGGCAACCACACCTACGTTTAGGATTTGGTTCCACATGCTACCTTCAGGAATTGCCATGCCCGCTTCACTTGGCTGACCACCGACTGCAAGAGCAAGTGCAATCAACAGACCACCCGTGACAACGAATGGGATCATGTGTGATACGCCGTTCATCAAGTAGCGGTAAAGGTCAGAGCGAGCCTGAGAGGCTTTGTTTGCAACAGAAGTTTGCGCATTGCTGCTTGCTTCTGCTTGGTATTCTGGAGCACTTAACGCTTCGTTAATCAGACCTTGAGCATCGCGGATAGGGGCTTTTACGTTAGTTTTAACCACGCGTTTGCCCGCAAAGCGGTTCATGTCGACTTGCTTGTCACACGCTACGATGATTGCGTCTGCACGTTCGATTTCTTCTGCGGTTGGGCTGTTTTTCACACCGATTGAACCGTTCGTTTCAACCTTGATTTCGTAACCCATCGCCGCGGCACCTTTCTCTAGCGCTTCTGCTGCTAGGTAAGTGTGCGCAACGCCCGCAGGACAACCAGTAACACCAATGATGAAGCCTTGGTTTGCTGGTGCGTCTGCCACTGGTTGCGGCTCTTCTTTAGCAAGTAGGAGTGCCAGTGCGTCTTGGCTGTTTGTTGCACCTAAAAACGCATCAATGAAACCATCTTCAATTAATTTTGAAGACAGCTCTGCAAGTACTTCGATGTGGTGGTTATCGCCACCGTCTGGAGAAGCGATCATGAAGAACAGTTTTGAAGGCAAACCGTCTTCCGCGCCGTATTCGATACCTGATTTGCTTACGCCGATCACAACCGCTGGTTCGATGACTGCTGCACTTTTTGCGTGTGGGATAGCTACGCCATCTTCAAATCCGGTATTACCTAATTCTTCACGTGCTTTTATATCTGCAAGAAATTGCTCTTGGTCTGAAATACGACCTTGGGCGTGTAGAACTGCAACCAGTTCTTTAAATACGTCTTCTTTTGAAGTCGCTTGAAGATCAAGCTTAATCAAGTCTTCATTTATTAGTTTGGTGATCATTGTCGAACCCCTATAAATATAATTTTTATTTCAGGGGTATTTTGAAATTAACCAAGCGGAGACAGTAGTGAAGAAAAAATGCATTTACTGGACGATTGTAACCGCCCGACTAGAGTGTGATGTAGATCGTCTACTGGATAAACTTACTGCATATCTGTGACATTATGTGGAAGTCGATGAACCATAAGTGAAATGTGTTATTGCTCCAATATATAAGGGTTTGAGGGCTTTGTTGATGATTTGCCAGACTGGATAATTGATGTGTTAACTGGATTTTTGTAACCTTAAAATGGAAGTGTGATTTTGCTCAATAGCACA
>NZ_CFHWOM010000157.1:0-1459 GCF_984391705.1 Vibrio sp. | reverse complement strand
GAGAAACGAGAAACGAGAAACGAGAAACGAAGTAGAAGAGGGCATTATTTTACTCTCATCAGTCGATGTTTGACTGAGCCCAAATCAAACTCAATAACCTGAGACCGCTTCATTGATTCTACTTTGGTGAGCATGGAATCTTTATAGCCTTTCTTTTTCATCCACTGTAACGACTCAGAGAAGCTGTCCTCATTGACCACATAAGATTCTCCTTTGTGTTCACCAGTGTAGACATTTACTACCCATACTCGAGCATGGAAATCCAATACATCACCGATCGCCTGTTTGATCTTATCTAAAATTTTCTTCATAACTCGGACTTTCTATCGAAAACGCTTTCCTTAGCTCATCAACAGCCAAACACCCACACCCATCATCAAGGTGCCAGCAATACGGTTCATCAAGCGGACGTTTTTTGATTGCCCCAGTAAACGCTTCAAGCCTTTGCCACCTGTGGCGTAAAGCGACATACAAATGAACTCGAACATCAGAATAATCGAAACAAGTACGATCAGCTGAGGCGCAAGAGCGGCATTTTGATTGATAAAAGGCGGCAGAAGGGAAATCATAAACGCCCAACCTTTAGGGTTGGCGATTGCGGTGACAAAGCCCTGTAAAACCAAATCCCAGTTGCCACTGGTCGGAACATCAACATTCTCAACGTTGATGGCGAGTTTGCCTCGTGAGCGCCACATTTCGATACCTAAATAGAGAAGGTAGCTACCACCAATTAATTTAAGGGCGGTAAATAACCAAGGATAATTCAGCATTATTGCAGCGATGCCCAATACCGCAGAGACAGACACCAGTGCCACGCCAACCAGTTCACCAGCCATCATCCATAGGGTTCGGCGATACCCAATACTCATTCCTAATGTGAGAGCAAGGGTCATACACATCCCAGGCGTGATCGAAACAAAGAAGAAGGTAGGAATGAACATGGTTAGTAAAGCGGCATTCATGAATATTGATGATTATGTAATTTAGGAGTTAGGGCTCAAAGATAGTGCAAAGTGACGTTCAATGCCACCTTTAAAGAAAATAGTCATGGGTAGTATAGGGCTAACATTCAGCTATTTAATAAAATCTAAATAGCAATTAAATGCGTGCGACATATAAGTGCGCCTTTGCACCAAATAATGGCAAGAATGGATTAGTCTCTGTGTTTCTATTTATAAAATCGAATCATATTTTTGGTGTTTATTGTTAATTAAATAGATTTCTTTTTTATCAGTAAAGGTCAAAGTTGAACTCGCTATTCCTAATTTATTTATAGGTAAGTAAATGATATATTTAACATTTGGTAGTATAAGCTTTGAAGGTATTTATCTAATGATTTGATTGAGATTTATTAGTTAAGTAAAGAAAGATGATCTTAAACTACTTGCAAATGTAACGTAGATGAAAAATCACCTAAGTGATTGAATATATGATGGTTTACATTTTAACTTAGTAATCT
>NZ_CFHWOM010000156.1:0-1486 GCF_984391705.1 Vibrio sp. | reverse complement strand
AATAAGTAATAAGCTCAGAGACATCCAGCTTCAGTCTCTGCATAATATTCGCCAATGTAATGTTGGAAATGTAGCTACCTTATTTAGGACAGTACATACATAAAAAGAGTCGCACTAGGCGACTCTTTTTTGTTCGTTTTTTATTGAATACGAGCTTAAGTCAGATGATCTTCAACCACGTCAGTTTCTAGCACTGGCGCGATTTCTGATTCTTCCTCTACTGGCTCAGCTTGAGTACGCACAGGCGCCTTCCACTTATAGATCAAGTCGTATTGCACTGGTGTCGGCTGAGCGATCACAGGCTGTTCTGGCTGAGCCTGCTCGTTCGCGGCATCGAGTTCAACCACATTCGCCGTTTGACCTTCTTCTGAGTCTGCTGGCAATTGTGCTGGTTGAGCAGGTTCTAGCGGAAGCTGCACTGGTGTTGCTGGTTCCATACCCACCATCGGATCTTCAGTCACTTCTAACGGACGAATCGAAGACGCTTCTTGCTCAAACGCCTGCTGTGAGGCCAATAGATGAATCGTTAGCGTCACTTGGTTGCCTTGAATACGCTTGATTTCCGTACCCGCTACCGAGTTAAGCTTGGTTAGCGAATTCTCTAGCTCAAAGAAATCCATTGCTGATTCAACGTTCAGTACTTTCACATCTAGGGCTTTA
Organism: Vibrio sp.; assembly: GCF_984391705.1. NCBI lineage: Bacteria > Pseudomonadati > Pseudomonadota > Gammaproteobacteria > Vibrionales > Vibrionaceae > Vibrio > Vibrio sp. The sequence continues at coordinate 826 of NZ_CFHWOM010000156.1, read as the reverse complement.
GACGATTTGCTTGAAACCACCACCGCACTCTTATTCGCGTAGTAATCAGCAATACCGCCCATCATCGCAGGAATCGCATTCGCACCTGATGCAGAACCACTGCGTGGAGACTGCTTTGATTCAGATAATTGTGCTGGTGATTGGTCGTACAGAGTCCAGCGAAGCTTATCGCCTTGAACGCGTACGATCAGTACCGCATCGACCGGGTAACGTTGGCTCGCTTGGCTAATTGGATCAACGAAGTCACCCCAAAGGTCAGACACATTCACACCCGTCACATCATCAAAATCACCCACAGGCATAGTGACTGGTAAACCACGCGCTTGTGCGGCTTCACGCAACGCAGCTGCACTTGCTGAATCTGAGTGCTCCCATGTAATCGTGCGATCGTAGCCCTGCTCTTCTACCATCCACACCAGAATGTTGGCACGGTTTGGTGACCACAATGGAAGCTGAGCTTGAGTCAGCAGTGAACGGATTTGACCGCTGTTAAACAGCATCTTCAAGCTGTTTTGACCATCAATTTGGCCGTAACCAAGTTGAGAAATATAGCGAGAACTTGAACCCACTGCTTTCTTAATTACTGGGTTGCTAAGGGAAGATTGGCTGCCAGTCGCACGCACAATCACATCTTGCATACCTTGTTGACGAGCGAGTTCTTCGCCGTCTTTTTGCTCACCGTCGATCGCCACTTCGGCACGATAGATATCCACCTGAGTTAATGCATAAACTGGCAGAGACAACCAACCTATCAATAAGAGAGCTAAATAGCGCATAGTTTTCATAATCCTCTGAACAAGAACACGCATGATAAGCAACTATCAAA
>NZ_CFHWOM010000155.1:0-1525 GCF_984391705.1 Vibrio sp. | reverse complement strand
ACACGGTCCCATTTATTGCACGTTACCGTAAAGAGGTGACGGGCGGCCTTGATGACACCCAACTGCGTACTCTAGACAGCCGCCTGTCTTACCTTCGTGAGCTGGATGACCGCCGTCAAACCATCCTGAAGTCGATCCAAGAACAAGGCAAACTTACGCCAGAACTCGAACAAGAAATCACTCAGGCAGACAGCAAGACTCGCCTTGAAGACTTGTACCTACCTTACAAACCAAAGCGTCGCACCAAAGGTCAGATCGCGATTGAAGCCGGTCTTGAGCCACTTGCAGACCAGCTTTGGAATCATCCGCAAACTGAGCCAGAAAGCGAAGCAAGCAAATACCTTGATGCAGACAAAGGCGTGGCAGACACCAAAGCCGCACTGGATGGCGCTCGCGCGATCATCATGGAACGCATCGCGGAAGACGCAAATCTGCTAGAAAAAATTCGTAGTCACCTCAACCGCAATGCGGAAATGGGTGCTCGTGTCGTTGAAGGCAAAGAGCAAGAAGGTGAGAAGTTTAAAGATTACTTCAACCACAACGAACCATTAAGCAAAGTACCATCGCACCGCGCACTGGCAATGCTACGTGGTCGTAACGAAGGCTTCCTGACATTGGCAATGAATGCCGATCCAGAACAGGAAGAAGGCGCGCGTCAGTCTTACTGCGAAACGATTATCGCTGACCACTACGGCGTGACACTTAGCAGCGCACCCGCGGATACGTGGCGTAAGCAAGTGATCAGCTGGGCATGGCGCATCAAAGTATCGATGCACATGGAAACCGAGCTAATGGGCGCAATGAAAGAGCGCGCAGAAATCGAAGCGATTGAAGTATTTGCCACTAACTTAAAAGACTTGTTGATGGCAGCACCGGCAGGTCCTCGTGCAACACTTGGTCTCGATCCGGGTCTGCGTACAGGCTCGAAGATCGCTATTGTCGATCCGACTGGTAAGGTGCTTGCAACCGAAACCATCTACCCTCACCCACCACAAAAGCAATACGACAAATCAGCGCAAATCGTTGATCAGTTGGTACGCAAGTACAATGTGGATTTAATTGCGATCGGCAACGGCACGGCTTCACGTGAAACCGACAGCTTTGTCGCAGACGTCATCAAACGTGGCAACCTGAAAGTTCAGAAAATCATCGTAAGTGAAGCGGGTGCTTCCGTTTACTCAGCGTCTGAGCTTGCAGCGAAAGAATTCCCAAATATGGACGTGTCTCTGCGTGGTGCGGTGTCGATTGCTCGTCGTCTACAAGACCCACTGGCTGAACTAGTGAAAATCGATCCTAAGTCGATCGGTGTGGGCCAATACCAGCACGATGTTAGCCAATCAATGCTGGCAAAACGCCTAGATGCGATTGTGGAAGACTGTGTAAACGCGGTCGGTGTGGACGTGAACACTGCTTCTGCGGCGCTACTGACGCGCGTAGCGGGCTTGTCGAGCACCATTGCGCAGAACATTGTCGACTTCCGTGATGAAAACGGTCGTTTCGAAGCACGTACAACCTTGAAGAAAGT
>NZ_CFHWOM010000154.1:0-1545 GCF_984391705.1 Vibrio sp. | reverse complement strand
CTTGCCAGCGGTAGCCCTCAACGATTTTGTCTTTCAATGTGCCGGCCAGTTTATCTAACTGCATCGCCGCAGTTTGGGTTTGTTGCGTTTGTTCTGGTGAACCGGCGACAGCTGCGGAACTGCCTATGGCCATCTGTGCTTGTGTTGCTTGAATGGCGGGGATGACAGCTGCTGGGGTCGCATTCGCTTGCGCAATGAGGAATGACCAAGGCCCGAAGTTACTGATTGACTCTTGTTGGTCACCAATTTCAATACACCCTTCTGGCCTGGTGCAGGATTTAGCGAACACGAGCGAGCTTGTGGCGTCTTTTAAGTTAAGGATGGCGACATCGCTCTCTACAAAATCGGCAGCGTTGATGGCTCTATGGGTGGTTAGCCAAAGTAATGCGTCGCTGTGCTGATAATGACTGTTGCGGATGTTGTTGTAAGTTTGTGGGCGCAGTGGCGGAAAGGTGTCCTTTTTGTCCGGTGCTTGTTGATGCTGTGCTTCAGCAACAACAATTTCATCACCTGCCGAAAGTGATAAAGGATCGGCGTCATAGGCCGGGTTAAGCGAGAGCAAGGCTTTCGCTCCCATACCATACAGCTCAGCGATGCTTTGCCAGGTTTCGCCCGCCGCTACATTGTGCGTCGCCTCGGTTTGTTGGGCTTCCGTCTCATCGTTGTTATCTTCTTCGCGCGCTTCTTCCGGCTGTTTGGCTGCATCAAACAGTGCAGGAACATCCAACTTTATTCCGTTTTCACTCAGCCAATCTTCGCTGAGATTATCGAGCTCTTCTCGTGTGATTTGGCGCTCAAGATAAATGATGTATTGGTTCTTAAGTTCTTGGTTGGCCAACTTCCAATACACCAATATAGCGCTTTGGTCTTTGGTAAAACCGCGCTCGTCATTGAGCGTGTCTTGTGTCGATTGCGTAGCGTAAAATGCCCACTTCTCTTGCCCGAGAATTTTGTATTCTTGGATCAGTTCACCATCATTAAAGTGGTAGTAATAGCCTTCTGTCGGCAAGCCTAGGCGTTCGCCCAATCGCACTGCTGGGACGACAGGTATGAATCCCTCAACAGCCTTATGGCTGCCGGCTTTTTGTAAGGTGACGGCTTCTAATGGCGTTAGCCCGAGATTGGCATCAGCAATATGGATGTTTAAGCGTCTTGGTTCATCGAAGGCACTTAACGCCGTATAAAGGGTGCCTAGCTCGGTATTGGCTTGCTCCCAACGGGTGACCGCGCCTTCGTTCTGAGTTTTGGCTAAAGTAAAGTCACAGCGCACCATTTTCTTTATGGTGGCATCCGAGCAGCCGACTTCGAAGCTGTACTCAAACTCTTTGGTTAATTCCTCTTCCGTCTCGGTTGCGATTGGCTGTGACGTATAAGCTCGCTCAAGTGTTGCGGTGTCTCCAATACGTGCACTGTACCCTCCCGTTGCTCTGGGGGTTTTCGTCTTTGCTAACAATTCCTTAGTCGCATCATCCGAAAATGCAGAGATAACTTCAGAGTTTAGGCGCCATGTTTTAGGACCAATTGGGTCGTTGTAACTCAGAAGTG
>NZ_CFHWOM010000153.1:0-1555 GCF_984391705.1 Vibrio sp. | reverse complement strand
GAAACGCTAGTGCCAGCTATCGAACGTCATTTAAATCAACTTCCAATGGATTTAGATGGGGATCTGGAGCGCGCTTGGTTTTACAACATCCAAAACGAGCAGCAAAAAGCTGAAGCTCTCTATACTGACATGCAAAACAAGTATGACGACCCAAGAGTATTTATTGTTTATGCAGAGTACCTGAAGCAGTCAGGTAACGAACTTGAAATAAGAAAAGTGCTCAATCAAGCATTGTTGAACTATCCAGATTCAGCGGCACTTCATTACAGCCTCGGGTTGGCGTATCTGAGAAATAATCAAACAAATGACGCTATTCATAGGTTACGCACTGCGTATCAGTTAGAGCCGACTCGTGGTTCATACGGCTATATCTATGCGACGCTTATTCGAGATACCGATCCTGAAACAGCCATTTCCATATATGAATCGATATATCAGCGTCGTTCTCAACCTGCTTATCTCTACGCCTTATGTGAAACGCTATTGAATACCGGAGAGGACGCGAACCAGTGTCTAACCGAGCTAGAGACTGTTGCGCCTCAGGATGTAGTTTTAAAGCTAAGAGACTCATCTCCATCTGAATAATAGGATTCTCGACGGCTTCCACTAGCAGTCGAGAACTCAACCAAGCTTTGTAAGGTAATGTCATGTCCCAAGAGACTCATGCGGCGATTTGCGATTTTATTGATCATACAAACCAATCGATCATTGGCCAACAACACGTCACTAAATCAATGATGATTGCGTTGTTAACGGGTGGGCACATTCTTTTGGAAGGCCTACCGGGTACAGCTAAAACTCGTGCCGCAAAAGTGCTATCAGAACAGGTCAATCTGGAGTTTAGTCGCGTGCAGTTTACGCCCGATTTACTGCCTTCAGATGTTACAGGGACGCAGATGTACCACAAGGAGCAGTCAAGCTTGGTGTTTAAACCGGGTCCAATTTTTAGCTCCATGGTTTTGGCGGATGAGATAAACCGAGCTCCTGCGAAGGTTCAAGCAGCACTGCTAGAAGCTATGGCTGAGGGGACGGTAACTGTTGGAGGTGAAACGCGTAAATTACCTGATCCTTTCTTGGTTATAGCGACACAAAACCCAATTGAGCAAGAGGGGACGTACCCACTACCAGAGGCTCAAATGGATCGGTTCATGATGAAGGTACATGTGGACTATCCGAACAACGATGCTGAATTGGCGATCATTGAATTGGTACGCAGGGAAGAGCTAGGTGACATTGAAAAAAACACCTCTTTTGAAAGTGCGACGTTTTCTGAACATCAACAAGTAAATGATTCATCAGGCTCGGCATTAATTAGCCATGTTGAGCATATTAAAATAGGACAGGAAGCAGTAAAGCGTGTTCATAGTTCACAATCAATTAAGCAATATATTGTTGATCTTGTTATGGCAACACGTTTCCCTCATTTGTACCCAGATTCTAAATTGGCGAAATGGATTGAGGTTGGTGTTAGCCCGCGAGCGTCCATCGCCTTAGACAAGAGCAGTCGCGCTCATGCTTGGCTAGCAGGTCGTGATTATGTGACTCCTGATGATGT
>NZ_CFHWOM010000152.1:0-1605 GCF_984391705.1 Vibrio sp. | reverse complement strand
CGCTTCCGTCCCGGGCCTGCTTACTACTATGTGAGCCAGCAAGTGGTGTACAAAAAAGGCCAGCTTCGCCCTCGCGATGTAGACCAGCTCATCAAGTATCAAGAATCAAAAGATGAGAAAGCCGGAAACGAAGACAGCAATGCAGGAGCAGAGACGCTGCAAATTGTTGAGCAGTCACAATTTGTTCCGACATTAACCGCGCTACAGAAAGAACACCCAGAGCTGCAATTCGAAATTATTGGCGATGCCGATACTCGCGACCTCTTAAAACACGTATCAACAGGTGAGTTGCGTTTTACAGTAACTGACTCGGTAGAACTGTCTTTGGCGCAGCGCCTATACCCAGATTTAGCTTTGGCTTTTGAGCTCACCGAAGACCAACCTGTCTCTTGGTTTACTCGTCGTTCTGAAGATGAAAGCTTGTATGCCATGTTGATCGAGTTCTTTGGCAACATTAAACAGTCTGGTGAACTCGCGACACTCGAAGAGAAATACATCGGTCACATTGAAGCTTTCGACTACGTAGACACGCGTGCCTTTATTCGAGCTTTGGATAACACCCTGCCGAAATGGTCACCACTGTTCCAAAAGTACGGTGAAGAGTTCGACTGGCGCTTGATCGCCGCATTGGCTTACCAAGAGTCCCACTGGAAACCAAAAGCGAAGTCACCAACAGGCGTTCGCGGTATGATGATGTTGACGCTGCCAACCGCTAAGAGTGTTGGGGTTACGGATCGTCTTGACCCAGAACAGTCTGTTCGAGGTGGTGTGGAATACCTGCGTCGTATTGTCGCTCGTGTACCAGATTCCATTAATGAACACGAAAAGATTTGGTTTGCGTTGGCATCTTACAACGTTGGCTATGGTCATATGATGGACGCACGACGCCTGACTAAAGCGCAAGGCGGCGATCCAAACGCATGGGCAGATGTAAAAGAGCGTCTACCATTGTTGCGTCAGAAACGTTATTACAGCCAGACTCGTTACGGTTATGCCCGTGGTGATGAAGCACGTAACTACGTAGAAAACATCCGCCGTTACTATCAATCGATCATTGGCCATGTAAGCCAAAAGCCTGCTATCGACGAGGATACAGAAGACCTGCAGGTTATCCCGCCACTCGATCCTAATCTATTAGTTTCTGGTGCTGTAGAGACCTTGGCTGAACAGGTTTCAGGGGCAGTTGAAGTAACACCACCACCTGAAGAAAATGCCCCTCAAGAAGCAGAGCAAACACCAGTGCCAAAAGCAGAATAAAAACTTCGAAAATAGCGAGCCCTCAGCTCGCTATTTTTTTGAGTCAACAGATCAAGTTATCCAGAATCCAGTCTTTCGGGCTTATCTAGCTTGTGATGTTCATTGGTGCCATACCAATATTAGGCTTGCATAGCAGAGAAGTTCTTTTAGTCACTTCTCCTCAAACTGATGCCACCTTCACCCCTAGGCGTGCCTCATCAGAATGTCATCGATTGATAATAAATCAGACACTTTGCCATGCGAGTGTCGGAGAGTGTGTTCGTTGTCTGCAAGAGGTTCTGATAATGAGAAAACGCAGAGTGCAGTCAAAACGTTTGAATAAGACAGTGGCTGCTAACCGCCGTAAGC
>NZ_CFHWOM010000151.1:0-1619 GCF_984391705.1 Vibrio sp. | reverse complement strand
ATTCATGGGAAACGTCACGAATTAACCGGCGCTGCTTCTCCGCCAATGAATGGATCTCTTTGGTCATGTGGTCAAAATCTCGCGCGAGTTCATTAAATTCTCGCGTATTCGATTTCAACTCATCTACCACACTGACATTGAAGTCACCATTAGAAAGCTTCTTGCTCGCCTCTCTCAATCGGTCCAAAGGCTGCTGTAGATTACGCGCCATCAGCAATGAAAACAGTGCCAATATCACTCCAGCAATCACAACCTTTAGAATAGAAAAATAAAGAATGAAATCATGTGCCGGGTGTAATTGGTGTGGCAATTGGATCATCAAGCTGTTATTGCCAACCAAAGGGATGCTAAATATTGGGCGACTTACTCGACCTTCTAGTTGCTCGTCCAAGCTTCTTTTGAATTTTAATTTGAACTCAAAGTGAGGGTGCATCATGCGGTGCGTCAACGGATGTTGGTTTTCGTCGAGCACGAATAGATAGAAGTGTTGTGCATTTGCCCAGTCAGCCAGTTCATCCATGTCGCCTTCCTCAATGAGGATATTTGCCTGATGAGCGAGCTCTAGCATTTCAACTTTTACACTCGCTGGCACTTTAAGCATGGCTTTCACCAAAGCTTGTTCTGCAACCGCTTGAACAGCCAAAATGCTAATGACAATAGCCGTCATATAACTAAAGAGCTGGAAAGCAAGACTGTCTCTGCGCTTAGCGATGTAGGATGGGCAAACGAACTTCATTAACTCGTTACCGCTTCAAGGTAGCTGTAGCCTTTCCCACGAAACGTTTTTATATGCTGTTTGGACAAGCCAGCTTCCACTAATTTTCGACGAATATTGCTGATGTGCATATCTAGATTGCGATCAAAAGGGCTGAGCTCTTTCTTCAAAACTTGGGTCTGTAGTTCAGCTTTAGAGATGACAACACCTTGTTTTTTCACCAAGTAGCAAAGTAGTTCCGCTTCCGTGCCAGTCAGAGGCAAGCTGTTCAACTGGCCGCTGATACTTTGAACCGTATTACACATCGCTTGCCTCTGGCGCTCTAACCCTACGCGGCGAAGAATTGCTTTTATACGCATCAACAGCTCTGCAACGTTAAATGGCTTACCGATGTACTGGTCAGCTCCCGCTTGATAACCATCTAACATTGAGTTCTCATCATTGAGCGCAGTCAGCATCAAAATCGGCGTGGCAAAACGTTGGCAAATACGACGAGCAACTTGCATCCCGTTTAAGTTTGGTAGCATTACATCAAGGAGAACGAGATCAACTGGTGTTTTTTCCATATACTGCAATGCACTCTCACCGCAGTGTACCGATGAGACCGTGTAGCCTTCTTCTTGCAGCACAGTTTCTAACAGTTCGCACAACGGAACGTCATCATCAACGATCAAAACTCGAGACATTACCAACCACCATTAAATAAAAATGATTCGCATTCTATAACTCATTTGCAAATTAAACAACCATAGTTTTTATGGTTTTTATTTCGGTAAGTGGCTCAAAAAACCACCTTTTAGCAAGTTTCTCCGTATCCGATTCGTCCTACATAACGCCTTAAAAAATCAGTACGTTAAACTCGTTACTTTGACAAAACTTTCAACGATTCAAGTAACGCATAATA
>NZ_CFHWOM010000150.1:0-1661 GCF_984391705.1 Vibrio sp. | reverse complement strand
ATGCACTCACTTACGTTGAGCGTTTCGAACCAGACTGTGTGGTTGACGTTGCAACGCTAACAGGCGCATGTGTTATCGCTCTAGGTCACCACATCAGTGGCGTTCTATCGAACCACAACCCACTTTCTCACGAGCTAGTTAACGCTTCTGAGCAAGCAAGTGATCGTGCATGGCGTCTACCGATGGCAGACGAGTACCACGAGCAACTAAACAGCCCATTTGCTGACATGGCAAACATCGGTGGCCGTCCAGGCGGTACTATCACTGCAGGTTGTTTCTTGTCTAAGTTCACTAAGAAATACAACTGGGCACACATCGACATCGCAGGTACTGCGTGGAAGTCTGGTGCAGCGAAAGGCTCTACTGGTCGTCCAGTCTCAATGCTAGTCCAATTCTTATTGAACCGCAGCGGCCATGAGACTGAAGAGTAATCTTCAAAATAATAAAAAGGGCCTACGGGCCCTTTTTTAGTAACTTATGATGGGAAACTTGTCCCTCGCTTTTATCAAGTTTGAGTAGCGTTATGCAGACAGCCACTTTTTACATTGTGTCGCCAGACAGCCCTCAAGCAGAGCCACAAGGTTTTGCCGAGTACGTGCTGTTTCTCGCTCATCACTTTGCTAAGCAAGGCGCAAAACTCTACCTAAACTGTAACGACAAAGCGCATGCCGAGAGCCTTGCAGAAATCTTCTGGCAAGTCGAACCCGAGCAGTTTATGGCACACAACTTGGTTGGTGAAGGTCCAAAGTATGCCACCAATATTGAAATAGGTTACGAGGGCGTTAAGCCCAATTGGAACCGTCAATTGGTAATAAATGTGGCCGATAATCATACAACCTTTGCGAACGCCTTTGCTCAGGTGATAGACTTCGTGCCTTGCGAAGAAAAAGCGAAGCAACTCGCGCGCGAAAGGTATAAAATTTACCGTCAAGCTGGGTATCAATTACAAACGATTGAGATTCAGCATCCATAGTCAAACCTCATAGTTAAAGCTATCTTTGAATTAAGGTTCAAGAAGCTTCACTTATGAAGTTTGACCAAGATTAACCATTCACAGTATCCGTAAAAGAGCACTATGGAAAAGACATATAACCCAACATCAATCGAACAAGCCCTGTATCAGGCTTGGGAAGAGAAAGGCTACTTTAAGCCACACGGTGACACATCAAAAGAAGCTTACAGCATCATGATCCCGCCACCGAACGTCACTGGTAGCCTACACATGGGTCACGCGTTCCAAGACACTATCATGGATACTCTGATCCGTGCTGAACGTATGAAGGGCAAAAACACCCTTTGGCAAGTAGGTACGGACCACGCTGGTATCGCAACTCAAATGGTTGTTGAGCGCAAGATTGCTGCTGAAGAAGGCAAAACTAAGCACGACTACGGTCGTGATGCTTTCATCGACAAAATCTGGGAATGGAAAAACGAATCTGGTGGCACAATCACTAAGCAGCTTCGTCGCCTAGGCGCTTCTGTAGACTGGGACCGTGAGCGTTTCACTATGGATGATGGCCTATCTAACGCTGTTCAAGAAGTGTTTGTTCGCCTATACGAAGAAGACCTAATCTACCGTGGTAAGCGCCTAGTAAACTGGGACCCGAAACTGCACACTGCAATTTCTGATCTTGAAGTTGAAAACAAAGACAAAAAAGGCC
>NZ_CFHWOM010000149.1:0-1729 GCF_984391705.1 Vibrio sp. | reverse complement strand
GACAAAGCCAACTAGAACTTGATAAATATTACGTTAATGAGTTCAATGGTCGCTCAAGATATCAAGGATTGAATACTGAGTTTTTGGCTGATGTTGTTAAATAATGCCCAATTTTACGCCGTCGAAAATCGCGGTGGTGTTGAAGTTCTAATTGCAGATTTTGCAAGTCATAAGTTTGATGCTCATTGGCATGAAACATGGTCTATTGGTGCTGTGATTACAGGTGCTCATGACAATAGCCCTAAAGGGAATGGTGATGGGGTAGTAACGTCTGGGCAAGTATCCCTGCTCGCTCCCGGAGAGGTCCATGCAGGAAAAGTCCTTGGCTCCGATAACTGTAAATATGTGATGTTCTATGTCCAAGAGACAGAGCTAAGTAAGGCGTTTGAACAATTCGGACAACGTGTCCCGTTGATTTCACACATGACAGTGAACTCACCAGAATTGCACCAAGAATTAGTACAATGTGCCATGCAATTAGCAGAACCGTCATCAACCATGTTTGATATTGACGTCTGTTGGACTCGATGTATGGGACTTCTCGTCGAACGACTATCGCAAATTGTCATCGTCGATGACCTTTCTCCTAAGGTAGAAGACTTCAGGAAATTAGTAAAAGCACGCGACTATCTAGAAACTCATTACAACGAATTGATCACTCTCGATCACTTAGCTCATGAGGTCAACCTTTCTAAGTTCCACCTATGCCGTCAGTTTTCTCGAGTTTTCAATATTTCTCCGAACAAGTACTTGCGCCAATTGAGGTTACTAAAAGCAAAGCAGCTCCTTGGCAATGGTTACCCTATAGCGAGTGCCGCTGTAGCCTGTGGCTTTTCTGACCAGTCTCATTTAGGTCGTCAATTTAAAGCCACATTTGGGATCTCTCCTAAAAAGTATGCCGCCGAGTTCAAGTGAGCAATTCTGTTATATAACTGCCTTCTAACCTTTGTCACCCTGCGATTACACAACTCACTTTAGGTAATCGAAAAATGATCGACAGTAATTTAATAGCTCTTTTCACCGTTGCAACATTCGTATTGATGATCACCCCAGGTACAGACATGGTGTACGTGATGTCAAACGCGCTATCTAGCGGGAAAAAAGCAGGGGTAGTTTCTATCTTAGGAGTCGCCAGCGGGGCATACATTCATGTCATTTTGGCAACGCTAGGCGTCGCCGCCGTCGTTTCAGCATCTCCGGCATTGTATAAGATCCTTGTACTTACAGGAGCTTTGTATATGGGATGGATTGGTTGGGGGATCTTTACTCATCATGCAATGATATCATCGTTAGATAAGCGCCCTGCTCGTACTCTTAAAAAGATCTATATGCAGGGAGTAATGACTAATTTACTTAATCCTAAAGCTATTATTTTTACCCTCTCTTTTTTCCCTCAATTTATTTCTCATGAAATGGGTCGGGTCAGTGAACAGATGCTTCTTTTAGGGGTAATACTCGTGATTATCATGGTTCTTGTGGAACTACCACTGGTGTTTTTTGCTAGTGCTATTGGAGAGCGTTTGAGTAAAAGCGAGCGATTATCCAAACGAGTCCACCAGTTTTCAGGAGCAACCCTTATTGCTTTAGCGCTATACATCACAACAACCAGACTGGTGATGCACTGAACTATCGTAAAAAAAGCTTCGGCACAATAAAACAGGCCACTGCCATAAAGCAGCGGCCTTACACTATGGTTATCTTATTACCACAGCTTCCACCATGGTTTCTT
>NZ_CFHWOM010000148.1:0-1779 GCF_984391705.1 Vibrio sp. | reverse complement strand
CCGCGTAGGTTTTTGCTGTAACAGAACACATCCACCGACTCTGGTGGCAACGCATCTTGGTGCATCTTACCCAGTACCGTTTTTAGTGCGTCAAGCATCGCCGTCTCACCTTGGAAATGAAGCGTTCTCACTTCATGCCAAGAGTTACGGTAAACCAAATCGACACTACCCACTAGGCTCTGGCCTTCTTCACCAAAACTGAAGATATCCGCACTCTTCAAATCAACTTTTAAAGAGCGAGCACTCAATTCTGAGGTTGGGTCGTTCTCAAAGTTAATGAACATCGCCAACTGGCTGATCTCACACGGGCTCGCCAGTGCTTGCATACTCGGACGGCGCTTGCGCAGTGAGAAGGTATTACGCAGGTCGCTCACCATCTGATAGAACTTATCGATATCAATGTGTGCGTCACGAACCACAGAGTGTAGGCGTGTTGACTCAGTGATCAATCCATTAAAGAACGACCACGCAACCAACTTACTCAAGTACTCATGGTGCTCAAGCGATGGTTGGCCAAGAATTCGGTGTGCAATCAGCGGCTGCTTATACAGATACCAACCCGCTTTGTTGGTTTGGCCCTGTCTTACCTCAATAAAGCTCAGATCGGGTTCATGCAGATCCGGAGAAATCTGAGGGTTTAGAAGTGTGACTTTACCCGGTAGCACCTCAAAAGCTGCATACAGCTTGCGAGCAAGAATGCTGATGTCTTGTGGGCTGATTGCCGAGGTGATGTCGTTGCGACGTGCAAACTGAATCAGATTACGGTAGCTGAGCATCAACGCATCTAACAGGGCGTGGTGTACAACTTTAACTTGCTCAACCTTCCAGTTACGACGGTTATCCAGCTCAACGATGGTCTCATGATCCCAATTCCAAGATTGAGTCATCTCAGTTAACGCTTCACGGCGCCAAGCGACTGACCCTACTCCTGCCTCACGCGATAACTTCTCATGAGTTTTGAGATAGAAACAGCGGCGAACAAGATCAAGACGCGTGTCATCGTTAATGCGTTCAAGGTAACGAGTTACCTTCTCAAGCATCAAATAGTAGCTGTCCATCCCATATAGGTCTGGTTCATCAGCAAAGAAACGACGCTTAGTATCGATACTCAAAAGTTGAGTGTGTGGGTACTCCCACGAGTAAGCCTCTAACAAGATCGCTTTTAAAACCGATTTGTACGGAGAGTCGATACTCTTGTACAGCTGCCACAGGTTAGAGCCGAAGTACTCTTCCGCTGGAATTCGGTTTAATTTGCCGAAATCAATCCACTGAGAGCAATCGATGTAACCCTTGCTACAAAGATCATGCACATATTCGTCGTAACACTCTTCCATTTCTGGAGGGATGATCTGCCAAAGTAGGCGTTGACCCGCTAATCGCACAGCAGAACGATAGAACTCATCCAGTAGCAGTAGATGCTGAGAAGAGCCGCAGTTATCACCGGTCATCTCTTCTGAATAGTTCGAGCGGAAGCGCTGCTCATCCATCAGGAAGAAGTTAGCTTCAACGCCAAGCGTCTGAGCCCAATCGGTAATCAATAGACACTTGTTGGTCAAACTATCGCGAGCACCACCATCCATATCCGGTGATACGCAGACCCATATATCAAGGTCACTCGAAGTACTTTGACCAATAGAAGATGTACTGCCCATGGTGTAGAGACCAAGGATCTCAGGGCTATCCGTCTCGGCGAGCTTACCGCCTAACGTCAGCTCAGTATCTTCGACAAATTGCTTTTGGAATTCATTAGGCGTGAAGCTACGAATTCCAAAAGGAACT
>NZ_CFHWOM010000147.1:0-1834 GCF_984391705.1 Vibrio sp. | reverse complement strand
GTTAAGTCGTCAGGTTTCCAATCCGGCAATACCTGCTGAAGCTCTCCATCTTTAATGTACTGATTCACGAGATAGAATGGCTGGATAGCTATGCCTGCACCATGCAATGCGGCTTGCAATAAGGCGGTTGCCTCATTTGCTGTCAAGTTACACTTAACTTCTACCGATTGTTGTGTGTTGTCTTTTGTTAAATGCCAAATATGTTGTTGAAAATTTTTGTACCCAAGACAAGTATGACCGGTTAAATCGCTTGGTTTAGAAATAGCACTATTTCTATTCAAATACTCTGGCGAAGCGACCACCACTGACTCACATATCGATATCGGTTTACCTATCAAAGACGGATCCGGTGTCGAGGCGATTCGGACAGCAAGATCTATCTGGCTTTCAGTTAGGTCGGTTACTGAATCATGTAAGTCGATATCGATGTTTACGTTGGGGTTCTCTACCATAAACTCTTGAATAGCTGGCACCAATTGAGAGTAACCAAATGACATGCTGGTTGCCAACCGAACTGTACCCGACAACTCACCACTGTTATCTGCTAACTCGCTTAGGCTTTCGGCTTGATCAAGCCACTGTTTAACCTCTTCCAAGCATGTTTGGCCCGCTGTTGTTAAAGATACTTTTCGAGTAGTTCGATGTAAAAGGCGGGTATTCAGCCAAGCTTCCATCGTCTCAATGTATCTCGTCACCATAGGGCGAGACATATCCAGCCTGTCTGCTGTAGCAGTAAAACTACCCGTCGCTGCAACATCAACAAACACTTTTGCAGCTGTTAGCCTATCCATATATTCGCTCGAATTAAGAAACAATAATGCTCAGTTTGGTGTGTTTTTCTGAGCACGTCAATTCCTTACTATCCTCTCCGTACCCAAACACATAGAAGGAGAACGGTATGAAAAATTTAACTCTAATGGCCGCATCTATCTTACTCGCCACTAATGCAACCGCAGCAGAAAGCACGCCACTAACTCTTGATGTTTATAACGCTGACAAGAACAGCTTCCACGTAAACTCAACATTAGTAATCGGTGAAAGTGAAGTCATGGTTGTCGATACCGGATTTACCAAAGCTGACGCTCTGCGTATTGCCGCAAAAGTTCTTGATAGTGGCAAAGAGCTGAAAACCATTTTTATCAGTCAGGCTGACCCAGACTACTACTTTGGTGCTGAAGTGCTGCATGCGCTGTTTCCGAAAGCGCAAGTTCTGAGTACGCCGAAAGTGATTGAGGTTATAGAGAAGAAATTGGCTGGCAAACTGGCGTTTTGGGGACCTAAAATGGGCAGCAATGCTCCGGTTGAACCGTACCTACCACAAGCTATCGAAGACAATGTGTTGACCGTTGACGGGCATAAAATCGAGATTCGTGGCACACAAGGTGAATTGGCTCATCGTCCTTACTTGTGGATCCCTTCTAACAAAGCGGTTCTGGGCAACGTCGCCGTGTATGGCAATTTGCACCTTTGGATGGCTGACGCGCAATCTGAGAGTAGCCAGAAAGCATGGGTTAAACAATTGAAAGAACTGAAAGATCTAACCCCAGATATCGTCATTCCAGGACACATGAAAGCTGGAACCAAGCTTGACGCAAGCACTATAAGCTATTCTCAGCAGTACCTCGCAGACTTCCAGAAAGCAAAAGATAGCAGTCAGAATAGCACGGAAGTGATCGACAAAATGTCGGCAAGCTACCCCGATGCACAACTACCAATGGCGCTAAGTATTGGTGCTAAGGTCCATATGGGTGAAATGAATTGGTAAACGCACACTAATTTTCACCCCAATGTGTGGTTGGCGTTACAGTTCTACTTCAGTGTTAACTGCCATTGC
>NZ_CFHWOM010000146.1:0-1836 GCF_984391705.1 Vibrio sp. | reverse complement strand
TCTCTGGTAGTGCAAAATTTGAAGGTAAAGAGATTCTTAACCTTCCAGAAAAAGAGCTAAACAAAGTTCGTGCTGAACAGATCGCGATGATCTTCCAAGATCCAATGACTTCGCTTAACCCTTACATGAAGGTAAGCGATCAGTTGATGGAAGTGCTGATGCTGCATAAAGGCATGGGCAAAGCAGAAGCATTCGAAGAATCTGTACGTATGCTTGAAGCCGTTAAGATTCCAGAAGCGCGTAAGCGTATTACCATGTACCCACACGAATTTTCTGGCGGTATGCGTCAGCGTGTAATGATTGCAATGGCGCTACTTTGTCGTCCTAAGCTGCTTATCGCCGATGAGCCGACAACAGCACTGGACGTAACCATTCAAGCGCAAATCATGGAGTTGCTGAACGAACTGAAAGATGAGTTCAACACAGCAATCATCATGATTACCCACGATTTGGGTGTTGTTGCGGGTTCTTGTGACAAAGTACTTGTTATGTACGCAGGTCGTACCATGGAATACGGCACAGTAGATGAAATCTTCTACAACCCAAGCCACCCATATGCGGAAGGTCTGTTGAAAGCGATCCCTCGTCTAGATACAGAGGGTGAGATTCTTCCAACTATCCCAGGCAACCCGCCAAACTTACTTCGTCTACCACCAGGCTGTCCTTACCAAGACCGCTGTCATCGTGTAATGGACCGTTGTAAGCAAGAAGCACCGATTCTGACGCCATTCGGAAATGACCGTCAACGTGCATGTTTTTCTGATTGGGAGGCTTGGAAAAAATGAGTGTAGATAAGCAATTACTATTAGACATTAAAGACCTTAAGGTTCACTTTAGCATCGCTGCTAAATCGGCATGGCCTTGGGCTAAGCCTTCTAACCTTAAAGCGGTTGATGGCGTTGATATCCACCTTTACGAAGGCGAGACGCTGGGCGTAGTAGGTGAGTCAGGTTGTGGTAAGTCAACGTTCGCTCGTGCAATCATCGGTTTGGTTGAAGCAACAGACGGTGAAGTAATGTGGTTAGGTCAAGACCTAACGAAAATGGAAGAGATTCAACGTCGTGAAACTCGTAAAGAGATTCAGATGATTTTCCAAGACCCACTTGCATCGCTTAACCCGCGTATGTCAGTAGGTGACATCATTGCTGAGCCGCTAGAGACGTTCTACCCAGAGCTTTCTAAGCAGGAAGTGAAGGACCGCGTTAAAGAGATGATGGCGAAGGTAGGTCTACTACCAAACGTAATCAACCGTTACCCACACGAGTTCTCTGGTGGTCAGTGTCAGCGTATCGGTATCGCACGTGCACTTATCTTGAAGCCTAAGATGATCATCTGTGACGAACCGGTTTCGGCACTTGACGTATCTATCCAAGCGCAAGTTGTTAACCTTCTGAAAGAGCTACAAAAAGAGCTAGGTCTTTCACTGGTATTCATCGCGCACGATTTGTCAGTGGTTAAGCACATCTCTGACCGTGTATTGGTAATGTACCTAGGTAATGCTGTTGAGCTAGGTGAATCAGATGCGCTGTTCTCTGATCCTAAACACCCATACACCAAGGCACTGATGTCTGCAGTTCCAATCCCGGATCCTCGTATTGAGCGCAGCAAGACAATTCAGATGTTGGAAGGTGATCTACCATCGCCAATCAATCCACCATCAGGTTGTGTATTCCGTACTCGTTGCCCTCAAGCGACAGAGGCGTGTGCTGAGACAAAACCTAGAATTCAAGGTAACGACGTTCACGCGGTATCTTGCCTTCATGTTCAGGTTTAATCGAACGTAATTCAGCCTGTGACAGGCTTAAGCGTGACTGGTCAAACAGTCACGCTTTTTTT
>NZ_CFHWOM010000145.1:0-1850 GCF_984391705.1 Vibrio sp. | reverse complement strand
TTTCTTCGGCTGATAAACCGACACTTCTTGCTTTGGCCTGCAGGTTTTCAATTTGCTTTTCTACGCACTGGGCAAGAATATTGTCCAATGAGTCTAAGAATATATCTTCTTGATTGTCATCATCGAGGGGGATTTCCCAGCTCGCGAGACGAGACAGAAGTGCCTCATGTTTACTGTGTCGCCAGTGCTCTAATAACTGGCCGGTGTTGATATGGGGGTTAGTATGGCATTTATCAAGTACCTCAACGAATAAACTTAAACCAGGTAATGGTAAGTCTCGAACACTCGATAAATCCGGTACCATATCAGCATAGCTCGGATTTTGTAGAAGCAAAGCGATCACTTCTCGCATAGGGGTGCGTTTAAGCTCTTTATGCGGTTGCGGACTAGAGCTCTTGTTATGAACTCTAGCTCGTCTTAGCTGATTATCAAACCCAGTGCGCTCATCCAGTAACTTTTCGAGCAGTTCTTGGAAGTAGCTATCAGGAATTTTATTGATCAGTGCACTGGCATGGGCTCTCAACGCCGATTTACCTTCAGTTGTTCCAAGGTTTAATTGATGAATTTCAATTAGGTTGTCGAACAAGTAAGTAGAAAGTGGCGTTGCGTTTTGAACCAGTTGTTCAAAGGCCTCTTTGCCGTGCTGTCTAATATAGCTGTCTGGGTCTTCGCCATCTGGCAAGAACAGAAACTTCAGGGTATTCCCGGTCTTTAAATACTCAAGTGCATTTTCCAGTGCGCGCCAAGCGGCTTCTTTACCCGCTCTGTCACCATCATAACAACACACAACCGTGTGGGTTTGACGGAACAGCATCTGGATATGATCACCGGTTGTCGAAGTGCCCAACGAGGCGACGGAATAATCTACGCCATATTGCGCTAGTGCGACAACATCCATGTAACCTTCAACCACCAAGACTTGAGGTGGCTCACGGTAAGCCTGTAAGACTTCGTAAAGACCGTATAGCTCTTTGCCTTTATGGAAGATCGGAGTCTCAGGGGAGTTGAGGTACTTTGGTGTTCCATCTTCAAGAACACGGCCACCAAAACCAATCACTCGACCACGACGATCGCGAATCGGGAACATGATGCGTCCACGAAAACGGTCGTATCGGTTACCCTTGTCGTTTTCGATTAACATGCCGCCTGTGACCAGCATGTCCTGCGCTTCTTTTTGTTGACCGAAATTCTTACGAACTAAATCCCACTCATCGGCGACGTAACCAATCCCAAACTTCTGTACGATTTCGCCCGACAGACCTCGATTCTTGAGGTAATCAATCGCGGGCTTGCTCGCTGATAGCTTGAGTTGTGAGCGGTAAAATTGGCTGATACCACCCATTAAGTCATATAGGTTACGCTTTTGCTCCGTGTTGGCACGCGGCTGAGTTGAAATGGCACCGCTGCGCTGCTCTCGAGGGACTTCTAAGCCAAGAAAGCTCGCAAGCTCTTCAATGGCCTCAACAAACTCGAGGCGTTCGAACTCCATAATGAAGTCGATGGCATTACCGTGTACGCCGCAACCAAAACAGTGATAGAACTGCTTTTCTTGGCTTACGCTAAAAGAGGGAGTTTTTTCGTTGTGAAACGGACAACAAGCACTGTAGTTTTTGCCCTTTTTCTTAAGTTTTACGCGTGCGTCAATGATGTCGACGATATCGAGACGCGCGAGGAGGTCATCAATGAAACTACGTGGGATAATTCCAGCCATAAAACCTTAGAAAAATGCACTAACTGAGAGTGATGATAATATAGTTTGAATAGGTAGCAGATACAAACAAGCCGTGCGTTCCATAGGATTGCACGGCTTGTTGCAATTTGATTTGGGATTAAGCGAGTTTAGAACGAAC
>NZ_CFHWOM010000144.1:0-1931 GCF_984391705.1 Vibrio sp. | reverse complement strand
AAGCTAACAAATAAGGATTAAGCGTTGCGTAGCCAACATTAAATCCCAAGTGTTGAACAAGCTCGAGCCTCTATATTTATCAATAGCTCATCTAAAAGCTACGCTCCTCTCCTATTAAGTAAAACCTCTAGCCTCGCAAAGTAAGGTCTCATTTGGTTTAATGATGTGGCGATATTTGTTGCAAGCATTAGCACTCATAAGGGGAGAACTACGGAATGATGAGCGAAGAATTACTCATAGATATGTCAGGAATTATGGATGAAGAAACGTTCTATGAATACGTATCCAAGAAACTCAACTTTCCAGGGCTCTATGGTTACAACCTAGACGCATTCTGGGACTGCATCACGGACGAAAATCAATCATCGATGCCTCAGAAGCTAATTCAGAAATTATGCACTCACTGTGCATTCTAACTTTTTAACTCGCTCACTAAGCTATTGATTTTCTGTTGAAGACTTAAACGAAAGACCGCATTATATCTATGTAAAGAGCGGCTTAGCGCCGTATAGATAGCGTTATAAATATTGGAGCATCTGTGAAAGATAACATTCGATACTTTAAACAAAAGCTTAATGAAGCTTACGATATCAATGTCACTGATGTTTCTGCTCTTTCGAGTATGCATGAGTTGTATCAACTCACGACAGTCTACGGTGAACAATATGTTGTTAAGCTTTATAGAGCTAGTCATTGCTCTTTGTCGCATTTGACGTCAATGACCGAGTTCAATGCTAGCTTGAAAGCTAATAGAGTTTCTGTAACCGTCCCTGTCCCGGGAGTTGACGGTAAGTATGTCCAGTATATTGATGATATGTATGCAGTGTTAAGCCATTTTGTACATGGGGATACGGTGTCCACTCTCAATTCTTCTCAATGTTACTTATTTGGTCTAGAGTGTGCTCGGCTCCATTTAACACAGAGCAAGCACGATTTTCCGCCTAAAAAAACTGAAGAGTTGCTCACTTTACCTTTGCTCAATATCAGAGCCGGTTATAGGCACAAGCAAGAAAAGGTTGGGGTTATCGAAACCTTAGCTACGCAAGTGGAGGTCAACTTGTCTAAGTTTCCTTTACCGGAGGTTTTGTGCCACGGAGACTTCCATTGGGGTAATGCAATCTTCTCATCAGAGCAAATCACGATACTTGACTTGGATTTCTGTTGCAGAAGTTGGCGAATATATGACCCTGTAGTCTTCTTATGGAATCTTCTATTCACTAATAGTGACAACATTAAAGAACAATGGTCATCATTTCTGAGTGGTTATCAGTCAATCTCAGAGTTCTCTGAAGAAGAGCTTATAGCTATTCCGTGGCTCTTGATAGCTCATAATATTTGGCAAATTGGTTTTATTGGCGAGGCTACAATTGATGAGTGGGAATTTGATGATTACTGGTTCGATCGTAAGTTCGAGTTGTTCGCGGTAATCAGAGAGATGTATCTATAAAAATATTCTTATAACAAGCAATTCAAGCTGATTCGCAACGTTCGGCACTTTCGGTTGTACTTGTTTGGTGATTACGGTTCAGTGTTTTAGTAAGGTAGCAGCGTTGCTCACAACTTAATTGGGCGTCTATACGAAATCATCATTTACTTAGTTAAGAGTTAACAATTGGATATCTTAGGAATTTTTAAAGACTACATATTTGCAGTCTTAATGGCGCTGTTTTTAGCTTACATTGCTTATCAATAGTTGGTAACTAACCGTCAGAAACTCAAACTAGACCTCTTAGTATCAAGTTTGAAGTACGACACTTTTTACAGATGCGCATGAATATACTCCGTTGGTGTTCTATACCCAAGCCTTTTGCGTGGGCGAGTATTTAATTTGTGTGCAATTTCATTGCAGAGCTTCTGTGTCACGTGTGACATAGAAGTGCGTTTTGGTAAGTATTGTCGTATCAAGCCATTGGTGTTTTCATTAGTTCCTC
>NZ_CFHWOM010000143.1:0-1948 GCF_984391705.1 Vibrio sp. | reverse complement strand
CTTAAAAGGCAAAACATTGTTGCTATATAGCAAAGATAAAACGCGAGTAGGTTAAGTATGGATAGCTTTGAAGGGATTAACGAATTCGTTGCGGTTGCCGAATGCCACGGTTTTTCTGCGGCCGCTAAGCAGTTAGGTTGCAGTACCAGCCATGTGAGTCGACAAGTTTCAAGGTTAGAAGAGCGAGTTGGGGTGGCTTTGCTTGCCCGCTCAACGCGCATGGTAAGCCTGACTGAGTCTGGACATACTTACTATCAACAGTGCAAAGACTTAGTGATTGGGCTACAACAAGCTAATGAGCAAGTTACGTCTCAACAGACTCAGCTGAGCGGTACATTACGTGTCAGTGCTGCAGGCGCATTTGCCGAGAATCATGTTGCGGCAGCGCTGATGGAATTTGCAAAATCTCATCCAGATCTAACCATTGAAATGAACTTCAACACCAAGATGGTGAACTTTATTGAAGACGGTATCGACTTCGCGATTCGTTACGGTCGGTTAGATGACTCAGGGCTGGTGGCAAGAAAGTTGGTTGATCGCCCAATGGCAGCGGCGGCGAGTAAAGCGTATATCGATCAATATGGCGCCCCCACTCATCCAGAACAGTTAAAACAACACAGCTGCATTATTGCCAATAGTGACCAATGGCTGTTTGAGCAAAATGGAAAGCCATTGAATGCGGTAAGAGTGCATGGTCGATGGAGAAGTAACAATTCAAGCGCGGTACTGAAAGCGTGTGAAGAGGGGCTCGGCGTTGTGTACCTTCCTAGAAGCAGTTTTAATGGCGGGCTAACCAATGGCAAGCTGGTTCCTGTGCTAGAAGAGTATTGGGGCTCGGGTACAAGCAGTTGGATTGTTTATCAGAACCGACGCTTTTTGCCTCAGAGAGCACGGCTAGCGATAGACTTCTTGGTCTCTTATTTTTCTGATTGGGATGAGTAGTGCTGTCTAAGCTAAGAAGCCAGAAGCTAGGGCAGATAGAAACTAAGGAAGGCAAAAGATAGAAAAGTTAATCATTACATTGCTATAGGTTATCTATTTTTGTTTTTTGGCGCGCGTAATCAGATTGAGATGCTTGTCTACTTTTGGTAACTCGTGCTAGCGATTGATTTGTAGAGAAGCGACCAACAGTACGATATACTAGATGGTATATTAATGTCCCCTGATGCTTGAAAGATTCTGTGGAAGGGTTAGTGGGATATGTTGCAATGCTCCAGTGATGAAGTATAGCTAGAGTGTGGAGTTGGTAATGTCTTCAATAAATTTCGAATCTACGTACGGCGTAATTATTATTCAAGATATGAATGTGGTTAGTGTTGATGCCAACTACGCTCGTATTTATGGGTACCAATCTCCAGAAGAGTTAATGTCCCAAATTGATAGCTTTCTTGATCTCATATCAGAAGACTTTCATGTCGCTGCCTACAAAAATTATCTTGAAACCGTCAGTGGTCAACGCGATCCTCAAGTCCACACCTCTACCAATGTGGACCGAAATGGCAGAGAGTTTACGGTGTTTTCTATTGATCATGTGACCGAATGGCAAGGAAGACCTGCATTACAAGTGACGGTGATCGATCTGAGCCCTGCGATTCAATTGCAGAATATGATGCGCAAGCAAGATCAGATGTATCAAGACATGATTATGAAATCAGGGCAGGGAATATTAGTGCACCGAGATTTCAAACCTTTGATGGTCAATCAGTCTTGGGTGAACCTGCAAGGTGGTAAGTCGATTGAGCAGGTATTGGAGCTCGATTCTATTCTCGATTTGGTACCACAGCAAAATGTAGAAAGTATCTGCCAGCGTTATCAAGCGGTGATATCGGGTGAGCCCTCAGGCACCAGTAACGTGGTAGAGAATATTGGCTTAGATGGTTCCATCGTTTCTTTAATATTTATGACAATGCGATTATTTGGGAAGGTCGACCAGCCGTACAGGTTGTGC
>NZ_CFHWOM010000142.1:0-1967 GCF_984391705.1 Vibrio sp. | reverse complement strand
TTGTCTTTCGCCAGAGAAAGGGTCTTCTCTTGCTCAAGCACCACTTGCATTTGGCTCATGACTGACTGGCTATCTTCTAGCTCAGCGCCACTTTGCTCACGCAGTTTTTCTAGCGCATCGTTCGCCGCAATCCAAGTTGGAGCAATGGCTTCTAGCTTGTTGATTTCCGCTGCTGCATCTTGCTCTAGACGACGCTGTTCGCTGCGTTGCTCACGCACGTCTTCTTGCGTCATTTCTAACGAGTCAATTTGCATCGCGTGACGCTCACGCTCTTGTTCAAACGTGATTTCGTCAGTCAGTTCAACATGGAACTGCTTCTGGTATTCGTTAACTAGCTCACGTGCTTGACGCTGCTGGTTAAGGCTACGCTCAAGGTCACGGTGCTGTGCACGCCATTGCTGTTCGTTTTGCGCCACTTGCTGAGATTCACGCGCTTTCGCAATTGCGGTTTTCGCATGTTCAGACGCGTCTTTACGCTCAACTTGACCAACGATGCTTTGTACCAGTTTAAGCGCGGTTTCGAACTGCTCTGCTGCTGCAGAAGACATGTCCAGTTTATGCTTAACCGATAGCAACGCGTTGGTGCTTTCTGATTCTTTGCTCTTAAGCTCAGAGACAAGCGCTTGTGCCGATTCTGCCGTTAGGCTGTCATCGCCAAGTAGCTGCTTCGCTTTTTCCAGCGCTTGAACCGCTTGTTGGTATTGAAGCGCGCGAGTTTGCTGAACGTCGAGTGCTTGTTGGTAGTCCGCCAGTTGCGTCTTAAGGCTATCCACCTCTTCTTCCGCAACGGTCGCCTGCTCTTCCACCATCATCACGCGTTCTTGCGCTTCTTCCACTACCATCATCTGTTCTTCAAGACGCTCACTCAGCTCTTCAAGATCTTCTTGGTAGCGTTCGATCTTCTCTTGCTGACGCAGTGCGTTTTGCACCAGTTGCAAGTGGTCAGAAGCCGCTTGGTAATCTTGCTCTAGCGCAGATTCCGACTCGATCAACAGTTCTAACTCTTCTTGAACACGGTTAAGCAGGTTGTTTTGCTCAACGAGAGTTTCACGAGAGCCGAACAGCTCTGAACGCAATGACAGCGTTTTATCCAGCTTGTTACGACGATCGTTCGCGTGACGCATGTAGTCCGCAGCCACGTAGTTAGTCGACTCTGTGATCAAGTGTTTGAACAAGTCACGGTCTGCTTGCGTGGTTTTGATCGCTTCTAGCGTCATGCGGTTTTCGCGCAGTGCTGATTCCATATCTTGGAACGCTTTCTTCACGCCGCCGTTTTGTGGCAGAAGGTAGTCACGTAGCGAGCGCGTGATTGCGCTTGAGATACCACCGTAAAGTGATGCTTCGATAAGGCGGTAGAACTTAGAACGGTCACCAGAGTTACGCAGTTTCTTCGGAATTACACCGAATTCAAACATTTGCGCGTGGTAATCCACGATGGAAGAGAAGGCTTTGAACTGAACACCTTCAAACTCTGCGATCGATTCTTTCACCTCGTTGATTTGACGTACACGAGCTTGAGTCGCAGATACGCTTTCAATCAAGATATCCGTTGGTTTCACATGGCTTGGAAGACCTTGGATAACAAACGGTTTGATGTCTACTTTCTTATCACGACCCGCAACTTGCTGCAGTTTTACTGCGAACAATAGGCGTTGGTTACGTGAGTTCACCACGTCTAGCGCCGCATAACACGCGCCCGGCTGTAGCTTACCGTACAGACCTTTGTCGCGAGACGATTGGCTGCTGCCCGCTTCTGTGGTGTTACGGAAGTGCAGTAGCGTTTGGTCAGGAATCAATGCGGTGATGAACGCCGCCATTGTGGTTGATTTACCTGCACCGTTACCACCTGATAACGTGGTGACCAGACCATCGATGTCAAACGTACGGGCAAAGAAGCCGTTCCAGTTGACCATGGTCAGCGATTGGTATTTACCGCGTTCAATCATGCTCATGCTTCACCCTCTTCT
>NZ_CFHWOM010000141.1:0-1988 GCF_984391705.1 Vibrio sp. | reverse complement strand
TTGCAAAACCTAGGTTATGGAAGTGCTCGATACCCGCACGATCCATTACGTCTTTAGCTAGCTCAGAAGCAACGATGATACGCTGTGCAGCTTGATCGCCATTCGCTTCTACTTGGATTAGAACGTATTCAAGATCGTCACGTAGACATACTGCGCGGTTTGCAGGCAGTGTCCATGGTGTTGTAGTCCAGATAACGATAGAGATATCGCCCTGGCCTTCGTGACCTTCAGCTAGCTTGAATTTAGAAACTAGCGCAGCTTCATCAGCCGCTGTGAATTTCACGTCGATTGATGGAGAAACTTTATCTTTGTACTCAACTTCCGCTTCCGCTAGAGCAGAACCACAGTCAGTACACCAGTGAACAGGTTTGAAACCTTTCAGTAGGTGGCCGTTGTCTGCAATTTTACCTAGAGCGCGGATGATGTTTGCTTCAGTGCCGAAGTCCATAGTGCGGTATGGCTTGTCCCACTCACCCATGATACCTAGACGTTTAAAGCTCTCTTTTTGACCTTCAACTTGGCCCGCAGCGTACTTACGACACTCTTCACGGAACTCAGAAGCAGAGATCTTC
This sequence comes from Vibrio sp., assembly GCF_984391705.1. Taxonomy (NCBI): domain Bacteria; kingdom Pseudomonadati; phylum Pseudomonadota; class Gammaproteobacteria; order Vibrionales; family Vibrionaceae; genus Vibrio; species Vibrio sp. The sequence continues at coordinate 1,416 of NZ_CFHWOM010000141.1, read as the reverse complement.
TGACCTGGTTTGCCTTTTTTCTTCTCAACCATCAGCTCGATTGGAAGACCGTGACAGTCCCAACCTGGGATGTATGGAGCATCAAAACCAGACAGAGTCTTAGATTTAATAATAATGTCTTTAAGAATCTTGTTTAGCGCGTGACCAATGTGAATATCGCCGTTCGCGTAAGGAGGGCCATCATGCAGTACGAAAGATTTTTTACCTTTCTTCGCTTTACGGATTTCGCCGTAAAGATCTTCTTTGTACCAACGCTTAAGCATTTCTGGCTCACGATTTGCCAGATTACCGCGCATTGGAAACCCTGTTTCAGGTAAGTTCAGGGTATCTTTATAATCACTCATCGATTCTTAATTCCGTTATATTGGGCGAAGTTAGACATTATGTTAATCGGTGGAATCAACCGATTAATTCTTTAGCTGACGCAGCCACACCCTTGCTGCTTCAGCATCCAATTCTATTTGATTCTTTAGTGCGTCGAACGATTCAAACTTTTTCTCGTCGCGCAATTTGTGCAAAAGACGTACTTCTAACTGTTTACCATATAAATTGGCTTTAAAGTCAAAAAAATGCACTTCTAGTTGCTGACGAACTCCATTTACGGTTGGTCGTTGTCCGATATTTGCAACACCACCGACAGGTGAACCATCGATGTCGACTGCTTCAACAACATACACCCCAGAGACTGGAGAGACACAACGTTTAAGTGGGATATTCGCCGTTGGGAAGCCTATAGTTCTTCCCAGTTTACGCCCATGAGACACACGACCACTGATACTGTAATCACGCCCTAACATGGCTGCGCTAGAGGTTAAATCGTCAACCGCCAGAGCATTGCGTATTTCAGTGCTACTTACACGCAGCTGGTTTAAGCAGAAGCTTTGGGTACTAACCACCTCAAAACCATACTTTTCACCCGCTTCTTTAAGCATAGCGAAATTGCCGGTGCGACCTTTACCGAAGCAGAAGTCATCACCCACCACCAAAAACTTCACACCAAGTTTGTCCACCAACAGATCTTTAATAAAAGCATCCGCCGATAGGTTCGCGAAGTAGTGGTTAAAATTGACACACAATAAACGGCTAATATCCAGCTTACTCAGCTGCACGAACTTATCTCTTAAACGAGTTAAACGTGCAGGGGCTTTGTCACGAGCAAACAGTTCCATGGGCTGAGGCTCAAACGTCATCACGACAGAGGGTAAGCCCAATGCCGCAGCTTGCTTGGATACCTGGCTCAGTACTTCCTGATGTCCTAGATGTACACCGTCAAAGTTGCCTATGGTTAATACACAGCCGTGATGCTGCGCTTTAATATTGTGAATGCCTCGGATTAGTTCCATTACGACCAGCTAAAATCTGTTATTTGCATCATTCATTGTGTGAAACCGACGGATTATATACTAATCAGTATTA
>NZ_CFHWOM010000140.1:0-2179 GCF_984391705.1 Vibrio sp. | reverse complement strand
TGGGCCCGAGTAAAGCGATGTAGCTCAGCGGCACACTCTTCAAAGCGAACAATGCTTGACTATCTAGCTCAACATTATGTGTCATCAAGATAGCCGCTTGCACCGTATGTTCTTTGCAATAGCCTGTTAGTTCCTCTTCACTGCCGGCCAAGCGCTGTTTCACTTCAGGGAAGTACTCTGGTCTTGCATTGGCAGGTCTCGGATCCCATATCGTGACTTCCCACCCTAACTGGAGAGCAATATTGGCCACAGGTCGCGCATCAATCCCACCACCGGCAATAAGCAAGTGAGGTGGAGCCTCTACTTGCGTCGAAAGCCACAAACCCTTTTCATCTTTGATCAATTGAGTGTTTGATTTTGTACTTCTGAGCCGAACTGCGCCTGAACTAAAGTTCGCATAAACTTCATCAATCGCGATTTTCTGAAGATACTCGCCCTTACGACGTTCTTTCATCGCGGCGAACAAATCGGGCAGGCAAAGATAATTGTTCTCACTCGAGATAGGTTGCAGTAATACGTGGACCGTCCCACCACAACCAATTCCTAACTGGAACGCAAGATCGTCCTCGTCACTCCCATCATAGGTTAAGGTTTTTGGCTTTTTAGTCAATATCACCTTACGTGCTTGCAAATGGATATCCGATTCTAAGCAGCCGCCACTTAACATACCAAGCTGTTCACCCGAATCACTAAAAAGCATCATTGCGCCTGCTTTTCGGTAAGCAGGCCCTTCCGTTTTGAACACAGTCCCCAATACCCAATTAGATTGGTCTTTTCTTGGAAGCCATTGCGACAGAACATGAAATAAGTGATTCGACATATTACTCCCCATTCCCTTATCTGTTATCGACGTTTACTGAATTACCCTAACCTTTAAGGTTGAGGGGCAACACGTGCTGTCTGTTGCCAGTAAGGGCAGCAAACGCGTTTGCTACAGCGGGCGCAACAGGTGGAACACCCGGCTCGCCAACCCCTGTAGGTGCCTCTGCCGATGGTACGATATGAACTTCGACTTCCGGCATCTGGTTGATGCGTAGCACTTGATAGTCATGGAAGTTTGACTGATTTACCGCCCCACCATCATCCAAGGTAATCGTACTCATTAGGGTTGGAGACAAACCAAAACCAACACTGCCTTCCATTTGTGCCTTGATGACATCTGGGTTTATTGCAACGCCACAATCGACCGCACACACCACTTTATCAACGCTCAACATGCCATTTTTCATCGAAACTTGGGCAACTTGTGCGACATAAGTAGCAAACGACTCATGAACAGCAACACCAAGGGCACTTCCTTCTGGTAGTGACTTACCCCAGCCAGCTTTTTCTGCCGCGAGTTTAAGGACACCTTGCCAGCGTGGGTGTTTTTGTAACAGCTTCATTCGATACTCAACCGGGTCTTTGCCTGCTTTAACGGCCAGTTCATCGATCATAGTTTCAACGGCAAATGCGGTGTGCGTACTACCTACAGACCGCCACCATTGCACCGTCGGGCCTTCTTTAACCGTTGTTAATTCAAGAGAGAGGTTGGCAATGTCATAAGGGTTATTCGACGCACCCTCGACCGAAGTCGCGTCAATGCCATCTTTGACCATAAAGGCTTCGAAAGCGGTGCCATGCAGAATAGACTGACCAACGATATGTTGTTGCCAAGCGTTGATATTGCCATCAGCATCTAAACCAGCTTTGACTCGATGGACATAGGCCGGTCTGAAGTAACCTGCGCGGGTGTCGTCTTCTCTACTCCAAACAAGCTTTATCGGTGTGCCCTTTTTCTGTTTTGCAATTTCGACGGTCTCTAATAAGTAATCCGATCTTGGGTTGGCTCTTCGTCCGAAGCTACCACCAGCTAACAACATATTGATGGTGACTTGCTCCGGCTTAATACCCAATAAGTTTGCAATGTTCATCTGGTCGACTGTCTGAAGTTGCTCGCCATTCCAAACCGTACAAGCATCATCAGAAACTTGCGCGACACAGTTCATCGGCTCCATGGTTGCATGCGCCAAGAAAGGAAACTCATAGGTGTTGTCGATCACAACATCTGACGACTCGAGAGCTTTAACAGCATCACCATCAATTCGAGCCGGCAGTCCCGGTTTCTTTGAGAGTTCCGTGTATTCTTCCATTATCTGAACGGAGCTTTTTTTGAAGGCCTTACTCTCATCCCAAGATG
>NZ_CFHWOM010000139.1:0-2185 GCF_984391705.1 Vibrio sp. | reverse complement strand
TGAACTTACTGTACGTTAGACGAGTACGAAGGATATCGATAATAGTATCGGCAACTTCACGCACTTTCCCCTTGTTGAGCTCTAACCACTCTTTCAGTTCATCGTAATTGGCTGTTTCTGCGAATCGGTCAAACGCATTGAACGCTAACTTATCGTCATACAGGTTAATGTGAATCGATGCTGACTGCTCTTGATTACTACGGATGTAATCCACCAGCCCCATAAACAGCTCTTCAGAACTGTCTTGGTTCACCGCATTAACGATAATGCTCTTCTCAGAGCCATTGAACAGTTGGCTGAATGCAGTTTGGAACTCATCGATTTTCTCTTTTACCAGCTTACGAACGAACGTAAGAGAGCTTTTCTCTTGAGGCACACTCTTGATCCAAAACGCGTTCTCTTTCACCTGCTGGTTGTAGGAAAACTCATGTTTAGGATGGTAAACATATGGCAGCAAACCTTTTGGCGATAGGCGTTCAAAGGTGACATCAGGAAGCTGAGCAAAGCTCTTATCATCACGAATCGCACCTCTTAGATTGAGGTAATAAGCCAAAATCAGCGGATGGAAAGGCGAGTAGTATTCTTCGTCTTCAGATTGCACCAAACCGATTTTCAACGCTGATTTCTGTTCTTTTGTCAGCATGCTACCCGTTGGGATTGCTTCAAAATACGCTAAGCAAGCATCAACTGTATTTTGTACGAGTGTTGTAAACTCATCGCCCCAAGACGCCAGTGATGGCGTACTACGGCGTTGTTCTAGGTAATCAAAAAGCTCAACGTAAGAACCATGAATAGCATCATCAATCGCTTGCAGGTCATCGAGCTTAATTGCCCCTGAATCCGCAATAGACACGACTTTGTTGTTGATGAACTCTTCTTCCCAACGCAGCAGTTTTAAACGAACACCTGGAACAACAAACTCACTGTTATCAATGCCGACTTTGCCTTTTTGAGAATAAAACTCACCGTTATATTCATCTTTGAAAAGCTTGTGATAACGACCTCTATTAAGCAGTAAAGGTAAACTCAATGAATCAGTCGCTACTGCACCTTCAACATTAAATTTGAGCTGGTTATCACCTGATTTAACGGCAAAATCTATTTCGTCAGCTTCATTGGCGAGTGCTTCAAAATCCACGAAGGCATACTCTGCTGCATCAATAACCTGCTTAGCGTCAAGTAGTGGACATGCGCTGCCTTCATTGGCTCTGATTTGCAGTTTGTTCTCTTCCATATTCAAGGTTAAACGCTGCTTTGCTGGCGCAGGTTCGACCAAAAAGATGTTTTTGAACGGCTCAATATAGAACTCGCCTTTACGAACCACTAAACAACGGAAGTTATAAACCTCAGATTTATTCTCACGTTCGAGTTTTAAATTAAAATACAATGGCTCGTTGTGGTATCTAGCTTTTAACTTAGCATTTGCTCCAAACTTCGTAGGGTCAACTTTTACTTTTTCTTCGCTACGAAGCGCATTTTTAGGAACGATTTTGAATTGATTTTTTGCAAGATCAGGCGCGCCTACAAACAAGAGCTTCAGTTCGAATTCGTCAACGCCCTCGTCTAATTCGATGATTATATGTCGATCACGCATGCCCGCTTTGGTCTCTGCACGGTTGCGAGCAGTAATGGTCATACCGTCGCTAGCCTGCTCCTCTTCAAGAACTAACTGCTGCTGAGCGTTTCGCTTTTTCTCTTGTAAGAATGCTTCGAACTCAACGTCTTTCCATGCATCCGTTTCTGAGAAGTTCTCTTTAATAAATTTCTCGCCGAATGATTTCAACCGGTCTTGAAGCTGACCACCAAAGTGTTCAACTTCAAAAGAGAGCTCTTCGTAAAGTGCACGGTTATCTTCTAGGCGTTTTTTGATTTGCTTAGGATTGCCGCTCATTTCAGCTACGAGCGGATCTTCAAACATGCCTAACTCATTGAAGCGCAAGTCACCGTCTTCAACGGCTTTGTATAGAGACTCAAAACCAAACATGGTTGCGCCATCTTCTAAAATGGCATCGAATTGATCATCAAGCAGACAGTTCGACACATCGCGCCCTTTGTCTTGCTGATCGATTAACCCTTTCATTGCCGCTTTGATCTTTGATGCGCTCCAAACTTGTCCCACTTGAGCCAAGTCTTCGGCAGAATTTATCAAGGTATCAAGCAAGCTGTTGTGGATCACAACTAGCGC
>NZ_CFHWOM010000138.1:0-2270 GCF_984391705.1 Vibrio sp. | reverse complement strand
GAATAGTTCCTCCTTAGCTCAGTTGGTAGAGCGACGGACTGTTAATCCGCAGGTCGCTGGTTCGAGCCCAGCAGGAGGAGCCACTTTAAGAAGCCAAGTCGAAAGACTTGGCTTTTTTCATTTCTGGCGTCCTCAATTTCCAAGTCTCCTATAAAAAGCCTTACCTCTATCGCCTTTCGAGCGTTATCGCGCTTACCTTGACTTAAACAATTGGATTGCTATGCACTAGTTTTCTTAAAAAGAACTTATTTTACACTTAAAATTTAATCCAAATCATAGTTTCAAACCTGTCTCCTATTAGCTTTTCCTGTTCTACAATAAGATGAACAATATGTTACAGAGCATTTTTTGGCTGTAATAAATATAAAAATGACTTATTTGTGAGCTAATTTTATGAAACTAAAGACACAAGCTTATTTATTATCAGGAATTATCTTGATCGCTTTGCTTGCTCTAACTGCTACCGGTTTGTGGACGCTCCGCGTAGCAAGTAACTTGGATAACAAGGCACGAGTGACAGAACTATTTAACAGTGCTTACAGCATACTGACAGAAGTTGAGAAAATGTCGGTTGAGGGTTCATTAGGGGAAGGTGAAGCCAAAGCACTGGCAACGCGTTTGCTACGTAATAACATCTATAAAGATAATGAGTACGTCTACGTTGCAGACGAGAACATGACATTTATCGCGACCCCACTAGACCCGCAACTCCATGGTACTAGCTTTAACGATTTCAAAGATGGCGATGGCAACAGCGTTGGACAACTGATCCTCAATGTATTAGGTCAGCGCACTGGACAAATCGTAGAATACACTTGGACACAAAAACAAGCTGACGGATCTATCGAAGAAAAGCTTTCGATTGCAGAAAGAACACCTCACTGGGGCTGGGTTGTCGGAACGGGTATTGGTTTCAACGAAGTGAACGCCCGCTTCTGGTCAACAGCACAATGGCAACTTGTGCTCTGTTTAGCGATTGCTGGAGCTATCCTTGCCTCTCTTATCGTCTCTATTCGTCGTATGTTGGCACTATTAGGTGGCGAGCCACAAGACGTACGCAAAGCGGTTCAAGACGTTGCAAACGGCCATATTCAAACTTCATTTAAGGAACAAGCGCCACAAGGCAGTATCTATGAAGCGGTGCAACAAATGAGTAAGTCCCTTGCTCAATTAGTAGAGAATCTTGACGGCTCCATGCATGCACTTCGTGGAGAACTAGCGAACGTTGAAGACCGAGCAGCGAGCATCGCTCAGTTAACTGACTCACAGCAACAATCCACAGAAATGATCGCTACCGCTATGACGGAAATGGCGTCGTCTGCCAATAATGTTGCAGATTCAGCAAGTGATACTGCGAGAAATACCGATGAAGCAGACAAACAATCTCAGCACACTCAACAACTGATCCACAACACCGTTGATAACATCCAAGGTTTGGCCAGTCAGCTTGGCGCGGCAAGTCGTGCAGTGGCAGATTTGGACAACGACGTAAACAATATCGTCAAAGTTCTTGATGTGATTGGCGATATTGCTGAGCAAACCAACCTACTCGCGCTCAATGCGGCGATTGAAGCTGCTCGTGCAGGTGAGCAAGGTCGAGGCTTTGCGGTTGTCGCAGATGAAGTACGTAACCTAGCAGGACGCACACAAGACAGCACGAAAGAAATCCAGCAGATGATCAATAATCTGCAAGAAGGCTCTCGCAATGCGATTCAAACGATGGAAGTATGTGCTGAAACCAGTGAAAGCACTGTCGAAGAATCCCAAAATGCTTCTGAGGCACTACAGCAGATTGTTGTCGCTCTAGAGTCGATCTCCCAGATGAGCCATCAAATTGCCACCGCGGCCGCCGAACAAACCCAAGTGAGTGATGATATTTCTCAGCGTATCAATATGATTGAAGAAAGCGGTACTCAATTAAGTGGCGTGGTGACTGAGAGCCACAATAGTACTCAAAGCCTAGCTAAACTGGCTAACGAGCTTGAAAACTGGCTAAGTAAGTTTACCGTTAAGCACTAATTATCTAGTTAAACTAACAAAAGCACGCGTCAAAGCGTGCTTTTTTACTATCTAAACACGCCAAGCACCCTACACTTTGGCTTCAAGCGCTTTTGCTCTCTATACATTTCTTGACCAAAATGGATAAAAACAGCCCATTAAGTATAGAAAAACAACAAACGATATTTTTTTTGCATTTTAATGTTGACCTGAAACACGAAAAGCCTTTTAATACACCTCGTCGCCCGGATAGCTCAGTCGGTAGAGCAGAG
>NZ_CFHWOM010000137.1:0-2279 GCF_984391705.1 Vibrio sp. | reverse complement strand
TCTTCCATTATCTGAACGGAGCTTTTTTTGAAGGCCTTACTCTCATCCCAAGATGCAACGAGTAGGTCTCGTCCCTTTTTTGCGCTCCAATAATCAGTGGCTAATACGGCAACCCCAGTTGGAATGGTAATGACGTCAACAACACCCGGAGAAGCTTTCGCGCTTTTAGAGTCGACCGACTTCAGTGTCGCGCCGAATTTAGGCGCATGAAGCACCATAGCCGTCAGCATGTCAGGCAATTTGAAATCTTGAGTAAATATCGCCGTGCCGTTATTTTTCCCAGTATCTTTTCGACTGAGCTTGGTTTTACCAATCAAAGTAAAATCGTCTGGCGATTTAAGTGGGACGGTACTTGGGTCGGGAACTGGCATTTTGGCAGCCTCTTCGGCCAAGTCACCAAAACTTGCCTGTTTATTCCCATGACTCACCACACCTGAAGAGACAACAATTTCATCGGAATTTACGCCCCACTTTTTCGCAGCAGCAGCCACCAACATAGACTTGGCCACAGCACCGGCAGTTCGTAATTGCATGTAAGAGTTGGCGATTGCGGTACTACCGCCCGTTCCTTGCATAGGGCCCCATAACGTGTTGTTGTAACGCGAAGCATCCGCCGGTGCACCCTCAGGAACCATTTGTTCCCATGCCGCATCTAATTCTTCAGCAACAAGTGTCGTTAACCCTGTGTAAGTTCCTTGACCCATTTCAACGTGTTTGATCATCACAGTCACGGTGTTGTCACTGCCAATACGAACGAACGCATTTGGTTCAAACGATACATCTGATGCCGACTGTTCGGATGCAAACGCCTTTTGATTGGTTATCGAAACACCCAGAGTTAACCCAGCTCCAACACCACCGATCAATTTAAGAAAGTCACGGCGACTAGTGGCAACTTCTTGCGTTGCCATTGATAAAGACATTAAGCGCATAATCGTTCACTCCATCTCACGACAACTTTGTTGAAGCTTGTTTGATCGCATTGCGAATACGAACATAGGTAGCGCATCGGCACACATTACCCGCCATGGCAGCATCAATATCATCGTCCGTCGGGTTTGGGTTTTGCTCTAAAAGCGCAACTGCCGACATCACCTGACCTGATTGGCAATAACCGCATTGCGGGACCTGAAGTTCGTCCCACGCTTCTTGAACTACTTTTGCTGCAGGGCTCTCCACCCCCTCAATCGTAGTGATTTTTTGTCCAACCGCAGCTTGAACAGGTGTAATGCAAGAGCGAATAGCCTGACCATTCAGGTGAACAGTACACGCACCACACAATGACATACCACAGCCAAACTTAGTGCCCGTCATAGAAAGGTGATCTCGAATCACCCATAGGATTGGAGTATCTGGAGTTGCATCGACACTTACATCGACACCATTTACGTTAAGAGTTAATGCCATGGAGCTTCTCCTGCTCGCCGAAATTTACGTATACACAGTCATAACCTAAGGCGAAAACCGCTGTGTATACTCCCTTCGATGTGGCTGACCTAAAAGAGCCATAGTGCAAATTATAGACAAGACTAGACGCTGTGCTTAAAGATGGAACAGGTTAATATCTAATTGTAAACGATTCACATTATCGATAAAGTAAAGCCTTTAAATACTAATAAGTTATGGATAATGACAAACGTTAAAAAGGCTCTACCTATTATATTCGCAGTCGGTGTTGGCTACGCCTCAGGTGCCTACCTTCATCACACATCGTCAACAAACATCAAGCCTGCAGAGGTTTTCACTGCAAAGACGCAGGCACCACCCGTCGAGACAATAGAAAACAATGACGGCGCTTCAGCTAATGGGGAACGATTACCCAAACCTCCTGAAACGTTTCCAAAATTTATCAAAGAAACCCTCGATGACTATGGTTTTGATTTGGCCAATCTTACGGAGCAGCAGTGGTCAGAATTCATAAGCCTATCGGCCATTGACTACTTCTCAGAGCAACTTAGTCCAGAAGTCGTGTTTTACATTGCAATGACTCTCAATGACCAAGAGCTGATCACTAATCTTATTGAGCAGGGTGTCGATATCGATAAGCAGGTTACAATGCAAAACTATCAATATCCGTTACGTTTTGCGGCAGTAAAATCAAACATCGAGCTATTTTCGCAACTGGTCGATGCTTCACAAGATATCAACGCGAAGATCTACAGTCCGCTGATTAGAATGATTAGTCGCTCCAATCAAGAAGTGAGTGTTCAGCGTGAGAAAATTGATTATTTGCTCGCGGCAGGTTATGAGCTCACCGATACCTATGATCACATCATCCC
>NZ_CFHWOM010000136.1:0-2286 GCF_984391705.1 Vibrio sp. | reverse complement strand
CGTCGCGTTCGCCTGTACTAATAACTAAGTCCTAAAGGATTATAGTTATGGCTCTTATTGACACGCTCAAAGAAGAGCAAAAATTAGCGATGAAAGCCAAGGACAAATTGCGCCTTGGCACTATCCGTTTAGCACTGTCTGCTATTAAGCAACGTGAAGTCGACGAACAGATTACTCTGAATGACGATGACATTCTTGCTGTGCTGACAAAAATGGTTAAACAGCGTCGCGATTCTGTTACGCAATTTGAAGCTGCTGGTCGTCAAGATCTAGCAGATGCTGAGAAAGCTGAAATTACCGTACTTGAGGACTTTATGCCTCAACCGCTAACTGAAGATGAAGTAGCTGCACTAGTAGAAAGTGCGATTGCAGAATCAGGTGCTGCGGGCATGCAAGACATGGGTAAAGTAATGGGTGTTCTTAAGCCACAAATTCAAGGGCGTGCAGACATGGGTAAAGTAAGTGGTTTAGTTCGCGCTAAACTGGCTTAATTACCCACCCCAAATTGCAGCAAGCCGTGCTATCCTCTGGAACGCACGGCTTGTTTGTATCTAGCCCTTTCCATGGTTATTGCGTTTTTCTAAGGTTTTATGTCAGGACACATCCCTCGTAGCTTTATTGATGACTTACTAGCTCGGCTTGATATCGTCGACATCATTGACGCACGAGTAAAACTTAAGAAAAAAGGCAAAAACTACGGTGCTTGCTGCCCTTTCCACAACGAAAAAACCCCTTCATTTAGCGTAAGCCAAGAGAAGCAGTTTTATCACTGTTTTGGTTGTGGCGTACACGGTAATGCCATCGATTTTTTGATGGAGTATGAACGCTTAGAATTCGTTGAGGCTATTGAAGAGCTCGCATCATTCCTTGGCTTAGATGTGCCAAGAGAGCAGCGCCAAGGTGGTAGTTTTCAATCTAGTCAGCCACAGGCCAGTACAGCACAAAAACGTACTCTTTATGATCTTATGGGCAGTATTGCTCAGTTCTACCGCGATCAACTAAAGCAATCATCAAGTAAGATCGCGATCGAATACCTAAAGGATCGTGGCCTATCTGGCGAGATCGTACAAAAATTCGGTATCGGTTACGTGGCTGACGAATGGGATCTGGTGCGTAAGAACTTTGGGCAACAGCAACAAACACAGGAAATGCTAGTTTCTGGCGGTATGCTGATCGAAAACGACAAAGGCAATCGCTATGATCGTTTTCGCGGTCGAGTCATGTTCCCTATTCGAGATCGTCGAGGCCGGGTGATCGGTTTTGGTGGTCGAGTGATTGGTGATGGGACACCTAAATATCTTAACTCGCCAGAAACACCTATCTTCCATAAAGGCAAAGAGCTATACGGACTTTACGAAGTCATGCAAGCACACCGTGAGCCTCGCCAAATCTTAGTTGTTGAAGGTTACATGGATGTCGTTGCACTCGCTCAATATGGTGTGGATTATTCTGTAGCCTCGTTAGGAACCTCTACCACTGGCGATCACATTCAACTGCTGTTCCGTCAAACCAATAGCGTCGTCTGTTGTTACGATGGTGACCGAGCAGGTAAAGAAGCGGCGTGGCGCGCATTAGAAAATGCCCTCCAGTACCTCAAAACCGGTAATACGCTGAAATTCCTTTTCTTACCTGATGGTGAAGATCCTGATAGCTACATACGTAAGTATGGCAAAGACGCTTTTGAACAACAGGCTGAGCAGGCGACCCCCTTATCGAGTTATCTATTCGATAACCTAATTGAAATTCATCAGTTAAACCTTGGCAGTAATGAAGGTAAATCGGCTCTACGTGCTCATGCGAGTGCTCTGATCAATAAGATCCCAGATCCTTACTTTCAAGAGTTGCTGGAAAAACTACTCGATGAGCGCACAGGTTTCGATAATCGCTTACGCCAACCCCGTAAGAGGAACCTAGAAACTCGACCTCAGCCACACAAAGAGATTAAGCGGACTCCAATGCGCGAAGTAATCGCTTTGCTTATTCAGAATCCGAGCTATGCTCAAATGGTACCAGATCTTACAACTGTGAGAGAGTTAACAGTACCAGGATTAAGTTTATTTGTTGAGGTGCTTGAATATTGCCACTCGCATCCCAATATAACTACGGGCCAGTTAATAGAACATTGGCGAAACAGTAGCCACGAGGCTTTACTATCTCGTCTCGCAGGGTGGGAAATCCCCCTAGATGATGATAATGAACAAGATATATTCTTAGACTCATTGGACAAGATACTTGCCCAGTGCGTTGAAAAACAAATTGAAAATCTGCAGGCCAAAGAAAGAAGTG
>NZ_CFHWOM010000135.1:0-2389 GCF_984391705.1 Vibrio sp. | reverse complement strand
CCGATACGACTACGACAACTTGATTACCATCATTTTTCGCCTTTATGATGTGTTCGGCCACCGTGTGGATTCTTTCAATTGAACCTACAGACGTCCCGCCAAACTTTTGCACGATAAGGGGCTTTTTCACCAGTCTTCACCTTCCCAAGACCAAAGTCTCATTCGAACTAAATTCAATATGTTGAATATTGCCTATAGTAGTAATAACAAAAACCAAGTCATTTAGTCGGCACTTGGTATATGTGCCAATTAAACCACTTGGTTAGGACAAAAAAATTACGCTCAATCAAACAAGTGATTGAGCGTAAATATTTATAAAGTTAGATTTATAGGCGTTCTTCTAGCCATGGTTGCACAGACTGAATAGCATCAGGCAGTGCAGCAACATCAGTACCACCTGCTTGAGCCATGTCTGGACGACCACCACCTTTACCACCAACTTGCTCAGCGACCATCTTAACTAGGTCACCCGCTTTCACTTTACCGATAAGGTCTTTAGTTACGCCAGCAATTAGGCCAATCTTATCGTCGTTGATGTTAGCCAGTAGAATTACACCGCTACCTACTTGGTTTTTGATGTCATCAACCATCGTACGTAGGTTCTTGTTATCCGCACCTTCTAGAGCCGCAACTAACACTTTAGTGCCGTTGATTTCCTGAACTTTACCCATGATGTTTGCGCTTTCTGCTGCAGCCATCTTGTCTTTAAGCTTCTGGATTTCTTTCTCTAGAGATTTCGCTTTTTGCGCCGATTCAACAAGTTTCTCTTCGTATTTCGCTTGTTGCTCTTCGATCGCATCTAGTGCTGCTTCACCAGTTACCGCTTCGATACGACGGATACCAGCTGCGATACCACCTTCAGAGGTAATCTTGAACAGACCGATGTCACCCGTGTTTGCAGCATGGATACCGCCACAAAGCTCCGTTGAGAACTCACCCATAGACAGTACGCGAACTTCATCATCGTACTTTTCACCGAACAGTGCCATTGCACCTTTTTGCTTAGCAGATTCAATGTCCATGATGTTAGTTTCAATCACATGGTTGCGACGAACTTGAGCATTCACTAGACGCTCAACTTCTTTCAGTTCCGCTGGCGTTACCGCTTCTAGGTTCGAGAAGTCAAAGCGTAGGTTCTCAGGTTTAACAAGCGAACCTTTTTGCGCAACGTGCTCACCAAGAACTTGACGCAGAGCTGCGTGAAGTAAGTGCGTTGCCGAGTGGTTTAGAGAGATTGCAGCGCGACGCTCTGCATCTACAACCGCTTCAACTTCATCACCTTTCGCTAGTACGCCTTCCGCCAGAACGCCGTGGTGCGCAATGGCGTTACCTAATTTCTGAGTATCTTCTACTGTGAATAGACCTGACTCAGTTTTAAGTACACCAGCATCACCACACTGACCGCCTGATTCTGCGTAAAATGGCGTTTCACCAAGGATGATGATTGCTTTGTCGCCTGCCGATAGAGACTCTGCAGTTTCACCTTCAACGAAGATTTCAGCTACGTTGCTTTTACCTTGAGTGCCGGTGTAACCACAAAATTCAGTTTCAGCTTCAGTTTTGATCGTTGCGTTGTAGTCAGTACCAAATTGGCCTGCTTCACGAGCGCGCTGGCGCTGCTCTTCCATTGCTTTCTCAAAACCCGCTTCGTCGATAGTGAAATCACGCTCACGAGCAACGTCGTTAGTTAGGTCTGCTGGGAAGCCGTAAGTATCGTAAAGCTTAAATACTGTTTCACCGTCAAGCTCTTTGCCTTCAAGTGCATCTAGTGCTTCATTCAGAATAACCATGCCGCGCTCTAGTGTGCGGCCAAAGTTTTCTTCTTCAATACGAAGTACTTTTTCAACAACGGCTTGTTGCTTTTTAAGTTCGTCAGCTGCGCTGCCCATCACTTCAGCCAATACACCCACAAGTTTGTGGAAGAATACGCCTTGTGCACCTAGCTTGTTACCGTGACGAACTGCACGACGAATAATACGACGTAGAACGTAACCACGACCTTCGTTTGAAGGCATAACGCCATCAGCGATTAGGAATGAACAAGAACGGATGTGGTCAGCAATAACGCGTAGCGATTGGTTCGATAGGTCTTCGTGACCAACGATCTCTGCTGTCGCTTTGATTAGCTTTTGGAATACATCGATTTCGTAGTTTGAGTGAACACCCTGCATGATTGCAGAAATACGCTCGATACCCATACCTGTATCAACAGCAGGCTTAGGTAGTGGTTCCATCGTGCCATCAGCATGACGGTTGAACTGCATAAATACGTTGTTCCAGATCTCGATGAAACGGTCACCGTCTTCTTCAGGTGTACCAGGGCGACCACCCCAGATGTGCTCACCGTGATCGTAGAAAATTTCAGTACATGGACCACAAGGACCTGTGT
>NZ_CFHWOM010000134.1:0-2442 GCF_984391705.1 Vibrio sp. | reverse complement strand
CAGCGATAAGGACTTTTTTGTATCTGACCAAGTTGCGTGTGCGCTGTTAATGGCAATGAGACTTTCCCTTGTACCCATGCAGGCGTATATTGCCAGTGAGTTTGAGAGTCTGTTGGATCAACGCAATAACGTTGACCATCATATTCAAAACAGACGATGACATGATTGAATGCCAACATACTTGGTATGATAACCCTTTCAGGGTCATTTCGGTTTGTAGCTACCAATACTAATTCTGGTTCTAAATTGAGTTTCTTTAACAGACTCAAAAGCAAAGTAGATTTATCTTTGCAGTCGCCAAATCGATTTTCTATCGTCTCTGCAATATCATGAGGCGTCATTGCATGGCCAAATTCAGAGCGCGAAACATATCGAATATCTCGAGAGACAAACGCCAAAATACGCTCTATCTTTTCATCCGTACTTTTCGCTCCTACTGTTAGCCTTAAAAAGAGGTTATCCAAACCAGTTTGGTCTGTCGAAGCTGCCGCCATCCTCGTTGACGCTAAATCTGCTACATCTTGCCAAGAATTTAACGAACCCAACGAAACACGGTTGATTCCATCACGCCACAAAACTTGATAGTCCCCTTCAAAGGCAGGAATATCCTCCCCCTGACAGTCGAGGGTGTTATTCAACTGTTCACACTCAACAACTTCGGTGTCTTTGGACCAGGATATCGGAGATTCATTACTCCAACTTACATTGAGTTTATACGCAGCAATTGGGTAGTTTTGTTGAGTAAATAACTCTTCAGCCCAATCATGTTCCATCATCGAACGCTGAGTAACAACCTGATATTTCAGTATCGCAACACTTCCTTCCTCTAGGCCAGGAACAGCCAACGCGAGTTCTTTTCGACTGGAAAATGTGTTGTAACTACCAGTGTTCAACAACTGGACTTGTAAGGGTGAGATCTGTTTTACAACACCAGCAGGAGAAACCGAAGCGGCAGCCTGAATAACCACTTGTTGATAGCTCGGGTCGAAATACAAACTCATCGTGCCATATGACTCAGTATCGACAAACCGAGGGAAATAATTGACTATAGTTCTTTGTTCAATAACTTGTTCTTTCTGAACATCGAACTCTATATCTCTGAGCAGCTGTACCATCTCAGAATATTGATTGTCTTGAGGGATCAACAATAGAGTATCTTTGAGGCCATCTTGAGAAAGATCCCATCCAACATTAGGCAATTCATCAGCGTGAATGAGTGAGAAATTTGACAAAGTTGCCAAGGCTAATGCCAATAGCTGATTCAATCTCATTGCAGTGTAAACTCCCTGATCATCGCTTCAAATTGAGGCTTCCTACGATTGAACGACAACTCAGGTTGGGAGAGCACACCAAGCAACTCGTATGTCTTATCTTGTGAATGAATTAATGCTAAAAAAGCAGCAGCGTCAGGCTTGAAGGTATCTTTAACACAGATAACTTCAATCTTTACGACAAATTCATCACCTATAAAGTGACGCTCTTCCCTACAGCTAGAATTACCAATTTGCTCTCCGAACCACTGACGACGCCATTGTATATGATCATTGACGTCGTTAGCCGAGAACTTCCCATTTTCAAAAACCGTAAAGTAAGCATCAAAATCTTCACTTTCAAATTCAGCTAATGCGGTGCCATCAGAATACGTACCGACTTCCACTTGTTGCCACCCTTTTCCATGGAAGGTCAACTGATAGTCATGATTTTCTTGTACGAATACACTTCCATCAGAGAAAGTATCCAACTTCTCTACCATTAATGGAGAGATAATAGAGAAAGCAAATAAACCCAAAACTGTCGGTGTCATGACTAGTACGACCACCCACTCTAATGGATTGAAACCGCGCTCCTTGCCTGTGAACTCGATTCCTTTAACCTGTTTTTTATAGGCGTTTACACGATAGGCGATAGCACCAAACGAGATGGCAGCAAGTATGTATACAACAAACTCTAGCCATGCTGAGGTTGCCCATTTGGAAGTCACAGAGAAGTACAGCGTGGTTAGTACGAAGCCTAGACAGCCCAAGTCATATATGGTTTTAACCTTCGACTCAGTACTATCATCTTCTAAATCACTCAGTGCCTTACCTAAGTTTCGAAAAGCGAAAAACTGCACGATGGCAAAGTAAGGAACGAATACCCATAACCAAGGTTTAAAATCAGCTCTAGATATAAGCTTGATTTCTTTAACGCGACGGTAAAGCCAGAAACTGGAATAGAGGCCAAAGGTGCAGAAAAACAAGAGCGCATCTACGAACGGTTTTCTTGGATAAGAAGCCTTTATTTTTCCTGGCTTTTGTTCACTAGGTGAAGAGACATTTTGTGTTTCGTCGCAAGGCATATTGGTGATTTCTTGCATTTGTAAAAATCCATGTTTTATTTTCAAGCCAACACATCACAATCAACGATTAATGACGATTCTAAAGACATTGCTTCATCTACTAG
>NZ_CFHWOM010000133.1:0-2518 GCF_984391705.1 Vibrio sp. | reverse complement strand
TCAACAACAGGTGCTTCAACTGCAGGCTGTGCTACCACTTCTTCAGCTTTCGCTTCAACCACAGGCTCTTCACGGCGGATAATCACTTTACCCATTGCCATTTCAGGACATGCAAAACCACCAGCAATCACAACATTGTTTTGAACAGCTTCTAGTTCAGTTGATTGTTGTACTTGCGCTTCTGCTTTAGCAGCTTCAGGTTTTGCTTGTTTGTGGTGCGGTTTAGGCACGAAACGAGGCATCACTTTACCCATCGCCATCTCAGGAGAGGCTACACCACCTTTACGTAGGCGGAATGGGTTAGGGCGACGGTCACGACCGCGACGACGACGTTGACCACTTGCACGTAGGTGACGTGGAGAACGACGGTTACGACGTTGCTTCGGCTCTTCCTGTTCTGTTTGTTCAGCGTTCGCTTGGTTAGCTTCTACTTGTTCCGCTACCTTTTGCTCTTGAGCAACAGACTTATCTTTAGCTGCAACCTGCTCTTTCGCAGAGTTGTTTTCTGCTTGAGCTTGCTGGTCTTTAACGCGGATCTGCTTGTTCAGTTTACGACGTTGACGACGCTCTTTAACTTTTGCAGCTTTCGCTTCAGACTTCTGCTTTTGACCTTCAGGTTTAGACGCTTGAGCATCAGCTGCTAGCTGTTGACCTTGTTCTGCAACCTTAGATGGTACTTGCTCTTCGCGTTGTTGCTTCTGCTCGTCACGCTGCTTATTGCGGCGGTCTTGCTTCGGCTTACGGTTTTGACGAGGTTGCTGAGTTGCATTTTCTTTTTGCTCTTCAGGCTTCTCATCGCGAGCTGGCTTACGACGGCGCTTGTTGTCGCGGTTCTCGTTACGATCACCACGCTGGTTGCGACGACGATTGTCATTGCGATCGCGACGTTGACGGTTGCCATTGTTGCGATTGTTCTTAGGTTTCTCTTCTTGCTTCTCTTCTTGTTTCTCTTCTTGAGATGAAGAGCCACCGAATAGGAAGCTGCCAATAGCTTTGAAGAAGCGGCTGATTAGGCCTGATTCTTGTGCCTTAGGCTCTTCTTTCTTCTCTTCTACTTTTGCAGCTGCTGCTTTTGGCGCTGGAGCTGGCGCAGATTGAGCAGGAGCAGCAAAACCTTTCAGTGCAGGTTCTTCGATCTTCTTAGGACGAATCGTCTGTTCTGCTGGCTCTTTGCTTTCTGCTTCTTTCAGAGCGTCTAGCTTCTTAGGAAGTAGGTAAGAAAGTAGATCGAACTCTTCACCTTCACGAACACGGATAACTTCGAAGTGCGGAGTTTCCATATCAGAGTTAGGTACAACAGTGATCTTAACTTCTTGAGTACGCTCAATGTGGTTTACAGAGCGACGCTTCTCGTTCAATAGGTAAGAAGCGATTGGCACAGGTACAACTGCAAGCACTTGTGCTGTGTTGTCTTTTAGCGCTTCCTCTTCGATTAGACGAAGAACTGAAAGTGCTAGAGATTCATTGTCACGTACAACACCAGTACCTGTACAGCGAGGACAGATGTGGTGGCTTGCTTCTGCTAGAGAAGGGCTTAGACGCTGACGAGACATCTCAAGAAGACCGAATCGAGAAATACGACCGATTTGAACACGTGCACGATCTAGACGAACTGCATCACGTAGACGGCTTTCTACTTCGCGTTGATGACGAACAGGCGTCATATCGATGAAGTCGATAACTACTAGACCACCTAGGTCACGTAGACGAAGTTGACGAGCAATTTCATCTGCGGCTTCTAGGTTTGTGTTCAGAGCTGTTTCTTCAATATCACCGCCTTTCGTTGCACGAGCAGAGTTGATATCGATAGAAGTTAGAGCTTCTGTTGGGTCGATAACGATTGAACCACCCGACGGAAGGCGAACTTCACGTTGGAAAGCAGATTCAATTTGGCTTTCGATCTGGTAGTGGCTAAATAGAGGAACTTCACCGTCGTACTTCTTAACGCGACTGATAAAGTCTGGGCGCACTAGTTGAATGTGCGCTTGTGCACGCTCAAAAATAGTGTTGCTATCGATAAGAATTTCACCAATATCACGACGCAAGTAGTCACGAATTGCACGAACAATTACGTTACTTTCTTGGTGGATAAGGAAAGGTGCTGCGTTTGAATCCGAAGCCTGCTTGATAGCAGCCCAGTGATTAAGTAGTACGTTTAAGTCCCACTCAAGCTCTTCTGCGCTTTTGCCAACGCCAGCAGTACGAACGATTAAACCCATGCCTTGAGGAAGCTCAAGCGTGCTTAAAGCTGCTTTTAGTTGAGTACGCTCGTCACCTTCGATACGGCGAGAGATACCGCCTGCACGAGGGTTGTTTGGCATAAGAACTAAGTAGCTACCCGCCAAAGAGATGAAAGTAGTCAGTGCAGCACCTTTGCTACCACGTTCTTCTTTCTCAACTTGTACGATAACTTCCTGGCCTTCCTTTAGCACTTCTTTGATGCTTGGACGACCTTGGTATGTGTAACCTTCAGGGAAGTATTCGCGGGCAATTTCTTTAAGAGGGAGGAAACCGTGAC
>NZ_CFHWOM010000132.1:0-2575 GCF_984391705.1 Vibrio sp. | reverse complement strand
GCTGAGTTACGACATTTCGACCAATGCCACATCGAAGTTTGATAATCATACGTATAATCCTCGTCAACACTGTTTAGGGCAATTGACCTTGAGGAAAGGAACTCAATGAAAAAACTACTACCGATTGTATTCACTTGTTTAAGCTTAGCTTTCACCGCGCCATCGGTATTGGCTTCTGAACGTGCAGAGCAGGGTTGGCAATGGATTGAGCAAGGCGCAATGATTGTCGATGTGCGCACACCACAAGAGTTTGCCGATGGTCACTTAGACAATGCGGTTAACTTTCCGCTTTCAGAGTTGGATAAACACTTTGCTAATGTCGATAAAGACACGCAGATCGTGCTCTACTGCCGCAGTGGTAATCGCTCAGGGCAAGCGTATCAGTACCTACAATCGCAAGGATTTACCAACCTTCATAACGCGGGCGGTTTAGTTGAGATGCAACAAGCAAAGTAGTACGACTTAGCACCTATCTAGCCAACTGAACGGAAAGCACACCTCTCGTGTGCTTTTTGTTTTTCACAACCTATTCGTTATCGGTTGAAGCTAGCTCGCCAAAGTAGTCTTCTAGTCGATGACGACCATAAGTCGGCGCGATATTGTCACCGCCTAACATGGTCAAGAAGAACTCCGCAGGACCGCCCCATTTTTCTGGCAAGTGACGTACTATCGATAACCCAGTTCTGCGCAGGCAGTCCGGTAGGTGCGTGTTTTTCTCCACTTTGTTTTGAGATTTGAACGCGAGCCGAGCAATGTCATTGACAGACAAAACATCTGGACCACCGACATCAAGTTCAGTGTCATTTCGTTCAATCGCTTCTAAACAAAACCTTGCCAAATCTTTTCCGTGAATAGGATTAAGCAGTTTTTTACCATCACCAAAAGTAAATACTCGACCTGATTTCGCCATGTTGTACACCTCGGTAATATCAGAGAAAAAACCATTCGGGCGAATCACACAAGGGGTTAATTTTGTTGATTGCAGAAGCCGACTCACGAAGCGTTCTTTCGCCTCTAAAAGACGAACTTGAGGATATTTCCGAGCATTAAACGCAGAGATGTAGATGAATTTACCGACACCTGCTCGCTCTGCTTCTTCAAGCAAGCTCAAATTTGCTTGGTAGTCGACATCCAAATAACCTAATCCGTCTTGTTGGCGAGTAATGCCCAAACATGAGATAACAACATCCACACCCTCACAAACACCTTTTAGCTCATCGGGATGAGTAACCTGCACCTCTATCACTTGTGACTCTTCCACACCCAATGCGAGTAATTTGGTTTTGTTTCTCGCAATGGTTTTAAAATCAATTTGCTCAGAGAGGAGTAGCTCAACAATATTCGAGCCTAAGTACCCCGTTGAGCCCGCAATTAAAATTCGAGGGTGCCTTTTCATAACATGACGTCCTATTCTTGCTCTGGTCGGTATGGTTCTTCACGCAATACGTGGCTCACCAATAACTTTAGGTAGAACAGCGGTAAAAACCACTCCAAACCTTGTGGTGCTTGTGCCCAATAAATCGAAATAATCACACTCAGAGAATACAGAGTTAGCGCCACAGGACGTTGTAAATACAACGGTGTTTTCACGACTAGGCTACATGCCAGAACCATGTAACCACCGATCACAACAATCCACATGATATCGAGATTCAAGAACGCCCAACTGTAGAGAGAAAGCTGCACGAAATGAGTCAGAATAAAGCTCATGTGCTGCTTAAAACCTTGTCCTTCACGATGAAACCAGCGCTTTGCCGTAGACGTCGCATTGGTAATAATGCCGCCGATGATATCCACTGTGAGCAAACCCGCGATAACATATTGAGTAGTAGTCCAACCCAGTTGTGCAAAGTACGCATAAATCACCACGACAAAACCAGCAGCAAAAGGGACATACAGCTGTAAATTCTTTTCTGCTTTCGTTGCACCCGGACCAATCAGCTTATCAATTCCACCCCAGAAACCCGCTCTTGCTTGAGGAACACTCCAATCAATTTTCATACTAAAACCTTATTTGGACCACTTGGTCTTTTTAAATTAGTACGCTTTGAGAGCTAGGTAAAGATCTTTTTTGTCCACTCGGTCTAAATAAAAAATCTTGTGTTATACTGCGGGGCATTGCGGTAATAAAAGCTGAGAAGAAAACCATGCCGAAGATCGTCGATCATGAGAGTAGACGTAGAGAAATTGCCTTAAAAGCAACCGAAGTATTCCTTGAGTTAGGTTACAAAAATATTGGTATGAGACAGCTTTGCGAACAGCTTGGCATGAGTAAAAGTGCGGTTTATCACTATTACAAAAGTAAGGATGAGCTGTTCAAAGCCGCTACCGAGGCAATGGTTAACTTCGATGCAGAAATATTGGCAGGAAGACCGAGCGCAACAAGCGCTAGCCCTGAACAACAAGCAGAGAACTTTGTATTAATTTTCCAACAGATGGCTCCGCGTTTCTTCCAAGAAATGAAGCTCGTATCTGATTACATTGATGTGATTGGGCAAGAAAACGTAGCTACCGATCCATGCATGTTGCTTGCGAATCAAAAGTACATGACGATGCTAGAAAACTACGTTTCAGC
>NZ_CFHWOM010000131.1:0-2800 GCF_984391705.1 Vibrio sp. | reverse complement strand
AAACCTGCAGCGGCACTGAATATTCTGCGTGAGGTGATTTTAGGGCGTGAACTATTTGACTTTGCGTTTAAAGAATACTCGCAGCGCTGGAAATACAAACGTCCAACCCCAGCTGATTTCTTTAGAACTATGGAAGAAGCATCTGGTGTCGATTTAGACTGGTTCTGGCGTGGCTGGTTCTATACCACAGATCATGTTGATATCTCACTAGACAAGGTTTATCAATTACGTATTGATACTAAGAACCCAGACATTGACTATGCACGTTTACGTGAGTTCGAACAGAGTAAGCCTATGTCATTGTTCAACAAGCGTAACCAAGAAGAAGGCCGCGAGCTTTGGATTGATAAAAACAAAGACGTATCTGACTTCTACGATGACAATGACCGCTTTACTGTGACTAATAAAGAGCGAAATGCGTATCAGAGCTTCTTAAAAAAACTGAAGCCTTGGGAGCGTAAAGCCCTTGATAGAGCAGTTGAAGAAGACAAAAACTATTATGTCATGGAGTTCAGCAACCTAGGTGGCTTGGTGATGCCAATCATTTTAGAACTTACGTATCAAGACGGTTCGACTGAAGAGCGTATGCTACCGGCTGAGATTTGGCGTCGTAGCCCGACTAAAGTGAGTAAGTTAATCATCACAGACAAAGACAAGCCGTTAAAGTCTATTGTGGTTGACCCTCGCTGGGAAACTGCCGATGTCGACATTGAAAATAACCATTACCCGCGTCAAATCATTCCTTCTCGTTTAGAAGTGTATAAGCGTAAGAAGAGTTCAGCCAAAGTGCGTCGTGATATCATGCATGACATCAAAACTGAGTTGAAAAAAGATGACAAAGACGAAAAAGAGAAGAAGGATTAATCCATGAGAGCTTGGCTTGCTGCCAGCTTACTTTTACTGTTGAGCGGTCAAGTCGCCGCTCACCAGTTAAAAGCTACAATGACAACCGTATTGATCAATGAGCGTACGGGTAATCTTGAGCTGATGCATCGCTTTTATCTGCACGATACAGAACATGCTGTAGAGACCTTGATAGGCGGTCACGCTGATCTGTTTAAGCACGCTAAAGATAGAGCTGAATTTGCACAATATGTAAATCGTAAAGTGGCTTTACAGTTAGCAAACAAGACACCTCTCAAGCTTTCTTTAGTCGGTCAGGAGGTTGATGGAAAGTTTTTTTGGGTTTACCAAGAAACGCAGATCCCTGCAGATTTTAGCGCGCTGAGAATGCAACATGGTGCACTCAGGGATGTTTGGGCAGATCAAGTCAACATGGTCAACTTCGAAGGTAAAGGCAAAGTAAAAACCTTACATTTTGATGGTGAAGACAACTGGCTCACCGTGCATTTTGATAAGTAACCCTCTTTTTGCTTTTATCAAAAGCAGAGCTCAGGCTCTGCTTTTTTATTAGCCCTTATCTTTCAGCCCTAATCCAACCTTTTAATCTTTTCGTATATACTATAATTACGCTCAATAAGACCACTCTCTTTTATGACTCAAACTGCAGCAAATGCAAACTACCAAGGTGTTATTTTTGATTTAGACAACACGCTAGTAAGTTCTTCTTTAAACTTTAAACATATTCGCGCTGAAATCGGATGTACTGAACACACAGATTTATTGACCTATATTGAACAGCTGCCAGAGGTAGAAGCCCAAGCTGCCATGGATATTGTCTTAAGCCATGAATACCAAGATGCTGAATCAGCAGTGATAATGCCGGGTGTTTTAGAGTGTCTTGCAGCGCTGGCAGAGCAACACATCAAAATGGCGGTTGTAACTCGTAACTGCCAATATGCGGCACAACTGAAGCTGGCAAAAACCGGTCTTGAGTTCGATATTGTACTCACCCGAGACGATGCCCCCGCAAAACCTGACCCAACTGCATTATTGCAAGTTGCTGATAGTTGGCAAGTAAACCCTTCGCAGTGTATTTACGTTGGCGATTTTTTGTTTGATATACAGGCTGCAGACAATGCGAAAATGGACAGTTGTTTGTATATTCTTGATGCGCGACCTGACTACGCAGATACAGCGACGCATATAATCGAGCACTTTTCGCAATTAACTAAGTTAGTCCTCCCGTAACGTTTGGTTTTCAAAAAAATGTCGCTAATCTCGCTACCCTCTAGCTCAAAGCCTTTAGTCTTGCTAGAATCTTGGCAATTTTTTAAATTCATAACACGAGAATTAAGATGGGCAGAGCATTTGAAGTCCGCAAAAACGCCATGGCAAAAACGGCGGCGGCAAAAACCAAAGTTAACTCTAAATACGGTAAGGAAATCTACGTTGTAGCTAAAAACGGCGGTGCAGATCCTGAAACAAACCTATCTTTACGTCGTCTAATCGAAAAAGCGAAGAAAGACCAAGTACCAGCACACGTTATCGACAAAGCCGTAGAAAAAGCAGCGGGTGGTGCAGGTGAAGACTATTCTCCAGCACGTTACGAAGGTTACGGTCCTGGTAACTGTATGGTTATCGTTGACTGTTTAACAGATAACCCAAATCGTACTATCAAAGATGTACGTCTGCCATTCACAAAAACAGATTCGAAAATCGGTAGCCCTGGTTGTGTTGCACACATGTTCGATCACCAAGCAATCCTTGGCTTTGATGGCGACGATGATGAAGTGGTACTTGAAGCATTAATGATGGCTGATGTTGATGTAACTGACGTTGAAGTTGAAGACGGCAAAGTATCTGTATTCGCGCCACACACTGAATACTTCAAAGCGAAAACAGCATTAACAGAAGCATTCGAAGGCATCAACTTTGAAGTAGATGAAATCACCTTTGT
>NZ_CFHWOM010000130.1:0-2858 GCF_984391705.1 Vibrio sp. | reverse complement strand
GTATTACAGCAGTTATCCCTTACTTTGGTTACGCTCGCCAAGACCGTCGTGTACGCTCAGCTCGTGTGCCAATTACTGCTAAAGTTGTTGCAGATTTCCTTTCTAACGTTGGTGTTGACCGCGTTCTAACTATCGACCTTCACGCAGAGCAAATCCAAGGCTTCTTCGATGTACCTGTAGACAACATCTTTGGTACTCCGGTTCTTCTTGAAGATATGGAAGCTCGTGGCCTAGAAAACCCAGTTGTGGTTTCTCCTGACCTAGGCGGCGTTGTTCGTGCTCGTGCAACAGCAAAAGCACTAGGTGATATCGATATCGCTATCGTTGATAAGCGTCGCCCACGTGCGAACGTTTCTGAAGTAATGAACCTGATCGGTGATGTTGAAGGTCGCGATTGTGTGATCGTTGACGACATGATCGACACAGGTGGCACGCTATGTAAAGCAGCTGAAGCACTGAAAGAACGTGGCGCTAAGCGCGTATTCGCTTACGCGACTCACGCGGTATTCTCAGGTAACGCTGCACAAAACATTGGTAACTCAGTACTAGATCAAGTGATCGTAACTGACTCAATCACAATGCCTAAAGAGATGGAAGCGACAGGTAAAGTAACCACACTTAGCCTTTCTCGCATGCTAGCAGAGGCAATTCGCCGCATTAGCAACGAAGAGTCTATCTCTGCAATGTTCAACTAATCTAAGTATTAGTAAACGCATTCAAAAACACCCCTTATTGGGGTGTTTTTTTATTGGTACATATTAGAAAGCAAGCGCATCTCGCCCGATGTGAGATATCTGTGCTATCATATTGCGCTTTTTGAGATTCCAAGAGAGATCCTAACCTTGAGTCAACAGATCAAACTTCTTGTCGGCCTGGCCAATCCAGGACCTGAATACGCCAGAACCCGCCATAATGCAGGGGCTTGGGTAGTAGAAGAACTTGCACGCGTCCACAATATTACTCTGAAAAATGAAGCAAAATTTTTTGGTCTAACTGGGCGCATAATGATGAATGGTCAGGACCTTCGCCTGCTTATCCCAACAACGTTTATGAACTTATCTGGCAAATCTATCGCAGCATTAGCGAAGTTTTACCAAATAAAACCAGAAGAGATCATGGTTGCTCACGATGAGCTGGATTTACCTCCAGGTGTTGCTAAATTCAAGAAAGGCGGTGGGCACGGTGGACACAATGGCCTTCGTGACACTATTAGTAAACTAGGAAATTGCAAAGATTTTTATCGTTTAAGGATTGGTATTGGCCATCCTGGACACAAAGATAAAGTAGCAGGTTTTGTGCTAGGTAAAGCCCCTGCGAAAGAGCAAGAGCTTCTTGATGCAGCGGCGGATGAATCCGTTCGCTGTTTAGACATCCTTATTAAGGATGGCCTATCAAAAGCACAAAATCGTCTACACACGTTCAAAGCTGAATAAGGTTATTAACATGGGTTTTAAATGTGGCATCGTTGGTCTACCAAACGTTGGTAAATCAACTCTGTTCAACGCACTAACTAAAGCGGGCATCGAAGCAGCTAACTTCCCGTTCTGTACTATCGAGCCAAACACTGGCGTTGTGCCTGTGCCAGACCTACGTCTGGACGCGCTAGCGAAAATCGTTAACCCACAAAAGATTCTACCAACAACAATGGAATTCGTAGACATTGCTGGTCTGGTAGCGGGTGCATCACGTGGTGAAGGTCTAGGTAACAAATTCCTGGCGAACATCCGTGAAACAGACGCGATTGGTCACGTTGTTCGCTGTTTTGAAAACGAAAACATTGTTCACGTAGCAGGTAAAGTATCGCCAATCGAAGACATCGAGGTTATCAACCTAGAGCTTGCGATGGCAGACTTAGACTCTTGTGAACGTGCTATTCAGCGTAACGCTAAAAAAGCAAAAGGCGGCGATAAAGACGCTAAGTTTGAGCTAACTGTACTTGAAAAGCTGCTGCCTGTATTAACAGAAGGCGGAATGGCGCGCACAGTTGAGCTTGCTAAAGAAGAACTGGCGGCCGTTGGCTACTTAAACTTCCTGACATTGAAGCCAACAATGTACATTGCGAACGTCAACGAAGATGGTTTTGAAAACAACCCATACTTAGACGCGGTTCGTGAATACGCTGAAAAAGAAAACAATGTTGTTGTAGCTGTATGTGCGGCAATCGAGTCTGAGCTATCTGAACTAGATGATGAAGATCGTGAAGAGTTCCTTGCTGACATGGGTATCGAAGAGCCTGGCCTAAACCGCGTAATTCGTTCTGGCTACGATCTACTGACTCTACAGACTTACTTCACAGCGGGCGTAAAAGAAGTTCGTGCTTGGACGATCCCTGTCGGAGCGACAGCTCCTCAATCTGCAGGTAAGATCCACACAGACTTTGAAAAAGGCTTCATTCGTGCAGAGGTTGTTGGTTACGACGACTTTATCGAATTTGGTGGTGAAAGCGGCGCGAAAGACGCAGGTAAATGGCGTCTAGAAGGTAAAGAGTACATCGTAAAAGACGGTGACGTAATCCACTTCCGCTTCAACGTATAATATTCGCTCAAGTCATTGAGTTTAAAAGCCAGCACATAAGCTGGCTTTTTTATTATTTATGAATCGCAAATCAATTAAATATTCAATCTGCTGTCATTTTGTTATCAGTTTTCGATGATTAACACGCCTCTTTGTTTAAAAAGAAATCGAACAGTCCATTTATCTCGATTTATTCAAAAAAACTATTGACGGTTCTGGCTCAACTCAGCATAATGCGCCCCGTTCCCGACAAGACAACAGTCTCTGCAAAAGGAACAAACAACATGGTAATGGCTACGTAGCTCAGCTGGTTAGAGCACATCACTCATAATGATGGGGTCACA
>NZ_CFHWOM010000129.1:0-2940 GCF_984391705.1 Vibrio sp. | reverse complement strand
AGTACGAGTGAATCATACGCAGCAATCTAAGAGAGAAATGGCCATTTGATGACACAGCGATAGAATTAATAGTGACCTGAAAATCGAGCTACTGACGGTTTACGAGTCCAAAAGTTCGACTGGGTTTTCCTAAGTAGAAACCTTGCCCCAAATCTGCACCGACTTGCTTAGCTATTTGAAGGTCTGACGGTACTTCAATACCCTCCATAACAATGGTGCGGCCATGAAGCATCAGGCTCTCTTTTACGTCAGGAAGTGATTCGACAGAGCGGCATCTAAACTTTCGTAAAATACTCTTGTCGAGTTTTACGAACTCTGGTTTTACTTGCTTGACTCGAGCTAAATCTGATTTACCAGCTCCAAAATCATCGACGGCTAGTAGACATCCACCCTCGCGCAATAGTGAAAGCTGCTGCTCTAGCGAAACCTGTGAGTCAGAAACTTGTTCAACAATTTCAATAACAAGGTTCGCAAAATCATAACCGCTATTACTCGCATCATTATGCTTCACACAATTGAACATGGTTTGCCAGACTCTTGGGTGCTGATGTAAATAAGCAATGCTCGCTGGATTTATATTAAGGAAGAGTTTTCCGGATATCTTATCTTTATATTTTCGATAGTTAATACTATGCAATGTAGCGGAAATCAGGTCTATTTTGATGCGTGATAATTTAGATATATTTGAATTGAACAATTGCTCAGGTGAATGAGCTTCCCCTTCTGCATCAGAGCAACGCAGGAGTGCTTCGTATCCAATTAATGTGTTGCTCTTAAGGTTATAAATCGGTTGAAAAACAGAAAGTACCCGATAATTACCAAGATAAAGAATGTAGCCCTTATCGTCTTCAAGCAATGACTTTATGCCCAGCATAGTAGTTTCTTCTTAGTCCAGAAGTTTAAAGCGGTCGAGAATACGTTGCTGCTTACCTATTTCAGTAAGCTGAGCATTCATATACTGATTGGTTTTTTCAGTTTGGGCGATGACTTGTTTGCCCAGTTTGGTGATTTGTAGTGTATTGCGACTCACCTCAGATGACACTAAGCTCTGCTCTTCTGTTGCAGCTGCTATTTGACCCGTGAACTCCGAGATATTCCCGATGTTCTCTTTCACCGAATGAAGAGCCGCGCTTGCTTGCCTAGCTCGCTCTACAGCGTCTTTGACGTCGTTTTCACTAACTAATATCGCTTCAGCCATAAGGCTTGTTCCTGATCGAAGTTGCTGGATTTTTTCGTGTATCTCTTTCGTGGATTCTTGAGTACGCAGAGACAGCAACCGAACATGGTCTGCAACCACCGCAAAACCTCTACCTGCTTGACCTGCTCGGGCTGATTCTATAGTTGCATTCAAAGCAAGTAAGTTAGTTTGGTTGGCGATTTCACTGATCACATCGAGGATGCTTCCTATGCTGTCTGTTGCTGCAATTAGAGCGTCGGATTGAGTTGAGACCTTTTTCATATTAGATGAGAGTTTGTGAATACTTTGCTCAGTCTGCACAACAATATTCACACCACTTAGTACATTATTGGTTGCCTCGGTGGCATTTTGAGCCGTGTATTGTGTATGTTCTGCTGTGTCTTGTGCTGAGGCAGCCATCTGTTCTATTGCGGTCGCAAGGCTATTTAACTCTGAGATCTGATAGTTGATGTCGTTACTTACCTCAAAAGAAGTAGACTGCGTCATCTCCGCATGATTTCGTAACGTGGCTGAGACCTGTGTGGAGTCCAACATCTGTTGCTGGAGGTTAGCGACAAAGTGATTAAAGTTATGAGCAAGTTCTGCAAATTCGGTATCAGTGTCTGTTTTTAGGCGTTGAGTGAGATCTGCGTCACCAGAAGCGATGTTCTCGAGGGCGCTGTTCAAGTTATTGATTGGCTTAAATAGGTAGCGGATTAACCAATACAACGACAGAATCGCGATCAATAGGGAGAACCCGGTCAGTATGAATAGGTTGGTGTTTAAATTGGTGAGTTCAGCAATTACTTTTTGCTCGTTAATGATGGCACCAATGTACCAGTCTTCACCCTCTACTTTTTTTAAGCTGACTAAGTGCTTTATTCCGTTCAGTTCAACCTCAGATACCCCTTGTTGCAGCTGAACCTCTGGCACAAACTTAGTGAAAGAGTGACCATTATAACTTTCGTTTGGGTGTGAGATAACAGTCCCATCATCAGTCATCATGAATAGGTAACCAGAGCTAAATAAATCGGTTTGGTTGATTAACTTTGCCAGTGGTTTTAGAGAGACGTCAAAGACGACGTTGCCAATAAATTGGTTAGATCTATCGACCAATGAAGATGAAACAGAAATGATCATTTGATTGGTCGATGAGTCAATGTAGGGCTTTGTAATCACAATATCGTCAGAGTGGCTTGCTTGTTGGTACCACGGTCGATTTCGAACGTCATATCCAACCTCAGGGATCCAACCATCATTTGATACTAAGCTTCCATCTTGCTCATAACCTATACCGACAGCTTGAAAGCTTTTGATGAGGGATGGAGTAGAGATAGCTTCCAAGGCTAATTGGCGATTTGAGGCATCAATGATGTTCAGTGAATGTGTTACGGAGTTCACTAGTTCTCGCTTTGCTTTGAGCTCATATGTAACTGTGAAACTAATACTATTCATTAGTTCACGGACACTAGTTTCAATTTGCTTGTTAAACGTTGAACTGGTCTTCTGTTGTTGTACAAGCCCAACGACCAAAGCGACGGATACAAAGAGTAGGCTTGAAGCAAGAATGATTTTTGATTGAAACTTCATGAAGTGTGATTGACTTTACAAATGATTTGGCCGTGTATGATAGAGAAGATAAAAGTGAATGTTGGTTATAATTTTTATAACCAACAGCTTTGGCTAAGTAAGTACGACTTGCTAGCCGCGACTATCAATATGAATCATCACCGAATCTGGTCGCCAGTACTCGAATTCGCAGT
>NZ_CFHWOM010000128.1:0-3011 GCF_984391705.1 Vibrio sp. | reverse complement strand
GCTTTCTGACTATTTTGAGAAAAATAAACGTAAAGCCCAGGGATTTCATGCCAGTAGTCTTCAAGAATCGGTATTAAAGTACCGTCTTTGAAGTGCTTCTCTGTCAACGTTGCTAAGAACCGACCAATGCCAATCCCAGCTTTCGCAGCGTCGATACTGATATTGGTATCGTTCACTATCATGGCTAGGGGCATCTCAACAGTTATAGTGCTTCCATCTTGATCGAGTAGAAGTGGGGCTAGTTTATTTGAGGCACCAAAACGATATTGAATCAGTTTATGTTGCTGTAGATCTTGCGGAACTTTAGGAATGCCATATTGCTGCTTGTAGTCTGGTGATATAAAAAGGGCTTCTTTCACTGGGTCGGTCAGTTTTCTGGCGACAAGGCCTTCTTCAATTCGATCTCCGAAGCGAATGCCAACGTCTATCCCTTCTTTAATAATATTCACTGACGTGTCTGATACTGAGATTTCGAGTTCGATATCTGGGTATAACTTGCAAAACTCGGGGAAGATAGGGCGAATAACGCTTTGATAAACAAACCGAGGAACCGTCATCCTTACTTTTCCTGAAGGGGCGTGGGATAAGTCATGGACACCTTCCAATGCATAATCGAGAGAAGCGATCGCATCCGTGGTGTTTTCCAGTAAAAATTTCCCCGCTTCGGTTAGGCTCATTTGTCGCGTTGAGCGGCTGAATAAAGGCAGTCCTAATTTTTTCTCTAGTAGCTTGAGCGATTGGCTGACAGAAGGCGCAGCCATTTCTAGCTTACGAGCGGCTCCTCGAATGCTGCCTTCCTTCGCAATACTGTGAAAAATTACGATTTGATTATAACTTGCTCCTGCACCTTTCATCGCTAAATCCATTTTGCTTTACGTAAGGAAAAGGCTAACAGTCTAGTAGTCTTGTGTCATCTTTAATTTATCAATCCATAACCTAGAATAGAATCATCAACAGATGAGTAATTTTCTAGTTTGCTCTTATTTTAAGTGACTTAGGCGACCTAACACCCTTAGCGTGAAATTGTCACTGTTGATGCTCCAGGTAGCTTTGAAATATTGATCTACTCGGTGGCAACCGTCTGAACAACGTAACCTTACAACAGAGGACAAACACCATGAAAAATGTAATTACTCGCTCGCTGCTACTTGCAGGGCTTTTTTCAACATCTGCATTCGCCGGTGACATGCCAATGAATAACCCACAAGCGGCTCAGGATGCAGTTGAGATAAACAATCCTGCACTGTGGCCAAAGCCAGCCAACCCTGTGGCCTCTGGCTCGGAAAACAGCGATGCGCTTAAAGTTGTACAAGGTTTTTTTGGTGCTTACGGTAAAGGTGACATGGAAGGTCTGAAGCAGTTTGTATCGGAAGATGTAGAGTGGCATATTCCTGGCCGCCACCAACTTGCGGGCACTAAGCGTGGTATTGATGAGTTTGTCGATTTCTTTAATCAACTTGGCAAAGCTGGCTTTGCTGCCGAGGTAATGATTCTTGCGGCGAACGATACTTACGTTATTGATGCTCACCGAGGCTGGAGCTCCAACGCAGATGAGAACGTTGATTTGAACTGGATCCTTCTCTATCAAATTGAAGATGGCAAAATCAAACGCGTTCAGAACTTCTCAGGAAATCTCTATGAGTCTGACAAGTTCTTCGAAAAATTCGCTCAATCTATGAAGTAGAAACCATGATTCAGCCAATCGATATAGTGTCGTGTCATTGAATATTAAATCAGCCTGTTACCTTAGTGACAGGCTGTTTAGCTTGAGGTGGAATATGAAACAAACAAGCCAAAAAATAGCCTTGGTTACGGGTGGTAATCGAGGCATCGGAAAAGCGATCGTCGAATCATTGGCAGCGCAGGGATTGAAGGTACTGCTTGCCTGTCGTGATAAAGAAGACGGGCTTAAAGTCGCGCTAGAAATTCACGGAGATGTGTCAGTCGTACAGCTTGAACTTTCTGACCCTAAGAAGCTCAATAAACAAATCCGCCAAATTGGTGCAGAGTATCCTCAGATAGATGTCCTTGTTAATAATGCAGGCGTACTTGAAGAGAGAGGTTTTTCAAACCTAAGCAGTTCAGATTTGATGCATTCCATGCAGGTCAATGCACTCGCAGCATACGAGCTCATCCAGTTCTTCGGAAATCGCATGGCAAACAATGGCTATGGACGTATTGTAAACGTATCTTCCGGGTGGGGCGCATTTTCTGATGGACTCACTGGCCCTGCCGCGTACTCGATTAGTAAAGCGACGCTAAATGCGATAACTAAAGTTGCTGCGAACAACTATCCAAATAGCGTCAAAATCAACGCATTGTGCCCTGGTTGGGTGAGAACTCGTATGGGAGGAGCGTCAGCGACAAGGTCTCCTGAATTGGGGGCTGAGACGGCAGTTTGGCTAGCGACGTTGGATGATAAAGGGCCGACAGGACAGTTTTTCAGAGATAAAAAACAGATTGATTGGTAGTTAATGGAATATATAAAACCAAAGAAATAGCTATGAATGTGGCAATTGAACACAAACAAAAAGGCCACCCAAAACATTTGGGTGGCCTGCGCTTAGGTCGAACTTGGAACCGACATTTAGGCGCAAAGCAGTATATGGACTGATAATGACGAGTTATTCAGCATATTGAAGAGACATGCGAGTGATCTTCCCATCGTTGTTCCACCAATAATGGTAATGTGCAATCCAAGTACTCCAGGCTACTTCTGTTTTGGCGTATGAATCATTTTTCTCTAGTATTCTCACATGTGAAAAGCTTCGGCCGTAGGGAATTACCTCTCTGAGTGCCCAGCGCCTAATAGCATTTTTACCCTCGAAATTACGTGAAACATCAGTCATGACAGAATTTTCCGCGAAGCAAGACATATAGGCATCAATATCTTCTGATTGAGTATTAGTCTGATAACAATCAATAGCTGGTGGAAGCGGCTGCGCGTAGGTCAAGCTTGGTGATAGAGCTAAAGCAAGTAATAAGTATCTCATGCACTTTCCCTTTTTGGT
>NZ_CFHWOM010000127.1:0-3023 GCF_984391705.1 Vibrio sp. | reverse complement strand
TCAATCATTCGAATAACAACATCTTAGAATACGAGCCTTAGAATTACTTATTCTAAATTGCTTAACTATCAGCGAGACAGTACTTATCACCATCCAAACACTCAACGGGGTAAGCATCAAATAATCAGAGCCTTAAATCTTCACGCACCTTACAGAAAACATATAATCTTTGGTGCTCGTCGCTCGTCTTATTTCATTTTTGTGTGCGTTCCACCATGAATACGCCAAAGTACGGATATACGCCTTTTTGTCTGTCGCGCTGGTGCCTGTCCAAAACTCGCTGTAAGCACCTTGTGTGATGTACCAGCCATTCCATTTCACACCGGCAGGACGAGCGAAAAAGCGCTGTCTATTAAGTTGCGACTCGTCGACTTTGCTAAACAAGCCATCAGCTTGATGTTCTTTTAATTGAAGCCCAATGTTTTGCTCTCCTCCACGCCAGCCTTCGGTAATAAGCTCTTGCTCCGCCATACCGAGCGTTTTTTCTAACACCATCCAATCTTCATCTGTTGCAACTCTCCACCCTAAAGGACATAACCCTCTAGCGTCAGCAACGTCATGCCAATCGTATAAACGACCATACTTGAGTAGATTCTCCGGATTATCTTCAGGGATGGCAGCAGAGCTCACATCAGATCCGTCTTGAAACTTAGTGCTTCTTAAGTTTTCTGCAAACCACACTTGATTACCGATGGTGACGGTTCGGTAGACATTACCTTCCGAGTCTTGAACCGTGTCTGACAATTCATGTAGTGCTTTATTGGTTTCGTTCGCTGAAGTTGTTGTAGCTAGGCTCATACAGACTCCCAAAGATAGAATGAGTTTTTTCACAAGTAGTGCGCCGAGTTTGAGTGCATGAACAAAGCTTAGCTCTAAGCGTTTGTTCAAACTAGACGACATACTCTCGAAAACTTGCCCATTAATCTCACGTAGACAAATGAGTGCCTGCTATGCGACGCCCTCTACCAAGCCTTTAGACTGAACCCACTGTTTTGGGGATTGACCATATAAGCGTTTGAACTCTCGACTAAATTGCGATGAACTGACATACCCTACTTCCATCGCCGCTTCACTAACATTTGCGCCAGCCGCAATTTTCATCGCAGCACTATTGAGACGCATCGACTTCATAAATTGTATTGGAGACATTCTGGTTGCTTGCTTAAACTTACGATGCAGCACCGCCCTACTCATGCCCACTAACGATGCGAGTTCATCAATAGTTACGTTCTTATCGAGGTTTGTAGACAAATGCTCAATAGCACGCGTAATCCCATTTCCTACACCAAAAGCCTTTCTGATTGACGAACCACACTCACCTTTCAGCAATGTGTAGTAGAGTTCTCTTAAGCGACCTTCCCCTAAGACCTTAGAACTAGTGACATTGTCACTTATTTGAATAAGTCGGTATAAAGCTTCTGTAAACTCCTCGTCCCAATTCGAAAGCAATAAACTTTGCGGTTGCACGTTGCTTTTTGACGCTGGCGCAACATCTAGCATGTCCTCCATTTCAATCGTGAGCTCTTTCATCACGTTTGTATCGAGAGATACATACACACCAATCAATGGATCTTGTACAGACGCTTCTGGTGTCCCAGCCTCAACCGGAAGCGAGGCAACACAACACATATATTGCTGGCTATCGTAAACAAAACGGTCGCCCTCCAATATCGCTTCTTTTTTCCCATTCAAAATCACAATCAAAGCTGGGTCGTAGATTGCAGGCGCACAAGGGACTGCATTCGTCACCTTGAATAGTTGTACGCCTTTAATTCGGCTTTCAAACATGCCATCTGTCGTTAGCCTCTCGGCAACCAAATCTTTTAATTTCTGCTTCATCGAATTACCTTAAGCCAGCAATGACATTAATAGGCAAGAAATAGCGACTAATCCGCGTATTAGCCATTCCTATTGAGAGTTATAGTTCATTTTGTGCGGAATTACTACATTAGGCAGCACGCTCAAAAATGCAATCAAGGTGTTGTTGTCTCTATAGAGTCGTAAATCAAAACGAGGTTAATACAATGGCTACTAAACAATTTGGTATTAAAGGCTGGACGCCCGATAACATTGGTTCTCTTGCTGGAAAAACCTATGTCATTACAGGTGCTAACAGTGGGACCGGCTATCAAGCAACACGCATACTCTTATCAAAAGGTGCCAAAGTTGTGATGATGAACCGTAATCCAGATAAGTCTCTAATGGCCATTACAGAGCTTAAAGAAACACTAGGGACGGATATAGATATTAGCTTTATCACCATGGACCTCGGTAGTTTAACCTCTGTGAAGAAAGCCGCATCACAACTTCTAGATGAGGTAGAAAAAGTTGATGCGCTGATATGTAATGGTGCCATCGCTCAAGTGGCTAAACAGCAACTCACTGTTGATGGCTTTGAGAGCCAATTGGGCGTTAATCATTACGGTCATTTCTTGCTATGCGGTTTGTTGTATCCGCGCATAGAAGCAAGTAACGGGCGAATCGTCGTTGTGGGCAGTACCGCATATAAAATGGGGAAGAAACGCATTCAATTTGAAGACGTCAACTTTGATAGCAGATATACAGCTTGGGACTCCTACGCGCAAAGCAAGCTTGCTCAAGTGATGTTTGCTTATGAATTACAACGCCGCATCCAATCACTTGGCAAATCGGTACAAGTTCACGTGTGTCATCCAGGAGCTTCAAGAACAAACTTGTTAAAAGACACGGCAAGCACATTCAACAAAGTCTTATGGGCTGTGATGTCTAGATTCATAGCTCAATCTGCTGAGAAAGGCGCGTGGCCCCAATTGCTATGTGCAACACAAGATGGACTGACGTCTGAAACCTTGTATGGGCCAACTAAACGCGCTGATACCGTAGGGCCTGTAGACATCAATAATCTTGACAAAATCGCCCTAGATGAAGAGGCGGCGGAAAGACTCTGGACGCTTTCAGAAAAAGCGACATCTTTTACTTGGGATCTTAACTCCCCTAGCCTCACACCAGACATACAGAAATCAAACTCTTGATTCGATGTAAGT
>NZ_CFHWOM010000126.1:0-3093 GCF_984391705.1 Vibrio sp. | reverse complement strand
TTGATTAATACCTTTCTTAGTGTGATAGCAAAGGATTGATAAGTCGATAAGAATCATAAACTCTTTGTTTAATTAAGTAGTAGTAGAAACGGGTGAGATTTTTTGGGGAAAGAATATTTTGGGCAACCTAAGTCGCCCAAAACAATTTATTGAATTGAATCATTCCTTCGCAAAAAGTTACTTCCATGTTTGGCTGTAAACTCGCATCAAGTTGCCACCAAACACTTTCGCCATGTCTTCGTCAGAGTAGCCCATTGCTTTTAGTTCATCGACGACAGGAGCCATGATCTTCGACATTTCACCACAACCGGTTGCACCTTGGTCGAACGCATTCAGCATATAGCCATTATCTGCATACAGATCGGAGTGTTTCTTCGCAAAACCCACGACACCCGCAACGGTTTGCATGTCATCAGAGGCAATACCCACATGGTCGATTCCTACTTCTTGAACGGCACCATCGATCATTTCTGCAGCTTGACGAGGCGTAATATCCTCTGGCCAGATACCATCCATCATCCATTCAGTGAAAGTCACAGAAATCACACCGCCATTATCAGCAATGCGTTTTGCATCTGGTGCGTCGATCAGGCGATAACAACCAGACAGGCGATAGTCTTTGTCACCATCTTTAAGCCCCAGTTGTTGCATACGACTTTCAGTTTCTTGAATGGTTTCGTATGGCTGACAATCATAGGTAGAAGCTACGGGAGAGTGAGACACAATCATAGGTACGCCAGGGTGTTTTACTTCCATGTAATCTAGTATGTCTTTGATGGTTTTCTCAGAGTTGTGGGACAAATCAACGGTGATACCGTGTTCAACCATCTCATCGATAACCTTTTTACCAAACTCTGTTAAACCACCATCTTTGCCATTCATCATATCAATCACGCCCGATGCTGCATCATTGGAGCCGTTATAGACTAACTGCATGGTTTTAATTCCCATATCAGCCATGGTCTCGACCCTGCTTAAATCGCCTTCTAACATCGCTGTAGATTGGTTGTTCCATTGCACGGCATATTTGCCTTCACTGTGTGCTCTTTCATAGTCTTCAACTTTATGTACGAAGATCAGCTCGGTTTCAGATTGACGAATGGCTTGGTCGTACTTGTTATAATCTGTGACGAATTTATCCCAAGTATTATGAGCTCCCATGCCAATAGTAATACTTGAGCCTGTAATCCCACGTTCATGGGCAAGATCGATATAGTCGGCAAGCATCGCTTCTGATGTCCACCCCATCTCTGCGGGAGACGCAAAGAAATCTAAAACAATCGTGTCTTGCACAAACTCCGCACCAGCTGGTGTCGCAGTATCGTGCCAGTCTTTGGATTCAATAGAGGCTTGAGCGCCGAAAGTGGCTGCAGAGATTAGCGTAGCGATAAGAAGCTTTTTCATGTGTTTACCCTCGTATTTAGTTTACGAGTGCAAATATAATTGTTCGCTTAGGCAAAAATGTGCAGTTTACGACAGTCGGTAATAGTCGAGAGATTTACGGTTTCTGGTGTTTCTTGAGCCATTGTAGTGGTGTTGTATTTTCAGCTTTTCTGAATGCTCGAATAAATTGTGAAGTGTCGGAATAGCCCAAGTGTTCCGCGACATCGGATATAGAAGCTTTTCTTTGAACCATTACACGCTTTGCAAACGCGATGTTTAAGGACTCTTTAATTTTCCTAAATGTATTTCCTTCACTTTTTAAGCGTCGTTGAATCGTACGCGCATTGACATCAATAATCTGGCTTAATTGTTCTATCGAAATGTCTTCTCTACCTATGTAGCCTTCGAGTATGGCAGTGATCTGTTGAGTGCAACTCAGGTCTGGGCTTTGAAACCTAACTGGATAATCACACTGAGAAGAAAGTTCAGATTGAATTGGTTCTTTATAGAACAGCGCGGTGCTACCTTGCCCCAAGAACTGTGGCGTTTGGTGGTTGATCTTTAACAGCGCAAGATCGCTCGCGTCTGGATGTTGTAAGTGATATTTGATGGGATCATTTACATTTGAAGCGAGTGATTGATAGTAGCAGTGTACAACGCTTAGCAGATAGAGCTCTCCTAAAAACAACGACTGGCTATGAGATTGAAGTTCTAATTTAAGTGAGTGTTCGTTGGCCCTTTCATCAATAATGAGCGCGTTAACAGGAATATAACTGCAGAGCCCACTCATTGATTTTTCATTATTAGTATCAGATGAAATTTTGTCGACAAACGCTTTAGAAGATGCCCGAACAAGCGAAATGAATTCGGATTCAGGTACCTGGCGTTTAGTCAGTTCAAGCAACGTTATGAATGCCGAAAAGGATATAAATTGCGCAGAGCTTGTTTCTAAATAAATAGGTACACGAGCATTGCTCACCAATGACCAAATGTCTTTCACTTGATGACTTAAGTGTTCAATGAAAGTTATAGGCGCGTATTTGTGGATCAGAGCAATCAACGACAGCTCTCCTCGTTATCGAGTTAGTAATAAAAACGCCCACACCGTTTTAGGGTGCGGGCATGGTTCAAAATGTTAGAGTATGCGTGATTCTATTTCCAAGTCTGCGCGTAAACACGCATTAGGTTGCCGCCGAATAACTTGGCTAAATCGTCGTTTGAGTAACCCATCTCCCAAAGACTATCGACAACACCAGCCATGTGTTTCGACAATTCAGCACATCCGGTTGAACCGCGATTAAAGGCATCCACCATATAACCGTTGTCAGCATATTTATCTGCATTAGCCATCGTAAAAGGAACAACTTTGGCGATTGTCATCATGTCGTCAGTAGCGATACCCACGTGATCAACACCAGCTACTTTGACGGCACCATCAATCATCTCTGCAAACTGCTTAGGGGTGATATCTTCAGGCCAAATACCATCCATCATCCACTCAGTCGCAGTCACAGCGACAACGCCACCCATATCAGCCACCGTTTTCGCTTGTTCGTCGGAAAGTAATCGGTAGCAAGCGGCTAGACGGAAATCGGGATCGCCTTTTTTCAGATTCTTCTTCGCCATGCGCTGTTCAGTTTCTGTTAGCGTTTCATGGGGTTGGCAACCATAAGTAGAAGCGACTGGTGAATGGGAATATATGACTGGCAC
>NZ_CFHWOM010000125.1:0-3095 GCF_984391705.1 Vibrio sp. | reverse complement strand
AGTTTTTTATAAGAATAGTTTCGCTACTGCATTCTATCGACCAAAAGGCATGGTTTAAAAAGTGATCTCTTCCACTAAAACGTACTTCTATTGGATTCACCTTTTTAGCTAACCCTATGGCGTTCTCTGCATACGCGTGACAATCAGTGATCGAGTTGCACCGTTTAGTTGGACATTCTAACAAATGGTAGCCAATAGAAACTGGCAAATTATCGGCATCTTTAGTCACCAAACACTCTAGTTCATCAAAGTTACTCGGCTGGCTCTCACTTGGGTATAACCATCGCCCGTATGCCGGTAACCCTTTCAAAACATGGAAAAGTTCGCTCATGCTAGTAAATGTCCTCAACCACTCAATCTCCGTCGATAGCTGTGGTTGGTATAATGCCCCTCCGGCAAAAGCTACGGGAAGTGCCGTTTTAAGCGCGGACTTAAAATCTGAAATTCGGCTGTCACTGTGGACTCTGATAACTAAGTCTATTTCTAGGTCCGCCAATCGTTCACTACGAATAGTTGGTCGCTTCGTGTTAGAAACTGTTCGCGCTTTAGCGACTGAGTTGGGTTCGGTAAGCTTCGCTGTCGGTTGAATGTTCTCACTTCGAACATAAAAAGAGAAACTCGAAAACTCAAACGGGGAATCACAATTAACTAGCTTATTAAACTCTCTTTGGTAATGGTGCATGAACCCCCAAATAGCCGCCAAAGAAGGAGCACCACTCAGATATGGGCTACTCATTGCGACCGCATCTTGCACTCTCATTGATGACAAATAGATATACTGCTCACCAGTTACCTTATCTTCATTGCCATTTGGTTTACTGAGCTGTTCAAGTATCCATACAATTTGGGCTTTGACGACCTGCATTAGCTTGGGATGATAGGCAAACTTGGCGGCATACTTGTTATTCTGAAACGCGAGATGTAAGCGGCGGTTAAACTCACTAACTAAAGAGCCCAGATCCGATTCTGGTTGGCTCAAAAAGGCTTGAGCTAAAGTGTCATCTTGTTCCAATTGCTGTTGGTTGGGATCTGCGTCAACGATATCTCTTAATTCAATTAATGGAAGCATCCACAGAGCTATCTGCTTTCGCAATATCTTCCTTCTAACCTTACGAGCGCTCTCCCTTTGCTTCTGTGTTTTTGATGGCTCTAATCCAATTAAGTGATTTAACACCTGACAAATTTTGGCGTTAGTTACCTGATAGTCATCAAAGTAGCGGCCACTCTTTTTACGACTTTCAGTTAACGTCCCACCCTGCGCTGGTTTGACGTCTAGCGGGTAGTTAAGGACTTTCATATGCCCACCTAAACTGCCACACAGATTCCCGATACTCGCAGAGTTTGGCAGTGACGAAGACACAAAGCGAAGCTTACTTCCTCGACTTCTCGATTTCACTTCTAACTCACTCTGAATAGCATGACTAACTACTGGCGTCACCGAGACATAATCATCCCCCCATGGAAACCGTGGTTGCTTGCTGTAAGTACTGACGCTGTCAGGAAAACTATTTCCAGGAAGTTGTTCTTCAATTGTATGTTTTAAACGAGCAAGTGACTTAGCACTTAGACCAAATTCTTTGAGCAATTCAATCCAAATAGAGCTTTCTTGCTTGATAAGTGAAAGGGTGCATGCGGGCTGTGATTGCCAACTAAAAGGATTCAATAACCACAATGTATGGCGATACACTGCAGAGTTATGCGCCCACCCCAAGCGTTGCTCGAGTACTGCGCTTGAAAT
Source organism: Vibrio sp. (assembly GCF_984391705.1). Taxonomy (NCBI): domain Bacteria; kingdom Pseudomonadati; phylum Pseudomonadota; class Gammaproteobacteria; order Vibrionales; family Vibrionaceae; genus Vibrio; species Vibrio sp. The sequence goes on along the minus strand of NZ_CFHWOM010000125.1, from coordinate 1,357 downwards.
AAATGCCTCGATTGTCACGAGAGGCTGTGCAATTATTCGCTGATCTTTTACTCGGCAGTCTGGAAACTTGAGATTATGAGTGTGGAACCATTTGATCTCATCAAGGGATGCCTCTAGGTTCTCTGCGGCTTTTAAATACCTTTTAGCACGGGCAACATCCAACCAATCAGAGCATCTATCGGCTTGATGGCTTGAACTGAGATTAAGCAAGATCGTTAACGCTTCTTTTTCACACCCTTCAACACAGACGTCTTCCGTATAGGGCATGAACATCTTCTTTAGCGTAGCCTGCTTTACTATTTCGTCTTCGATTGCTAATAAGTCACTTAATTTCGTCATAATTACCACTCAGGTAGATACACACTTAAACCATCACTTTCAGAGCTCATTCTAGTCAGCTTTGTTTCGATGACACTTCTTAAAGTAAACGCCGATTCATGACTCGCTATCTTTGTATGCATTCGCGGCCTGATCGCGGCTTTAATCTCACCAAACTCATACAGCCGATACACTTCATCCGTTGTGCAAGAGAGCAATGTAGAAGATTCTAGAGGGCTGAGCAGTACATCACCGATATTTCCTTTCGCGCTTGAAGGTACTGTTGCCATCAGCTGTGTAAAATACGCTAACACCTGAGTAAGCACGATATTGTGACTCAACTGCCGACTGGGTAACTGACGGCAATCTTTAAGCAGAGCATCAAAGGCTTCATTGAAAAACATCTTCCTCCAATCTTTTACTCGAACGAGTTCTGCCTTCTCTTTCAAAACATCGAGGTCTTGCCATAATGACGTTGGCCAAGAGCTGCAGTATTCGATGAATGATTCGAAACTGAAGTCATCGATATTGCCATAACGATTTACATACCAAAGTAAAAAGCCATAGCGCTCAGATAACGTCATTTCTCCTTTTAGTAATCCCAAGGGTTTTGAATCATTTCCTGACAACCATCGAGCGACTAATATCTCAGCCTGTAGCGCATCCTCTACTGGCGAGCTTCGGAGTTCAAAACCACATTCACATTGGCTAATACTCTCGGTACTTTGGTATTCAAGTCTCGACTTACACTCAGGACAGTGATGAACCAGTTTACAGCCATGGTGTTCACAAGCTTGGTGAAAGATAAATTGCCACTTCTGGCGAATGTAGGATGCTTCGTCAATACACAGAGGGCAAATAGGTGTAAAGCGTTTGCGAAGAAAAGCATAAGGGTAGTCAAAACCGAATCTATGTACAGCTTTGTATTGTGGAGAGAATTGAGCTTTTGAATGCGACAATGCTAAGCGCAGTACACCAAAGTTATTGAGCTTTAATTGGTTCTCAAGGTGGATAAGCACTCGCACCCGCATTTGGCTTG
>NZ_CFHWOM010000124.1:0-3138 GCF_984391705.1 Vibrio sp. | reverse complement strand
ACTGGCCATGGTTGGGGCGGCTTCGAAGGTGGTTTTAACCGCTTCTACGCAGGTTACCGCACTGATGCAAAAACAGAATTTATTGTCGGTCGTATGGACTCATCTCTGGATGACGTTCAATGGTGGGGTGACCCAACGGTAGAGTACGGCTATGCGATCTCAAACACTCGTGACGTACACGTTGGTGTGAAGATCCAAAACCTAGAAGGCAAGCTACGCTACAGCGTTTCCTTCGCTCCAGAATCTGACTTCTCTGAAGACGATGCGCTGATTCACTTTGGTAAATACGACAACTTCGCAGACCAATGGAAAGATAAAAATGCCATGGTCAACGGTTATGTCCAATACGACCTGACTGACGACCTAACGCTAATGGGTGGCGGTGAAGTTCGTAATAACGACGGTGGCGAACTTCTACTATTAGGTGCTGAGTACAAGAACTTTGCTACTCGTGTTTGGCACGACACTGACAAAGGCAATCAAGAATCGTTTGGTAGCGAGTCTGGTATTCAAACCAGCGCTTGGTACGAAGCCGCACAAGGCGTTTACCTATCAGCAGCCTACAACTACGCCAACTTTGATGGCGATAACGGCGAAAAAGAGATCACTTCTTACATCAACGCCGGTGTTTGGTACGAATACGGAAACGGTGCATTTGCGACCGCTTTCGATAGCCGCTTTGGCGTAGGTAGCGACACTGAAATTGGCGACGCACAAGTGTTCGCAATGCAATACTTCTACTGGTAATAACAGGAACTCACTATGAAACTGAACAAATCATTCGCAGCTATCGCTATTGGCGCAGCACTTGTTGTTACTGGTTGCGCATCAAATACAGGCTCTGAAGAGCTTCAAGCAAACCAATTTAAAAACGTTATCGACCGCACTGGCTCACCAGAATACATGCGTGACTACGACTTCGATGACCATCAACGCTTTAACCCGTTCTTCGACCTAGGTGCATGGCACGGTCACTTGTTACCAGACACGGCTGAAGGCATGGGTGGCTTCCCGGGAACTGCGCTGCTTACTGAAGAATACATTAACTTCATGGCTGATAACTTTGACCGCCTAAGCGTGTACAAAGATGGCAAGAAAGTCGAATTCACGATGGAAGCTTACAGCCTACCGGGCGCATTGATTCAGACCCTAAAATCTGACGATGTAACGGTAGAGATGACGCTGCGTTTTGCTTCTAACCGTACCTCTCTACTGGAGACTAAAATCACCACTGACTCGCCAGTTGAGTTAGTGTGGGACGGTGAACTGCTTGAAAAAACACACGCAAAAGAAGGTGTAGCGCAAACCGATAAAACCATTGCCGAGACTTACCCTGATTACAATCGCCAAATCGTTGCAACCGACGACGGCCTAAAGGTCACTTTCGGTAAAGTGCGTTCAACGTGGGATCTACTGACCTCAGGTGAGTCTGAGTACCAAGTTCATAAGTCGATTCCAACCCAAACCAAGGTCGATGGCCTAACGTTTACTTCAACCGCAAGCATTGAAGAATCAACCACCATCTACACCACATACTCGCACGTTCTAACGGCAGAAGAGGCGAAAGCGGAACAGCCTGAGATCAAAAAGATCATGGCAAACCCTACCGATTTCTTAGCGGCATCGGAAGCGCGCTGGGAAGGTTACCTAGAGATGGGCTTAACCAACCCGAATGCGACGCCTGAGCAAGAGCGTGTTGCGGTAAAAGCGATGGAAACCCTAAACGGTAACTGGCGTGGCGCAGCCGGTGCGATGGAGTTTGACTCTGTGACACCTTCGGTAACGGCGCGTTGGTTCTCAGGCAACCAAACATGGCCATGGGATACATGGAAACAAGCTTACGCGATGGCGCACTTCAACCCAGACGTAGCGAAAGACAACATCCGCGCAATGTTTGCCTACCAAATTCAAGCTGACGATCCGGTTCGCCCTTGGGATGAAGGTTACGTGCCAGATCTATTGGCTTACAACCTAAGCCCAGAGCGTGGCGGTGACGGTGGTAACTGGAACGAACGTAACACCAAGCCAAGTCTAGCGGCATGGGCGGTAATGGAAGTCTACAAGACCACCAGCGATGAAGCTTGGCTAGAAGAGATGTATCCAAAGCTAGTGGCTTACCACGACTGGTGGCTACGCAACCGCGACAACAATGGCAATGGCGTTCCAGAATACGGCGCAGCGCGTGATAAAGCACACAACACACCAGAAGGCGAAATGTACTTCACTGTGGTTCGTGGTGACAAACACGAAACCGTTGTAGGTCAAGCGGCACTGGATAAAGTGATTGCAGAAGGTAACTATGACTACATCGAGAGCCCAGCTCAAACCGCTGCGTCTTGGGAATCAGGTCGTGATGATGCGGCAGCCTTTGGTTTCATCGATAAAGACCAGCTAGACGCCTACGTTGCCAACGGCGGCAAACGTAGTGATTGGGATGTTGAATTCGCCCAAAACCGCGCGGAAGACGGCACCCTGTTAGGCTACTCGCTGCTACAAGAGTCCGTTGACCAAGCAAGCTACATGTACAGCGATAACAAGTACCTAGCGGAAATGGCTGACATTCTTGGTAAAGAAGCAGAAGCGAAAGAGTTCCGTGAAAAGGCTGAGCACCTATCGAACTACATCAACACCTGTATGTTCGATGAAGGCACGAACTTCTACTACGACATTCGTATTGAAGATAAACCGTTAGCCAATGGCTGTGCAGGTAAACCGATTGTCGAACGTGGCAAAGGCCCTGAAGGTTGGTCACCACTGTTCAATGGCGCAGCAACCCAAGCACACGCGGATGCGGTGGTCTCTGTGATGAAAGATACCTCAGAATTCAATACCTACGTACCACTCGGCACTGCAGCGCTATCTAACCCAGCATTCGGCCCAGATATTTACTGGCGTGGACGCGTATGGGTAGACCAGTTTTACTTCGGCCTGAAAGGAATGGACAGCTACGGCTACCGTGATGATGCGATTGAAATGGCAGGCGCTTTCTTCGACCACGCCGATGGCTTGGTGCAAGACGGCCCAATCCGTGAGAACTACAACCCATTGAACGGTGACCAGCAAGGTGCGCCAAACTTCTCTTGGAGTGCAGCTCACTTGTACATGCTTTACAACGATTTCTTTACTGACGCAGAGTAA
>NZ_CFHWOM010000123.1:0-3200 GCF_984391705.1 Vibrio sp. | reverse complement strand
GAACAAGATGTCAAAAAGGTTTGGCATTATTTGGCGCGATTCGGCTATCAATCTCTGGATTAAATGTTGTTTTGAATACCAATCTTGAGTGACACTGTCACTTTAAGTGGTCTCATCATTAGTCTGGGTCAGGTAATAATAAAGCTTAGCGAAAAGTAAGAGAGCCACTATCGAGTGGCTCTTTGTGTATTTGGATATTTCTAGCTTAGAAGAATATAGCTTGATGATCACTTACTGCCTCTATTCGAAGAGCAGTAAATTACTCTTAATATCCTAATACTTGATCGCTGTTTTACCGATTGAAGCACTACTTTCGATACGTTGATGCGCATCTTTGAGCGTTTCAACACTAAAGCCATTCAGTGTTGTCGTTAGTGTAGATTTAATACGGCCAGCGTCGATCAAATTTGCTGCTTGGAATAAAATGTCTTGCTGCTTTTGGATATCTTCCGTGTCAAACAGTGAGCGTGTGAACATTAGCTCCCAAATAAAACCTGCGGATTTGCCTTGAAGTGCTGACAAGTCGATACCACCATCGAACTCAACGATTGAGCTGATTAAACCTTGTGGTGCGATAAGCTCTACCATCGCATCCCAGTGTCCTTTGGTATCGGCCACATTGAAAATGTAATCGACATGTTTGATGCCTTGTTCACGAACGGACTCAACCAAGTTGCGGTGGTTGACGACATGATCGGCCCCCATATCTCGCACCCATTGTTCAGTTTCTGGTCTTGAGGCTGTGGCGATAACAGTCAGGTTAGTAAGCTGTTTTGCTAATTGAATCGTAATAGAACCTACACCACCAGCGCCGCCAATGATCAGTATCGACTTTCTCTCTTCTGGGTGAACACGGAGTCGGTCAAATAGCGCTTCCCACGCAGTGAGTGTTGCTAACGGCATGACGGCAGCAGATTCATCAGAAAGACTCTTAGGCGCATGAGCAGTGATGCGGTAATCCACTGCTTGATATTGTGCATTAGCCCCCATGCGTGTCACATCGCCAGCATAGTAAACTCGGTCACCAACTTCGAAGCCTTCAGCGTTTGCACCTTTGGCGATAACTTCACCAACAGCGTCGTAACCTAGTACTTTAGCTTGTTCTAGGGTTTTATCTTTGGCATTACGAATGCGTATTTTAGCATCTGCGGGATTAATTGACGTCGCACTCACCTTGACGAGTAGGTCGTTGGCTTTCATTTCTGGAACATCGGTTTCAAACTCAAACAGACTGTCTTGCTCTGTAATTGGAAGTGATTGAGTAAACCCGATTGCTTTCATTTTTATTGGTGCTGTCATTGTGCTTCCTTTTGATTAAGTGAAGTGGCTTCCGCCTAATTTTTAAATCGTAATCAACGAAAGTTGGCCCATTCAATATCAAGCGTATCGATTGAGATGTTATAAATGGGCTTAAACGATGAGCTGTTGAGCCATTGATCTTGAGTGCCTTAGAGCACTAGCAATCAAGCAATGTGCGTCATTTCATTGAGTGTAAAGCTTGCGACTGCGCCCTCAGTGGCTGCCATGTACTCTGCAAGGTGGGTGTTGTTCATATGTGTTTGCCACAACTCGCGTGACTCCCAGTTCTCGTAAAATAAGAAGTGTGCCGGGTTTTCATTGTCTTGGTGCAAGTCGTAGTTGATACAACCTTCTTCTGCACGAGTGATCTCAATCAGTTTAAGCAGCTCAGCTTTCACTAGATCAATTTTGTCTTCATTTGCCACGATGTTTGCAACAATAGTTAATTTAGTCATGTTACTTTCCTTTGTGTGTTCAGTTCCGAAAAGACGGTAACTTATATAAAACAATAAGTTATAGAGTTTCAAAGTTGGTTACATAGCGGTCTGTTAGCTCAATGAGTGTAGACAATATATCGCTATCGATTTTCTAACGGTTTTTGAAACGCTATCAAAAAGTGTTTGTTAATTTATCGCGCCGTCGTTTATCGCTATTGAGAGTAAATGGGTATTCCCATGTGGGCCGCTTCGTTAACATGACGTTATCTTAGGTGAGTAATTAACAACGAAAAACAGCCTCGCCTTTGATTAATTATCAAATATCATTTGATAATAATAGCCCTCTACTCTATAAATACTGAGCGTTCATAGCGCGTTCTTACCCAATTTAACTAAAGAATGAGGCTTAATGATGTTGCTAGAGGACTTGAAGGTGATTTTGAAAGTTGCCGAGTTTCGCAGTATTACCGCTGCAGCAACCAACCTTGATATGCGGACAGCAACGGCCAGCGCTGCGGTAAAGCGCGTCGAAGCATCTTTAGGAGCGGAGCTTTTCGTTCGTACGACACGCCACTTACGGCTATCGGCGGCGGGAGAGCGGTACTTGCCACAATGCGAGGAAGCGCTGAAGATGCTAGAGCAAGCGAAAATGAACATGCACGAAGAGCTCGGCATTATTGATGGTGAAATTCGTATCGCATTATCGTCTGATCTAGGACGAAATCTCATTACGCCTTGGTTGGATGAATTCTTGTTGGAATATCCGAACGTGTCACTTCGAACGAGTATTAGTGATAGCAATATCGACTTCTATCGCGATTCGGTTGATATGGCGCTACGTTATGGTTCTCCAACCGATGCCAACATGTATGGATTTAAGATCTGCGATGTTCCTAGAGTGTTATGTGCAAGCCCTAGTTATCTTGCTGAGCATCAAGCACCGATGCAACCCAATGATCTGTTAGAGCATAATGCCCTCTTTTATCAGTTACACGATGTTCTCCAGAATGAATGGCAGTTTAGTCATGAAGAAACCACTCATAAAGTGAAGCTAACAGGAAACAGGGCTTCCAACGATGGTGATTTGGTTAGACGCTGGTGTGTAGCAGGTAAAGGGATTGCGATTAAATCATGCCTTGATATGTCCAATGATCTGCTTACTGGGCGAGTGGCCAGTGTCATGCAAGATTACAAACCTACTCCTACTGAGCTTTGGTTGGTATGCCCAAGTCGTCAATCGATCACCCCAACGGTTCGACTATTAAGAGATCTGTTCAGGGAGAAAACCAGTGACATTCTTAGCAAACTGGCTCAGCTCGGTGCGATTTAGTAGAAGTTTAATCGCTACGTCGATGACTATTTCGTCGAATGCAATTGCTCATCAGCAAATGGATATCAACACGTAAGGAAAGAAATGGAATACAAATTTGATAGTGAACCCTCAGACAAGGACATCAATGAAGT
>NZ_CFHWOM010000122.1:0-3337 GCF_984391705.1 Vibrio sp. | reverse complement strand
GCTCTGAACATGTTTGACTGTGCTCGTGCGAACAAATCGCTGGCAGCATGGGGCGTAGAGGGCCGTGTTCCTTTCCTAGATAAAGAATTTATCGATGTAGCAATGCGTCTAAACCCTGAAGATAAGATGTGTGGCAACGGTAAGATGGAGAAACACATCCTACGTGAATGTTTCGAGCACTACCTACCAGAATCAATCGCATGGCGTCAGAAAGAACAATTCTCTGATGGCGTAGGTTATAGCTGGATCGACACACTAAAAGAAGTAGCCGAAGAAAAAGTAACGGATCAACAGATGGAAACAGCGGCGTACCGCTTCCCATACAACACGCCAACGACTAAAGAAGGCTACGTTTACCGTGAAATCTTTGAAGAGTTGTTCCCACTGCCTTCAGCTGCTGAATGTGTCCCTGGAGGCCCTTCTGTAGCGTGTTCTTCAGCAAAAGCGATTGAATGGGACGAGTCATTTAAAAACATGGCAGACCCGTCTGGTCGTGCAGTACAAAGCGTACATAACGATTCGTACTAACAATAAATAGTAAAAAAGGCTCCTAAGTTTAGGAGCCTTTTTTGATTATCCGCTTTACTGCAAATCTATATCTTTATTGTCCACTGTCACTTCAACTTGTTTGCTTAGCATGTTCACCAGCAAAATTGAGCGGGTTTCACCATCTGGCTCTTGATATATAGCTTCAATACCAGCAAATTGCCCGGTCAATACATTCACAGCATCTCCTTTTTCTGGCAAAGCGTCCTGGGTAGGTGCTGCTTGTAACTTCTCGATCTCTTTCATTGTCAGAATTAGATCACCTTGAAGCACTTGAGGTAAAGAGCCTCGCCTTACAAAATCCACCACACCTCGCGTAGAGCGCACTGTGGTAAAGGTAGGGCCTTGTTCAACATCAAATCGAGCAAATATGTAAGAAGGAAAAAGAGGCTCTGTTTTAACCTGTCGCTTTCCACGAACAATCTTTTCAATTTGGGTTTCGGGGTAGTAACACTCTACCCCTTGATTCTCTAAATGCAGCTTTGCACGCTGCTGCTCACTGCGCTTGCAGTAAAGCAAATACCACTCTTTCATTATTATCTAGCCAATAGTCGTTGTGCCTAACATCCTAGCAATTTTCACTATTGTTAGTAAGGCAAAAATTGCAAGCACATTTGACTTGTCGCAATGCCAACCCAAAGTCAATTACAACCACCGATTTTGCAACATTAGTTTGTAGCACGACTTTAACACTGAGATCCCACACCTTTTCTACTTACAATTCAAAACCTTACACACCCAATGATAATAAATCCTAGTTAGGTAGCCATTGCAGTTAATTAACCTGGGATGTATATGTAAACAAAAATAAAATTCTTTAATATCTAACATTAGTAAAATTTATGTCAAACCAACATCAACAATTCTTTGGTCACCCACGTGGCTTATTCCTATTGTTCGGTACTGAACTTTGGGAGCGATTTTCTTACTATGCGATGCGTGCCATCCTAGTACTCTATTTAACCGACACAACCATGAACGGTGGTTTGGGCTGGTCGACTAAAGATGCTCTCGATCTTTACGGCATCTATACTGGACTTGTCTACATTACTCCTATGGTTGGCGGCTACCTAGCCGACAATTATCTAGGCCAACGCCGTTCAATTTTGATTGGTGGCGCATTGATGGCAATCGGTCAATTTACTTTAGCGCTTCCGGCAGAAATGATTGGCCTTAGTGTCACTCACAGCTTCTACCTTGGCCTTGCACTGCTGATTGCAGGTAACGGCCTATTTAAGCCAAACATCTCTACAATGGTAGGTGACCTATATGAAGAAGGGGACAATCGCCGTGATGGTGCGTTTACTATCTTCTATATGGGGATCAACTTAGGTGCTCTGATCGCAGGTGTTGTATCTGGCTCTGTCACTAATGAGTTTGGTTGGAAAGCGGGCTTCATGGTAGCGGGTATCGGCATGATCATCAGCCTTGTCATGCAAATGACTCTGGCTAAGTCATGGCTTGGTAACATCGGCACCGTACCTGCGGCAACTCGTGATCTAGAAAAGAAAAATTCAGCTCAAAAGCAACCGCTGACAAAACAAGAAGTTGACCGACTAAAAGTTATTCTCGTCATGGGCTTGTTCGTGATTGTCTTCTGGGCAGGCTTTGAACAAGCTGGCGGTCTAATGAATATTTACACCCAGCAATATACCGATCGTATGATCGGTAGCTTCGAAGTACCAGCCGCTTGGTTCCAGTCACTTAACCCATTCTTCATCATCACACTTGCTCCAGTTCTTGCGGCGCTTTGGGTGAAGTTAGGCCCTAAAGAGCCAAACTCACCAGTAAAATTTGCACTGGCACTATTCTTCTTAGCTCTAGGCTTCCTATGTATGGTTGGTGCAGTGATGGAGCAAGGCGGCGATACAAGCGTTAAAACGTCCATGCTATGGCTAGTAGGTGCATTCTTCTTCCATACGCTAGGTGAATTATGCCTATCACCTATCGGTCTATCACTTGTGACTAAGCTTGCTCCACTTCGCCTTGCATCTCTCATGATGGGTGCGTGGTTCGGCTTCAATGCCATCGCTAACTATGTGGCTGGCTTAATAGGTTCTCACGTTGGTGAACTGGGTGCACTACCAATCTTCGGTGGTATCGCTATCGCAGCGACGATATCAGGTGTGATTCTTCTGATGTTCTCAAACACACTAGTACGTTGGATGCACGGCGCAGAAACACCAATGAGTAACGCTGAGCAAGTAGAAGAACAACAAACTCAAGTCGCTTAAGTTCTCCCTTTAAGCACTATCAACAAATAAAAACGCCCGACCACTATTGGCCGGGCGTTTTTCCCTCTATCTAAGATAGGAGGGAGGGGGAATTATTTTACGCTAGTTACGCGACTTGCTTTCTCGCCAGTCACCGACACTGAACGGATGAATATTTCACCTTCTACTACTGGACGCGCGCTGTCAGCGTAAGTCAGCCAGTTTTCACCATCTAACGAGTATTGCAGCTCAACACCTGGGAACTGAACATTCATAGACAGCGTTCCATCTACTACTTTCGCACCTGGTACAGGAAGGCGGTAGTCGATACCTGATTTCTCTAGCTTAGCCAGTTCACGTTGGCCAAGTACGTTCGCAAAGCGGTTGTAGTCTTGGTTTAGCGCAGCTTTGTCTACTAGGTTAGAGTTTTGCGAGTACTCAACACCAACTTTGTAGTCGTTTTCCCAGTCTGCACGGTGCCATGCACGCTCAGCCGCCGCGAGTACGCGAGGGAATACCATGTACTCGTATTGCTCATCGTTACGTACTGTCTCAGACCAAAGCTGTGCTGATAGACC
>NZ_CFHWOM010000121.1:0-3382 GCF_984391705.1 Vibrio sp. | reverse complement strand
GTTGCTTTCGGAAAGTATATTCTCATCGGAGTGTGTTTAAGGAAAATCGCTTGTAGCTATCCTATTGATAGCCATTTCCTATTTCACTTGATAGGTAATTTCGATGTAAAGGGGCCGTTTGAAAGGTTTGATTGAAGAAACCCAGCCCGCGACCAGGCGAGCTGGGTTTGGTACTTACTTAATCGCTGTGCAGAAACTCACATCAGCGTGCTGAGTTTGAGGATCGTAGCTGTGGTAAAGCTCGAAGCAAGGGCGGCAGTCATTTTCGATTCCTGATTCAATCACCTTACTCATTAAATCATCCCAAGCTTTTGAGTATTGATTGTGTTCAGTTATGTTCTGACGCATCACTGCATATTGCCCTCCAGGGAAGTCTTGCAGTTCAATACCGTTTGGCACTTCTGTATCGTCAGGCACCATCAAGCAGATGTCGGTACGGCACTTCTCGTTTGGAGTGATTTCTGGGTTGTCATGGTAGATGAAGATGCATGTATTGCCGGCTAGGCCTTTCATTCCTGCCCATTGATACAATCGACCACTTGGCTCTTCGTATCCTTCTCCGTAAGGGCCTGTCACTCGAACATACGCCAGTTTACTTGCTGTAAAGTTTTGGGTTTCCATTGTGCTGCTCCATGTTGTTGGTGTAGAGCCAGTATATGGAGCACTTGAGTCAACTTCGTTTCCATTCTTGCGCAAGGTGTGTCCAATCTTGCTGTTTCGAGCCAGCAAGGAAAACTCTTGGTAGTTTTCACAGTCACGAAATGCGGTTGGCGTAACGCCAAAATGCTGCTTGAACGCTTTCGCTAGGCTTTGTGAGCTTGAAAAGCCATATTCGAGAGCAATATTTAACACTGGCTGCTTTGACTTAAACAGCTCGTCTGCTGCCGCTTCTAAGCGGAGCCGACGGATGAAATCAGCCAACGTTTCTCCTTGTACCGCTTTGAATGTGCGGTGAAAGTGATACGGAGATAGGTTCGCCAGCGAAGCGACTTCAGGCAGGTTAAGTGGCTCATTGAAGTTTTTCTCTAAGTAGCGAATAACAGGCAACAATCTTTTTTGGTAATCAACGCGCATTGGTTAGCTCATCCTTGCTTGATTTGGTCAAAGCCTACCGAATTGAATCAATGTTTCAAGGCGAGTCGTTGAGAAATGCGTGGCGCGTGCTAGCCAATTCCGTCACACTTTATGGGTGTACTTAGATGGACTCACTAGGATTATCATGATCGCTTGGAAAAAATCTCTACCAGGATTCGAATGGCTTGTTCATCAAGTGTGGTATTTAGAAGTTGGTTCGCAAGAAGAGATAGATCCTAAACCCAACCTTATTCCCAACCCTAGAGCGCACTTGTTATTGACGCCAAGTGAACAAGCTTATTGCTATGACAATGGATCTAAAGCTTTAAGTGGATGGGGGAGCCATCTTTTGACGGCAAACGAGCATTTGCTGCTTTTAGAAGACTCGCCGCCGATCAAACGTATCGGTATTACTTTTCGCCCTGAGGGCGTATATGCCATTCAACATGCGCTCAATATCGAAGCTGAAAGTAGTGGGATCAACCAGTGTGCGTGGTTTGAGTGGTTAACACCGTGGTTTGGTGACGCGTTTCAACAAGTATTGTGGCAACAAGGCTCACAAGAATCGTTATTGAGATACATACAGAACTATTTCGATTCACTTGAACTGGAGCAGTGTAGAACCAAGCCATTTCTTACTTCACAAAAGGCGATATCCATTATCGATAAACATGCCGTGAGTTGCCCTGATGTGGCAATGGATATCGAGGACATTGCTAGGCTGTGTGCGTGCTCTCGAAGGACTTTAGAGCGTAGCTTTAAGCACATTGTTGGGTTGAGTGTTAAGCGTTACCAACAAATGGCACGCTTAGAGCAGATGATTTTGGCGCTCTACAAACAAGAAGGGAGTATAGATTGGGCGAACTTTTCTCAGCAATTTGGTTTTACGGATCAATCTCACTTGATCCGTACACTGAAACAGCAATTAAGAAAAACGCCGAATAAATATTTACAAAAGCGCGATCTAACCATTGATGTATATGGCGACTTTGAGTAACAGGTGCTTTCTTTTCACTCGATCATTTGTCGCAAATGTCCAATTATCCGCGTGTTTGTTGAGCTAAGATGCTGGGCAGATAACGAGGTAACACATGTCATATCAAACATTAAAGCAAGGCCAAGCTACTCCATTTAATGAATCGTTGAACATTCAACTTATTCAAGCGTCTGATCTGAAAGATATTATCGAGATGCTGAACGATGGCAAGGTCAATCAGTATCTGTTTTTCGCTCCAGCTGACAATAGCCTGTATGAGGGTTTCTTTGGCCCTATTATTGAAAACACAGCACAAGCGATCAAAGACGGTGTTTGGCCAGATAGTCCAACATTCGTGATTCGCGACCAGCAAGGTCAGTACATGGGAATGTGCGCGGTTACATCGGTGATGTTCTTAGCGGGTAATTACGAGGTAGGTTATCAGCTACCAGTTTGTGCCTGGGGCAAAGGTGTTGCCACCCGTGCTTGCCAAATGATGACCGAGATTGGTTTTACTGAGCTAAACGCCCATAAAGTGAGTGCAGACTGCTATGCCTCTAATCTGGGTTCATACAAAACGTTAGAGAAATGCGGCTTTATTCAAGAAGGGCGTCAGAAAGACTACTACAAACTAGAGCAAGGGTTTGACGACAAGCTTTACTACGGTATGACCGTAGAACAGTTCTCGTCTTTAAATCGCTGATAATTGTTAAAAAAAGCCGTTAACCCAATTTCTCGGGCTAACGGCTTTTGATACTCAGTACTAAACGGTGGCGACTTAGTTGCCTTGGTTTTGGCTCTGAAGTTTCTCTTTTGCTTCTTCAACTTTAGAGAAGTCTAAGCCTAGCTCGTCGACGGCTTCTTTGATTAACGCAGGGTTTTGCATCACTTGCGCCATCAACATCTGTAATTTGTCTTGTGGCAGACCTAGTTGACTGATTGTTGCCATAGCTGCAAGCGGGTTTTGCGTCAGAGTTTGGAAGATTTCGTTGATCTGCTCATCGCTGATGTTGTTCTCTTTCAGCAGTGCAATAATCGGGTTCATCGTATTTCCTTTTCAATCAATGGATGACTTTGCGCTGAGTTTACCACTTGGCAGCTGGTGTTTGCACTAGCTACTCTAGTCAAAATGGTTCAATTGCATCACGGCTTAGTATCCCGTTAGTTCCATGTAACCAGTCCCAGAATGAGAGCCCTCAATACGTACTGGGCCTTCCCAATAAGGCACAGAAAGCGGCATTTTTGCGTTCGGGTTGAGTGCAGAAACGGTAAGTTCAATTTGCTGGTTAGGAATCGATACTTGCCACTGGGTTGGATAATTGTGGCCTTGGA
>NZ_CFHWOM010000120.1:0-3420 GCF_984391705.1 Vibrio sp. | reverse complement strand
TGATGTATCGCATGATCGATACGCTTGAGCAATTCATCAAAGCGGACGTTCCGTTTGACACTGAAACTCGTTTAGGTCGTGTTGAAAAATTACGTGATCTTCTTTCTAACTCTAAAGTAACGACTTCAGAGAAGTTCCGTCAGGTTCTTGAAGCATACACAATTGAGACTGATTACAGCTCAACAATGGTTGCATCTCAAGGCTCACTAGAAATCAACGGTAAAAACATCAACGTTGACTTCGCACGTATTGGCCGTGTTGCATTTGTTGCTCAATCATTCGACCTTAAGCACGCTTGGGTTTGGAACAACAGCGCAAAACAGTGGGATGAGCTAGGCGAAGAGTATATCAAGCCAGTTAAAACTTTCATCCGTATCGCACGTGGTCAGGCTGCACCTGAACTACTAGCACTTCCAATCTTTGGCGCGGAGTAATAAATAATGAAGAAATTATTTAAAGGTTTTGCAGTAGCGGCTGCTCTATCTGTTTCAGCTGGTGCAGCTCTAAACGCGCACGCAAACACTGAAACTCTAGACAAAATCCTTCAAGAAGTTAAACAAAATCGTATTTCTGAAGGTAAAATCAACAAGCAACGTGAGCAAGAGTTCCTTTCTGCTCGTGCTGATAAGCAAGCACTTCTAAACAAAGCTAAGCGTGATTTAGCTAACGAGAAGGCACGTGGTGAGCGTTTAAACAACCAGTTTAAACAAAACGAAATCACACTTGCTGAAAAAGAAGTTGAGCTTCAAAACGCAACTGGTACTTTAGGTGAGATGTTCGGTGTTGTTCGTCGTTCAGCTTCTGAAGCGATTGGTTCAATCGAAGCATCACTTGTAAGTGCACAAAAGCCAGGTCGTGCAGAAGTTCTTCGTTCACTAGCTGCTGCTAAAGAACTACCGACTACTCGCGAACTAGAAGAGCTTTGGATTGCATTCCAAACTGAAATGACTGAATCTGCAAAAGTATCTACTTTCGAAGCACAAGTTGCTGAGCTAAGTGGTGAAATCAATACTAAGCAGGTTACTCGTGTTGGTAACTTCAACCTAATCACAAAAGACGGCTACGTAGTATATGATGCAGCTAACAAAGCTATCGTTCCACTAGGTAAGCAGCCAGATGGTCATATCTTCAACACTGTTGCAGATCTTCTAAATACACAAGCTGGTTCATACACTAAGTTCTATGTTGACCCTGCGCGTGGCGGTATCCTTCGTCTAAACACTCAGCGTGCAACTGTTGAAGAACGTTGGCACCAGGGTGACACAGTTGGTTACATCATCACTGCATTACTTGCAATCGGTGCGTTACTAGCGTTAGTTCGTTTCCTAGACCTTCTAATGGTTAGTGCTAAAATCAAAGCACAGGTTAAGAACATCAACACGCCTAACGAAAACAACCCACTTGGTCGTATTCTTAAAGTATACCATGACAACAAAAACCAAGACGTTGAAAACCTTGAGCTTAAGTTAGACGAAGCAATTCTTCGTGAAACGCCTCGTATCGAAGCTGGTATCAACATCATCAAGATCTTAGCTGCTATCGCACCGCTACTAGGTCTACTTGGTACAGTTGTTGGTATGATCTTAACGTTCGAATCAATCACACTATTCGGTACTGGTGATCCGAAGATCATGGCAGGTAACATCTCTCTAGCGCTTGTAACAACAGCTCTAGGTCTGATTGCTGCACTACCACTAATCCTATTACACGCAATCGTTTCAGGTCGTAGTAAAGCAGTTCTACATATCCTAGACGAGCAGAGTGCAGGTATTGTTGCTGCACATGCGGAGAAGGAGAAAGCCTAATGCTAGTCCTGATGGAGATTTGGGAATCTATCAGGGATTTTGTTGGCACAGGCGGCCAGGTATTATACGTGGTCGCGATAGCACTCTTTCTAATGTGGGTATTAATGATTGAGCGCTATTGGTTCCTACTCGCCGAGTATCCGAAAATGAAAGCGGATATCGTAGCGAAGTGGGACGCCCGCCAAGACACTACGTCTTGGTACGCACACAGAATCCGCGATGCATGGATTTCTGAAGCGTCTGAAAAATTAGAAGCGCGCATGTTGATTATCAAAACATTGGTAGCCATGTGTCCATTAATCGGCCTACTAGGTACTGTAACGGGTATGATCAGCGTTTTCGAAACGATGGCTACTCAAGGTACTGGTAACGCTCGTCTAATGGCATCGGGTATTTCAATGGCAACGATACCAACAATGGCAGGAATGGTTGCGGCACTATCTGGTGTATTCTTCAGCACTCGCCTAGAAGCTAGAGCGAAAATGGCTAAAGAAAAGCTAGTAGATAGTTTGCCTCATCACTAAAGAGAGATATTAATATGGCACGTAAACAACGTTTTCGTGAGGAAGAAGAAGCAGCAGTAGACATGACACCGATGCTAGACATCGTATTCATCATGCTTATCTTCTTCATCGTAACAACTTCTTTCGTGAAAGAAGCTGGTATTGAAGTACAAAAGCCAAAGGCTGCACAAGCTCAAACTAAAAAGAATGCTAACGTCTTTATCGCTATTAAAGAAAATGGTGAGATCTGGATGGATAAGCGTGCTGTTGACGTTGAGCGTGTTAGTGCAAACCTTGAGAGCATCCTAGCTGAGCAACCTACTGAAACCGTAATTATTCAAGCTGATAAAGGCTCGAAGCACGGTGTGGTTGTTAAAGTTATGGACCAAATCAAGGCGACTGACGATCAATTAAAAATCTCAATCGCTGGAGCTAAGTAATGATTCGTTTTCTGTTTTCACTTGTAACAGGTGGGGCAGTTACTTTCGGCTTGTTTTATTTTATGGCATTTCTGATCTCTGGCGGAGCAGATAGAGCTGAAAATAAAAAAGAAGAAATTGTAGTCGAAATTTTGACGAATCCACCTGAATCTGAGGTTCAAGAGCGCAGACGTGTTCCGCCTCCACCTCCGCCGCCGCCGCAGCAGCCGCCTAAACCGCAGCCGCCGCAGCCTGACAATGCTAACCCAAATCCGGGTGCTATTGGCTTTAACATGCCTAGCATCGACATTGGTGGCACTGCAGGTGGCCTAAGTGGGCCTGGTGAATTTGGTCGTGATGGTGATGCAACACCAATTGTTCGTATTGAGCCGAAATACCCGACTCAAGCGGCACGTGATGGTAAAGAAGGTTGGGTACAACTTTCATTCACTATTAACGAGCTTGGTGGTGTTGAAGATGTAAAAGTTATTGATGCTGAACCGAAGCGTATTTTCAACCGTGAAGCGATGAGAGCCTTGCGTAAGTGGAAATACCGTCCGAAAATCATCGATGGCAAACCGCAAAAACAACCTGGTCTTACTGTACAGTTAGACTTTAAACTTAACCAAGATTAATAAGGAGCGAAGAAATGAAGCAATTACATAAAGCAACAGCTCTTGCGCTACTTATGAC
>NZ_CFHWOM010000119.1:0-3434 GCF_984391705.1 Vibrio sp. | reverse complement strand
CAGCGATAAATTTAATGTTGTGGTGTGGCATCTTCAAAACTTACCTTAAAATTATAATGAGCCCACAATATCGTGGCTAAGCTGGTGATTATATCGCAATCCAACCTAATTGATCCCATCTAATACGATTAAATAGCTGACAAAAAAATCAGTAAAATATGCACAAAGTGAGACTCATCATTCACTTATTGTCTCACTTATCAATACGCCATCCCTTTGTGATACCGCTCCCATAAATACACCATTAGCAGTGCTATTTTTGAACAATATTGCAACGAGTTGTTTACCCACATATTGCTTATTTATGGATTCATTGGTTGTTGATTAATGTCTTTTAGTTTCGAAATCTTCATTAAAGCCCTGATCACAACAAGTTTGATATTGGCTGTATTCATTGTCGACCCTCTTGGGATTAGGAACTCAGCCGAAGATCACTACGAAGACCATATTTTGAGGTTGTGGTCCCCCTTCTTTAGCGAAACCGTTTCTGATGAGATTGTTGTGGTATTGATCGACGACCAATATATCGATTCCACCAATACTTACCCCGTCAGCTACCGAAATCTCGCTCGCCTACTTAAGACAATTGCGCGCTTTGAACCACAGTCTATGTTCTACGATATTCTTCAACATCATGAGCACTCAGATAACCTTAACCGGTGGCTGCGGACTCTCGATAGTCAGAAGTTCCCCATTTTCATGGCCAGCAATACTCACTATGACACTGAACAAAGACTAAATGACCCCGAATCTCTGAGACATAAAATCGCGAATGTCTCTCAGCTTGCTGCCGTGTCTTGGAGTGGCGAAGGACGTTACTACCCTCTCTCCGTTCCTTGGAACAACAAAAAAATGAACACGGTTGCCGCTGCCATGTACAAAGATTGGTGTAATCGCGACACTCTGTGTGATGCATCATCTATCGGCAATATGGATGATGCTGTCATTGTTCAATGGAGCAACAAGCACGCCAGTAATCAAGAGTCGTTTTTTCCACTTGGGTTCGAATGTGGTGAGCACTCTAGCCAATGGCAGCAATTAAAAGAACTGCTTGTCGTTAGCCTTACTCAAGGCATACAAGACGAGAATGATGTCGATACCACGTTAAGAAAACGCTGCCCTCCTTTTCTCACTATCGCCGCCTCAAAACTTAGCGCACCTGGCGCTGCCGGCTCTCCCGAACTTAAACGAGCCATTCAGGGAAAAATGGTCCTAGTTGGCTACCATGTGACAGGAGGCGTTGATCTAGTCGTGTCACCGGTACATGGCACACTACCTGGCGTCTATTTTCATGCTATGGCACTCGACAACTTAGTGACGCTCGGGAATGAGTATTGGCGATCTCCTGACGATGCAGGGTTATTCAACCTTAGCATTGCAGACATGATAGAGATCTCAGTACAAACCATTGTTCTATTTCTGGTGATTTGGTTTCGATTTAACTTCCTAGAGCAACAGGAAAATCAAAATTTTGATGAAAAACAGAAGCTGTGGGGCGCTTTCGTCCCGATGCTGATAATCATCGCCGTTATCGCCGTTTCAATCGCCATATCTCACTTTGTTCTCAACGTTGGCGCACCTAATTGGTATGGGTTAGTTCTGATTATTTTTATCGATCTACCCATCTTTTTCTTCTTCATATTCGAAGCTTGCAAACCAAAACTCCAGTCCTACAAGGAAAAAGTTTATCTATTCGCAAGAACCACAAAACATAAACTAAGAAAAACACAATAAACACATAACATTCAGTAAATAAGGAACATTTATGAGACCGTTATCAACGTTAGTTTTAGGCTTATCACTTAGCTTTCCCGCTGCTTCCGTCCTGGCACAAGACCACGTAAAGATCATTGAATTTTTGGTCGACAACGTTTGGGTGTGCGACAAAAACAATGAATGTGCTGACGTCCCTTCAAAAACATTACCTGACCCAAGCAAGAATGCGCTTATTGTTGAAAACTATGACCGCGCGGAACAGATGGTAATGGTTAAAATTGATGGCCAAGAGAAATGGTTTGATCAAATTGAAGTTCAACTAAACAAAACAGCGGTAGCAAGCGTGGTGTGTAGTAGTCAAACTATTAGCGCCAAAAGCGACAGCGGCACGTACGCTACCCTTGGTCTAGGTGAGGGCTGCAACTAATGAAAAAACTATTTTGGCTAGCTGCGCCACTACTAATGTCTGGGTGTGCCGTCGACAGTATTAACAATCTGGTTGGAAGCAAATACGAGTCTTTTGATGGTAAATACATCGACCAACATCTTGGTGAGACAAACGCGCCTAAAACGAATAATACGGCAAGCACTGAGTTTGCGAATGCGATTAATACTCGTGCGGCAGCGGATAAAGACCTCATCGCTAACCCGTATGTGAACAAATACCTTGAAGGTATCTTGGCTAAAATCCTCAAACAGTGGAACCAACCCGTAGACAAGGACATCTCGATACTGGTTTCATCTGATCGTAATTACTCAGCGTACGCGACTCCTAACACTATCGTCATCACTCAAGGTGTTTTGGCCGATGCTGAATCTGAAGATGAAATCGCATTCATTATCGCTCATGAGCTATCCCACATACTGCTCAAGCACAATGAGACCAATGAGTACTTTGCTAAGCAAAGCGCCCTTGTCAGTAAAACCGCAAATATAGCGATGAGTACTGCAGTTATTACAGACATGAAAACAGAGAAGACAGCCAATGGCTATAGAGTAACGAGCCAAAACAAAAGCTCGACTAAGAGCCTAATTCAAGATTCTTACCGAACTGGCTTAACCATTAACCGCTTAAGTCGAGACGTTATAAGCTCTTCGATGAGCCGAAATGATGAGGATGAAGCGGATTTGCTAGGAATGGACCTGTTAGTTAAAGCCGGTTACAGCCCGAGGGCATTCTCTCCCGTTCTAGAGCGATTAGACAGCAGTCAAAAATTCACAGAAGCTCAATTGAAAGCGAAAAAACAAGAATTCCAGAGCTTTGTGAGTCTTGCGAGTGATGCAGGCAAACACTTATCAAGCGACAACAAGTGGAGCAACCTTGGTTATTTGGCAGCCAACGAAGCGGGCACTCAACTTTTACAGAGCTTTTCTGCACGCCATGCTTCACCAATCGAACGTAAAAAAGATCTGGCATCTTACGTAAAACGTGAGTACCGCAAAGAACGTAAGAGGCACCTTACTTCAGAACAGTTTGAAAAAGTGGTGAAAGCGGGTAAAGGAAAACAAATTCAAGAAAACTACTGGCATGCATCAGAAGCCTTTAAAGCTCTTGAATTTGGTGATGTAAAAACCGCCGAAAAGCTTGCGAGAAAAGCTGTCTCGGGGCCAACAAAAAACCATGCGTATCCGAGATTAGCGTTTTATGGCGTACGTAAGGCACAAAACCTAGATGCAAAAGCACTACAAAATCTAGCTCTCATCAAAAACTGGGATTA
>NZ_CFHWOM010000118.1:0-3437 GCF_984391705.1 Vibrio sp. | reverse complement strand
ACCACCGGATCTCCCGCTAAATTTGGTATACGCTTTCACAGACGGTGGCTGCTCCGATTTTGTCTGACTAGAGCAAACAATTGCGCACTCTAACCGCTCGCGCATTGACACCTCCCTGCTCTCTGATTTGCCCCGCGCATTCATCAGGCAAGGAATCGCCTTATCAAAGTCACGCTCCCCACCTTCCGAAAGCGACAATTTGCCCCTGAGGCAGATGGCGATTCGACAGGCGTCGTTCTAGATTCGAGATCAATCCCGAAAAAATTCGAAACTTGTCCATGAAACGAAAACAATTAGCGCCTTCGATCTGTCTCGCGCAGATCACAGCACATGGGCCTCCCGAACCCGATCAATTGGTTCACATCTGGAAACGACAGAACCTCAAAACCATGACGCAAGGGAAACCCTAGGCAATAAGGGCGCAAGTATGGCGTCGCCCGGCACTGCTTTGCCGTACTACCCGCCCAATTTAGGCCTCAAACAGGAAACAATCCAAATAATACCCCTACAAACATTAACCAAAACTTAACGCTTAATCCTGCCGCAATCGCACCGCTTTTCGTCAAATTGTGCAGGTTTTTGTTTCTTCCTTGCCTCGATTGCATCATATTTGGAGTAAGTCCAACTGGGGGACGAGTTCTGGCCTGGGGCAGCCAAACGATACGTAGAGGGCATTTAGCGATGCCGTGCAATTCACGCCAAATGGCGCAGAGGCACCTTTTCTGTTAGGTGTGGACTGCCCTCTGGCGATCCGCGCGGCTTACGCGGTGGAAAAGAGGGTACCATGGCTGATCCAAACGGTCCGGGAATTGTAGACGGCACACAAACTGACGACGATATGTCCGTAGGATTCGTCGACACAGAAGGCGATACAATCGACAATAACGGCAACGTCATCAGTGCCCAAGACGGCGACGATGCAATCGTCGCTGGTGCCGGAGACGACACCATTTTTGCGGGCAACGGCGACGACACGGTCCACGCGGGTGCAGGCAATGATGAAGTCTACGGTGACGAAGTTGGCACGCAAGACGGCACCGATGAACCAGGTGATGACGTTCTTGCCGGAGAAGGCGGAAGCGATACCATCGATGGGATGGACGGCAATGACACCATCTATGGTGGCTACGAGCCCGGCTCCACACCGACTCCGACACCTGCTGGTATCCAAAGCTTCAATTGGAGCGAAGTTGGCAGCCCGGCAGACGGTGATGACCTCGCATCGTCCTTTGTGCAGAACACCGGTTCCGTTTCCGTAACCCTTACCTCTTCTGCCGGCTCGGGTGGGTCCAACACCTTTGAAGACGAGACGCAGGTTCTGGACGGCATCAACACCGGCGACGAAACCGGCGATGCCAACAGCGCCGCGCGTATCGCCACTGGCACAGGACAGAATGCGACAACATCTCAAACGCTCGCGTTCTCCGAAGCGGTTGAAAACGTTCAGTTCCGCATCAACGACATCGATGAAAACTCTGTGGTTAAGGTGCTGGCTTGGGACGCCCAAGGCAATCCTGTCGAAGTCACCTTCACAGCAGAAGACCTAACAAACCTGCACTTAGTGGATATTGACGGTGTTCCGGGCAACGAAGCGGCCATCTCCGACGGCAGCACTCCGGGTGATTCCACCACCGCCGCGAACTCGGTTTTGGTTACAGTTCCCGGACCAGTTGCCGAAATGGAAATTCGTTTGGTCAACCTCGGCGAAGAGCCTGCGGACGTGACAGTGTCCGACATCTTCTTTGAAGGTGGCCCGAGCGTCATCGAAGAGGACGGTGATGACGTGCTCACCGGTGGAGAGGGTGACGACCTAATCTATGGACAGGAGGGCGACGATCTCCTTACCGGCGGAGAAGGCATGGATACTCTGATGAGTGGCGACGATGCCGACACCATCCAAGGAGCGACCCACCTTGACTTCGTTTATGGTGGCGAAGGCGGCGATGATGATGACACGCTCGATCTTCGGGGTATGGGTCCAGTTTCAATCGTCTACACCGATCCCGAAAGCGAAGAAGGTGTTGTCGTTATTCGGGAAACCGGCGAAGCAATTGCCTTCACCGAGATCGAAAACATCCTATTTGATGAACAAGTTGCGCCAGACGGCATCGTACAGGGCACCTCGGACGGCGATGTGATCGACATCAACTACGACGGCGACCCGAATGGCGATTTTGTCGACAACGACGACGCCATCCTGCCAGGCCAAGAAGGTAACGACGACATTATTATCGCTGGCGAAGGCGACGATACAGTCATTGCCGCCCTGGATGACGACCTCGTTTTTGCCGGTGACGGCGACGACATTGTCGACAGTAGCTTTGGCTCAGACACCCTTTTTGGCCAAGATGGTGACGACTACCTCGACGGTCGGGAAGATGACGACTACCTGCGTGGCGGCGACGGCAACGACACCATTTTCGGTGGCGATGGAAATGACCTCGCTGGTGGCGACGATGGAGACGACTTCATTGCAACAGGCAGCGGCGACGATACCGCTTCTGGCAATGAAGGTGACGACTACATCGACGCCTTTACCGGAAACGACGAAGTGTCCGGTGACGCTGGCAACGACACACTGCTCGGCAATGACGGCGATGACACTGTATCTGGTGGTGAAGGCAATGACATTCTGGTCGGCGGTGCGGGCGATGACCGCCTATTTGCAGGCAACGGGGATGACACCATCTTCGCAGGCGGCGGCAGTGACTACGCCGAAGGCGGCGCCGGTGACGACCGTTTGGTTTCTGCTGGCGGCGATACAATGCTGGGTGGTGATGACCGTGACACCTTCTACGGTGCGGCCGGGGACGAAATCATCGGGGGTGAAGGCGGCGTTGACGAAGATACGTTAATCATCAACGGCCCTGCTGAAATCGAGTACGTCGGCGGGGATCCTGCGTCCGAAGCTGGCACGATCTTCTATCTCGACGGTGGAGGCAACCGGACTGGCGAAACTCTGGTATTCTCGGAAATTGAAACCGTTGTCATTCGCGAACTGTCAGGCGACGGCGTCGTTGAAGGCACTGCCTCCGGCGAATTGATCGACGGTTCCTACATCGGTGACCCCGAAGGTGACTTGGTCGACAACTTCGATGGGTTTGACAACATCACGAGAACAGACCTGTTCTCCGAAACACCTAACAGCTTCGTAGAGTCGCCCGGTGGCCCCTTCACCAACAGCCAAGATGACGCCATTCTTGCCGGCGGTGGCGACGACACCGTTATTGGTGGGGTTGGCGACGATGTTATCTTTGGTGGCGAAGGTGATGATGTCCTTGAGGGTGGTTTTGGCCGCGATGACCTCATCGGGGGCGCTGGCAACGACCTCATGACCAACACTGCCGGTGTTTCGCGCATGTTCGGCGGGGAAGGCGACGACACTTTTGTAGGGGGAATCCAGTCCGATCTCATGTACGGCGGAGTCGGTAACGACT
>NZ_CFHWOM010000117.1:0-3590 GCF_984391705.1 Vibrio sp. | reverse complement strand
CACGCCGTTGTGCATATTTTCCCTTAACCAGTAGTTTTCACGTTTGCTTCGGTCTTACGCCGAGCTATTAAGAGCCGACCCATCATTAGGTCGGCAATTTTTTGTTGTTACATTAAACCGAGCGGTTTACTAGCATAGTCTTTATATGACCAATTGCTTTCGTCGGATTTAGTCCCTTAGGACAAACACTTACACAATTCATGATGCCGTGGCAACGGAAAACGCTAAATGCGTCATCAAGATTTGATAGACGTTCGTCTGTCGCTGTATCACGGCTATCAATTAACCAACGATAAGCAGCCAGAAGACCCGCAGGACCGATAAATTTGTCTGGGTTCCACCAGAAAGATGGGCATGAAGTTGTACAACATGCACACATGATACATTCATACAGGCCATCTAGATGAGCACGCTCATCCGGTGTTTGCAGGTTCTCGCGTGATGGCGGTAGAGCACCGTCATCAATCAAGAAAGGCTTAACTTTCGCATAGTTATCGTAGAACTGTGTCATGTCAACAATAAGATCGCGAACCACAGGCAAACCTGGTAGTGGACGAATGACAATCTTGTCTGCTTTTAGTGCAGAAAGTGGTGTGATACACGCCAGACCATTTTTGCCGTTCATGTTCAGACCATCGGAACCACAAACACCTTCACGACATGAGCGACGGAATGAGATGCTTGGGTCTTGCTCTTTAAGCAGAATCAACGCATCCAAAAGCATCATATCTGAGCCTTCTTCCACTTCAAGCGTGTAGTCTTTCATGTAAGGCTTCTGGTCAACATCCGGATTGTAGCGGTACAAAGAGAAATTCAGTTTCATATTCTTATCCTCCTTTCCTTAGTACGTACGTGCTTTCGGTGGGAACGCATCACGGTGAATTGGTTCCATGTTTACATCACGCTTCGCCATCGCTTCCGTTTCTGGGTTGTAGATTGAGTGACATAGCCACTGCGCATCATCACGGTCAGGGAAGTCAAAACGAGCATGTGCGCCACGACTTTCTGTACGGTAGTTTGCCGCTACAGCTGTTGCGTATGCTGTTTCCATCAAGTTCTCTAGTTCTAGACACTCAATACGCTGAGTGTTGAACTCGGTAGATTTATCAGCAAGGTGTGCGTTCTTCAGACGCTCACGGATAACTTTAAGCTCTTCCAGACCTTTAGCCATTGCATCACCTTCACGGAATACCGAGAAGTTGTTCTGCATACATTGCTGTAGATCTTTACGGATTTGTGCTGGGTCTTCGCCCTCAGTGCTGTTTTCCCAACGGTTGTAACGCTCTAAAGAACGCTCAATGTCTGCTTCAGTTGCTGGTTTCGCTTCCGCTTGCTTAGCAAGAGTTTCACCTAGGTGCAGACCTGTTGCACGACCGAATACAACCAAGTCTAGTAGTGAGTTACCACCCAAACGGTTAGCGCCGTGTACTGATACAGATGCGATTTCACCACAAGCGAATAGGCCTTGAACTTCAACATCAGCGCCGTTTTCATCTTGCTTGATTGCCTGACCAGAAACCTGAGTTGGGATACCCCCCATCATGTAGTGACAGGTTGGGATTACTGGAATTGGTTCTTTTACTGGATCAACGTGAGCGAATGTACGAGACAATTCACAAACACCTGGTAGGCGTGACTCAAGCGTCTCTTTGCCTAGGTGGTCCAGTTTCAGTTTAATGTGAGGACCCCAAGGGCCATCACAGCCGCGGCCTTCACGGATTTCGATCATCATTGAACGAGCAACAACGTCACGACCAGCAAGGTCTTTCGCGTTTGGCGCGTAACGCTCCATGAAGCGCTCCCCATCTTTATTAAGTAGGTAACCACCTTCACCACGACAACCTTCTGTTACAAGAACACCTGCGCCAGCGATACCCGTTGGGTGGAACTGCCACATTTCCATGTCTTGCATTGGAACGCCCGCACGTAATGCCATACCGACACCATCACCGGTGTTAATGTGAGCATTCGTTGTTGATGCGTAAATACGACCCGCACCACCCGTAGCTAGGATGGTTGCTTTAGATTTGAAGTAACAAACCTCACCCGTTTCCATACATAGCGCAGTACAACCTAGAACAACACCATCTTCGTTCTTAACAAGGTCAAGTGCATACCACTCAGAGAAAACCGTTGTTTTGTGCTTGATGTTTTGTTGGTAAAGAGTATGTAGAAGCGCGTGACCTGTACGGTCAGCTGCAGCAGCTGTACGAGCTGCCTGCTCACCACCAAAGTTCTTTGACTGACCGCCAAATGGGCGTTGGTAAATTGTACCATTGTCAAAACGAGAGAAAGGAAGACCCATTTTCTCTAGCTCGATAACAGATTCAGGACCGTTCTTACACATGTATTCGATAGCGTCTTGGTCGCCAATGTAGTCAGAACCTTTAACTGTATCGTACATATGCTGTTCCCAGTGGTCTTCGTGTGCGTTACCTAACGCAACAGTAATACCACCCTGTGCTGATACAGTATGAGAACGAGTAGGAAATACTTTAGAGAGCAACGCACAAGATAGGCCTTGCTCAGAAATTTGTAGCGCAGCACGCATGCCTGCACCACCAGCGCCGATTACTACGGCATCAAATTCGCGAACTGGAATAGACACTTACGCACCCCACAGAATAAATAGACCAGAGAAGAAATAACCAAACAATACGGCAATAACGCCCAACTGTAGGCCACCACGAAGCTTCGCGCATTTAATGTAGTCAGTAAGAACCTGCCACAAGCCAATCCACGCATGGATTAGAACTGAAACCAACGCTAGCATCGTGAACACTTTAGTGAACGTGCCACCAAAGAACTGAGTCCAAGATACGTAAGAAATATCCGTGAAAGCACAAAAGCTAACCAGATAGATAGTGTAAAGTGTCATGATGATCGCGGTAGCACGAATTAATAAGAAATCGTGTACGCCATTACGACCAAAAGATGAAATATGTTTTACCACACCATGATCCCCGCTAATAATGACAATACGGCAGTCGCTGCGAATGCAACCTTAGCGCTCATCGCACCAGATTCCAGCTCTTCAAAATGACCAAGATCCATCAATAGATGACGGATACCACCAGCAATGTGGTAGGCCAATGCCGTTAGGATTCCCCACAAGATAAACTTCACAAAGAAGCCATCCACGATGTCGACCGCTTCCGCGTAACCGACTGGAGAAGATAAGGATATGGATAGTAACCAAAGTAGGATCCCGACCGCGACAAACGTAATTACACCGGAGACACGGTGTAAAATAGATGCGATTGCTGTGATCGGAAAGCGAATGGTCTGTAAATCTAAATTAACAGGTCTTGACTTTCTTTCTTTCACGGGCTTGCTCACTCAGCTCCATTGAGCATTTATAGTTATGAACGAATTTTGGTTGCAAACCTGCAAAAGTTAACATTTATTTAACAAGCAACCCCTTCATTCGACCAAGTATTTTGTAAAATATTTGTTAACAACAAGACTTCAAACTTCACCTCACTATTGTTTCAAGCCTTGAATTTATTAGGTTTCCACCAAAATTTACTGCGCCACTATACGGCTGGCAACATTCTAATACAATTGATGTAACAATTTTTGCTACACAG
>NZ_CFHWOM010000116.1:0-3653 GCF_984391705.1 Vibrio sp. | reverse complement strand
GCCACGCCCAGTTCCAACGCATCTTGATAGGATATCTCCCCCGTTACAATACTAGATAATGCAGCTGCAGATAAAATAAGGACCCTCTTCTTTTGATTGGGTTTGGTTACATGAACTTCTAACTTGTCCGCTCTTTTCTTGGCCCACAAGTGACTATCGATAACATATAAGTAAGTATCATCCATCGACTCATTGTTCAGGTCTTTCGCTAGTAGCTTTAACCACCAGCTGGTTTGTTGCAAACCGGGAATTCCCTCACGTAAGGTCGGCTTCGTAATAGTCCCTTCACTCACTTCTTTGTGCGTGGCAAGTGCCACATCAAACGCACCAGGGTAACTTTCCGTGAAAGGATTTGTGAACACGCCGTCAAATGTGCAAGCCCTTAATGGGCCTGCACTTAACGACAGGCACATAGTGAAGACTATTGCTATCGTTCTCATCGCTTAAGGCGTCACTATGTTAAACCAGAACTTAAAGCTATCCAGCATGCCCATAAATTCCTTGAACACTTCAGAGTCGCCCTCAATCACCAAGTCACCGTTCGCAACCGCACTCTCCAACGTCACTTGTCCCAATTGAACATCATCCAACGTTTTCTTAGACAAGATTAAGCTCACATCCGGTTTTGTCTCTATCTCACGAGAATAATTAAGCACCGAGTTTTCCATCGACAAAGTGTAAGCTTCTTCCAAATCGGTAAACGTTATGTTGATAGAAAAGTCCTTGCCTTCCGCTTTTTCTGGCAGGATTCGTACCGATAGGTAGTCAAACAACATTTCTGGAGGCATGTTTTTAATAATGTCTGGAGACGCAGTCGTTAGCCCGCCAGATTCAGGAGTACCGTTACGAAGTTCATAAGCTCCCTGCAAATAAACCGAACGCCAAGGCCCAGACTCCGCTTGATATCCTAGTTGCTCATACGTATCGGCTAGTAACGCTTTACCCTTTTTAGACTGAGGGTTCGCGAACACAACATGCTTTAGTACCTCAGCAACCCAACGATAATTTCCTTGGGCAAAATCGGCTTGGGCTTTTTCCAACACGGCTTGCTCACCGCCCATATAATCAACATAGTTTACGGCTGCATTTGTTGGCGGTAGATTGTTCAGATCAGAAGGGTTACCTGTGTACCAGCCCATATAGCGTTGGTAAACCGCTCGGCTGTTGTGACGTAACGTGCCGTAATAACCACGAGTTGCCCAGTTCTCTTCCAACGATTTTGGTAACGTGATTAATTCAGAAATCTCTTCGCCCGTATAGCCTTGGTTCATCAAACGGACAGATTGATCGTGGGTAAACTTGTAGATATCTCTTTGTTTCTTAAAATAATCTACGATGTCTTGTTGTCCCCATACTGGCCAGTGGTGGCTTTGGAACTTAACTTCAACCTCATCACCCCACATCTCAATCGTTTCATTCAAGTAACTCGACCACTTCAACGCATCACGCACTTGAGCACCACGCAAAGTCAGGATGTTATGCATGGTGTTCGTGGTATTTTCTGCCATCCACAGCGCTTTTTTCTCAGGAATCCACGTATTCATTTCAGTCGGCGCTTCGGTGCCCGGTGTGTACTGAAATACCAACTTAACGCCATCCACCACTCTCTCTTCACCTGTTTTTTCGATGAAGTCCGTTGGCTCAATTAATGTGGCTAACCCTGTAGAAGTGGTTTGGCCCAAACCCCCATTCACCCCACCAAACTCATTTCGAGGTAATAAGGCGCCATACATGTAGATCGCGCGGCGTCCCATCGCATTACCGGCAATAACATTTTCCGATACCGCGTGCTCGGTGAATCCATGCGACGCGATAATCTCAACCTTACCCGCTTTCACATCTTTCTCATCGACGATCCCACGCACACCGCCAAAATGGTCTAAATGGCTATGACTATAGATGATTGCGGTAACTGGTCGCTCACCCAACTCCTGGTTGACGAACTCCAATGCCGCCTTTGCGACTTCCTGAGAAATGAGTGGATCAAATACAATCCAACCTTTTTTCCCTTCAACAAAGGTGATGTTTGATAAGTCATAACCGCGAACTTGGTAAATGCCATCCGTTACCTTGAACAAACCATTGATCATATTCAGCTGCGCATTTCGCCACAAACTTGGGTTCACGCTATCTGGCGCGGCTTTGTCCAAAGAGATGTACTTTTTATAGGACTCTAAATCCCATACAACGTCACCATTTTCATTTTTAACAGTGACAGTGTCCTGAACAGCGATTAAACCTCGCTGGGCATTCTCAAAGTCTTCTTTGTTGTTAAAGGGTAAGGTTTGTAATACTTTTTGGTTGGCCGCGATGGTTGCCTTTGAGGCGGGTTTGGAGTCATTAGCGATTGCGCCAGTCGACAGCGTCAATATCACTAAAGCAACTACATTCTTGTTCATATATCAATCCCTTATGAGTTAAGTACGGGTAGGTGTTCTGCCCTTAACTCATAAATGCTATCAATATGTCGACCACTTAATATGCAATATCCGCAAATATAGAGGAGTTGCATATTTGAGACACACAATTAACGTGCTTGCTTCAAAGTTTGTGACGGGAGTTGGTTGTAAAAACGGTAATAATCTTTAGCAAATCGGCCAAGTTCAAGAAAGCCCCATTTGAGAGCAATGTTGACCACTTTGACATTACCTTGATGATCCGCACGGATGAGTTCTCGATGGGCGCCATTAAGCCTCACTATTCGCAAGTATTGAATAGGGGTGACACCAAGCATTTCGCGAAAGCCATATTGAAGACTACGTTCGCTAAGATTCGCGACCTGACATAGCTCCGCAATTGTTGGTAGTAGATGTGCATTGCTATCAAGAAACTCAATGACTCGACGTACACCAAGGTTCCTTTTTGAAAACGGCTTTAATTCTTCACGCCTTTCTAAAGTGGGCGTTAACACATCGAGTACCAGTTTCATTGCCGTATCGCCCAACAACTTACAAATAGATGGATAGTTAAGAAGCATCGGGTTTTGCTGCAACAGTAAGATCATTCGTTGTAAGCCAAGACGATAGGCGATTAAAGCACTATCAGACGTACTGGCGACTCGACTGGATAACCACTGTTTAGGAAAAGCTTGCTCAGTAAGACGTTGGTACTGAATATAAAAATGTTCCCTTTCGAAGGCGGCACATACGTACTGAAGTTGATTCAATACCTGTATATCCCACTCTCCACCGGTTGCTTGAATGAAGGGTTTATCAGGCAAGTCGCAACCATAGAAACTGCCGAGAGTTCCGTTAGAAATAATGGCAGCAAAAGGTAAAAAGCGTTTATCTGGATTGGCTTGAATTCTCGCCCCTAAGTTAAAGCTCTCGGTGAACAGCTGAACGTGATCAAGATTGACTTCTGTATATTGAGCATGAAATTCACCCGGCATTAACTGGGTATAGATGCGGTTTTTACCGGGTTGAAAGTGCGATAATAAACCATTGTCAGATGTGGATAATAAACGTATACGTTGTTCTCCATGATTATTGGAGACATTCAGCATTGTTGAAACTCCCTTACTCGAAACGACGCAACCCAAACACCCGTACAATTATCAAGCAACAATGCATATGATTTTATAAAATTGATTGAATAATATTGATATTGGTGATATTTCTCACAAAGTCATATCGTTGGATAACGAGTACACC
>NZ_CFHWOM010000115.1:0-4310 GCF_984391705.1 Vibrio sp. | reverse complement strand
CAGTGCCTGAAACAGGCGCTTGACCAGAAACGAAAACATTCCTTGCCCCTTAACTTTCCATAGATTTCAGCCTGCAAAACAGATCCACTCTGCTTGCAAATTCAGTCTTAAAAATGGCACCTAACCCGACTGAAACAAAGTTAAGCACCAAAAATTAGCCTCAATGCCTACCAAAGTAGGCATTGAGTCAGGACCTTAGTGATTATTTCACTACTAGGTCACCGAAGTATGGGAAGTTCATACCGTTGATGATTGGACCAATATCAACGCTGTCTTTCGCTGCCCATGAAGGATCTTGCCAATGTAGAGGGACAAATGCCGCCTCATTGTAAAGAATCTCTTCAACCTTCTTCAGTGATGCACTACGCTTCGCCAAATCTGTCATCTTGTTGGTCTCTTCGATCAACTTATCCACTTCAGCATTTGAGTAGTGACCACAGTTGTACTGACCTTTACCCGTTTCAGCATTACGCGTCATCGCTAGGAACTCAGTAAAGTTACCTGAGTCTTCTGTATCTGGGTGCCAACCAATCATTAGCATATCTGCCGCACACTTATCGAACTCAGGCCAGTATTGCGCTTTTGGCATTGTCTTCAGATCAACCTTGATGCCGATCTTAGATAGCATTGCAGCCGAAGCTTGAGCAATCTTGTCGTCGTTCACGTAACGGTTGTTTGGCGCCATCATTGTTAACGTGAAGCCTTTCTCGTAACCCGCTTCTTTCATTAGCTGTTTCGCTTTCTTCAGATCGTAGCGTGGTTTCAGGTCTTCATTATGACCAACAAAGCCAACTGGACTCTGCTGTGCTGCTGCTGTAGCTGCACCCTTCATAACTTTCTTAGTGATACCTTCGTTGTTGATTGCGTAGGTAATCGCCTGACGAACACGCACGTCTTTCAGCGCAGGGTTACTGTTTTGGTTCATTTGGAACGTGATTACACGAGTACCAGGCATAGTGTAAAGGTCAACACTCTTTGCCTTCTCGATACGCTTATAGTCATTTGGTGCTACCGGCGCAATCATATCAACATCACCCGATAGAAGTGCTGCAACACGAGTTGCATCTTCTTTGATAGGCACTAATGTTAGCTTATCAACGTTACCGCCAGATGCGTTGTCCCAGTAATCGTTGAAGCGCTCAAACGTTACTTTTACGCCCTGCTCACGTTGAGTGATTGTGAAAGGACCAGTACCTGATACGTTTGTCGATGCAAAAGAGTTACCGTGCTTCACTAGCTCGGCTTTGTCTTTACCATCTGCTGTTTGACCCGAGTAGAACTTGCTGTCCATTGGGAACAGGTAAGTCATCACGTTTTCTACCAATGGGTAAACGCCATCAGTTTTCACTTCTACTTTGTAATCGCCCGCTTTAGTGATAGAAGCGATTGGGCCAAAGATACCTTTAAAGTCAGGAGAGTTCTTCAGACGGTTGAATGTCCAAACAACGTCGTCAGCCGTTAGCGCATTTCCTGAGTGGAACTTAACGCCTTGACGGATATTAAAGTGCATTGTTTCGCCATCAATACGTTCCCAAGATTCAGCCAAGCGAGGTTCAAATTCCATTTTTTGATTGAAGCGGATTAGTGGGTCAAACACCATGTGAGACATTTGCAGTGTGCCACCAGATAGCTGCTCATGCGGGTCAAGTGATACTGGGTCAGCATCATAAGCGACGGTAATGTCTGCTGCGGCTGCACCAAAACTTAGACCAGCTGCCATTAGAGCCACTGCTAGTTTGCTTTTCATGGTTTTCATGCATAACTCCTTATGCGGGATTCATCCCTAGTTGTTGTATTTGCTTCTGTTTATTGACTTGGTATGACGACATACCAAGAAATAGTCTACGACTTATGCCGTTTTTACTTCTTCTCTTAAGCCCGTGAATTCAGGCATTAAAGAAATGAGTTGTTTACTGTACTCGTGCTGAGGAGTTCTAAACAGCTGCTCTGTTGGGGCGACTTCCAATAACGTCCCCATTTGCATCACACCCACTCGGTCACACATTTGGCGAATTACCGGTAAGTCGTGACTGATAAACAGCATGGTGAGGTTTAGCTCATCTTGTAAATCTTTTAATAAATTAAGGATTTGTGCCTGTACCGACACATCAAGCGCCGATGTAGGTTCATCACAGATCAATAGACGTGGTCGAGTCGCGAGTGCTCGAGCAATAGAGATACGTTGACGCTGACCACCAGAGAATTCATGTGGGTACTTAACACCCGCCATTTTCCCTAACCCTACGTGATCCAGAAGATCGTTGACGATCTGGCGAGTTTCAGCCTCGCTATTGGTTAGCTTGTGGAATCGAATCGGCTCCGCGATGATATCGAATATTTTCATCCGCGGGTTCATGGAGGTGTATGGGTTTTGGAATACCATCTGCATTTGGCGGCGAAGTGGTCGACGCTCTTTCTCAGATTTCAATGAAGTCAGGTCGATACCTTCAAACGTTACCTTGCCTGAGTTCGGTGCATAAAGACCGGCAATCACACGTGCGATGGTTGATTTACCTGAGCCCGATTCACCTACTAAACCAAATGTTTCGCCTTCAAATACTTCAAAGCTCACATTGTTCGATGCCTGTACGTATTCACGGCGGCTCTCAAACAAAGAGTCTTTGGTGACAAAACGTAGGTTTACGTTTTCGACGCTCAGGAGAGAACCCGTGTAGTCACGGTGATCTTGGCTTTGACCTAACCAGTGGTTCTTAACATCTAATGGCTCCATCTCGTGAGCTTCTTCTATGTAAGAAACCAACGGGAAACGGTCGAGCTTCATATCTGAACGAGGAACCGCAGAAATAAGGCTGCGAGTATAAGAATGGTCAGGGTCGCCAAGTACTTTAGCGGTAGGGCCAAATTCAACCAAATCACCACGGTACATAACAGCGACGCGATCAGTCACGTTCGATACCACCCCCATATCATGGGTAACCAACATACAACCGACGTTATTCTTAATACACAACTCGCGGATTAAGCTAAGAATTTGGTCTTGGATAGAAACATCCAGTGCGGTTGTAGGTTCATCAGCAATAATAAGGTCAGGTTCACCTGCCAGAGCAATCGCAATAACCACACGCTGACGCATACCGCCAGAAAACTGGTGAGGGTATTGCTTCAAACGGTTTTCTGGTTGTGGGATGCCCACTTGCTGCATTAACGACAGCGCTCGTTGATAGGCTTCTTCATCCGTCACCTTCATATTGGCGTGGATGGTTTCTTTTAGTTGTTGTTCAACAGTAAAAAGAGGGTTTAGCGACGTCATCGGGTCTTGGAAAATAAAGCCAATTTTTGACCCACGAACACTGCGCATCTGCTCTGCTGTCAACCCAGAGATGAGTTCACCATCAAGGTAGACATCACCACTAGCAATGCGCCCTGGAGGACTAAGTAGATCGATCACCGCGTTACCCACGGTAGATTTACCAGCACCTGATTCACCAACAACACCAACGATCTCACCGCGCTCAATATTGAACGACAAAGACTTCACGGCTGCATGCACCCCATGGCGAGATGGGTACTCAATACGAAGATTTTTTACTTCTAAAAGTGACATTAACCAGACCTCTACTGCTTCGGCAGCTTTCTGCCCTGTCTGAAAATTGAATCCATTCGTTTTGTCAGTGCGTATAGGTATAGCGTTCTGACAATTTACAAGGTCATCAATTTGGCAAAAAATTCACAGAAAAGCAACAAAGGTAGGATAAAAAGTTGAAATAGAACAAAAAACAAGCAGCTTAACAAAATAAATATTCACTCAAGCAAAATGATACATTGATCGGACCTGACAACAATTCGCCCCAAAGCCTTACAATATGAGAACTTAAGTTATTAACTAGTCTATTTGGTTATATTCCAAATACAGACCACATGAATAGTAATTCAAAAACACAAACGAAAACACGATTAACAAAAATAAAACAACAGTCTACCAGCAAACTATAAAACAGATTTTTAACCCAAACAAAAACCAATAAGTAGAGTTTAAATCAGAAAAATAAGTTTATTTGAAGACTAAATAACTATGACTATTTTTAGCAAATGCTAATCTTCGAGACTAAGTTTCATGCTTAAGTATGAAAAAGAGCGAAGGTAAGAACGAGCGTCATTGATGATGTGGATGACGAACTCAGGCTTTCGTTTTCGTATAGAGGTCAGCGCTAAGGCATATCTTGAACATCAGACGGACCCGACTTTGAGTACGTATTAATTCCAATCGCCAGAAAGAAAAAAGCCCCGTCATTACTGCTAGGGCTTTCTTAAAGAGGTCGGTGAAGAGACATTCTTTGAACATCAGGCGA
>NZ_CFHWOM010000114.1:0-4489 GCF_984391705.1 Vibrio sp. | reverse complement strand
CAATATAAAACGTATGGTGGCAAGTCGCTCACTGAGTGGACGTACTCCTTATATACTGGCGCGAGTTATAGTTGGGAAAAGCTAACTTTAGGAATAGATGCCTTAGGTGGGAATACCATCAGTTACCAAGGGAACAGGCGCGATTCAGTTGATTATGGCGGGTCTATCTATGGAGTGTATGACTTTGCCGATAATTGGTCGTTTACTCTTGCAGCTGCAACGTCAGGCGCATATGCAGATGCTGAGCGAGGCACATTGGGCAATATCGATCTATTCGATGCAGACAAAGCCTCTTATTCAGCAGATATAACATTCTCATTCTAGGGAAATAAAAATAATAAAAGGATTCAATATGGACTTTAAAAAGATTGCATTAAGCTCCGCAATCACGGCTATTTTGGCTGGGTGTGGCGCTGATGATCAAGCATACGATTATCTATCTAAAGATGAAAATCAGGTTCAAATCTCTTCTATAACATCTTATGAACCTGTAACTGATTACAACGAAGTAAAAGAAATTCCGCTTCCCGGTGTTTGGATGTACCGTCCATCGACATCGTCAGCGCCACGCGATGCTGATATGTACGCTTATTTTGCAGGTGGTGAAGTTCTTGTCACTTTAAGCTTGACGAAAGACGGATTAGTTGCGAAGCGTATTGATCCTGACGTGGTCAAATATGATCCCAATAACCCTCAAGTTCTTGAGGAAAGCCGTTGGGCGGACAATATAGATTTGACGAGAGTATTAGAAATTCCGGGTACTTATACTGCATACCAATGTAGTGAAGACAACTACGGCGATTGTACAAACAAAGAGGAGGAGGTAGACGAGCTTGATGCTAAATGGTACGAACGTTCGCACTTTCTCCCTGATTATGAGGGCTTGAAAGCTTACATTAATGATATCAACGATTACTATGGCAGTGACGCACTATCGACTGAAGTAGCGATGAAAGAGTTCGACCCTGCAAATGGCGTGATCAATATTGAACTAGAGCGTCATTTTAAAGATGGTAATGGCAAAGCTCGCTTCTTTTATTCGTTTGTTCGTTTAGATAAGTATGCTGATGCGAACTACACTCCTATTTACCAAGCGCAAGCAGACCAAAATAAGTTTGGGTTCTTTACTAGCGAATTTAAAAAAGCTGACAACAATAACTCAACATCTTCTGAGTTTTCGAATGGCGCATACCTAAACCGATTCTCTCCAAATCTTGAATCTATTGATTTTTACCTTAGTGATGATTTTTTTGAAGAAGGCAATGAGATTTGGCTGAGAGCAACATTGGAAACTGTGGACACTATGGCAGCTCAAATGGAAGCCGCGGGTGTACCACCAGTTAAGATTATTAATAGAGATAGAGCTGCAAACATTGCGTCTGGTGACTTACGTTACAATGCTATTAACATGTTTGCGGAACCATCGGATGCCGGTTTACTTGGTTATGGTCCATCAGCTGCTAACCCATTAACTGGTGAGATTATTAGTGCATTTACGAATATGTACCCAGGAACTATTTTACGCACAGTTCCTAGACAATGGGATCAATTCGCACGTTTATATAATGCTCGTTTGTTAGCTGACCAAGCAACCGTTGTTGCTGAACCTGAAGAAGGTGCAGTTGCGGTAGCGAGTCAGTTGAAAGTTACAAACAACACACTTAACGAACGCCAGGAAAGTGCGTTTGACACGGGCTATGTATTACCTGATAGCGAAAGGCTTTTAGAGTTTGAAATGAAAGAGTTAAGAACTCTGGATTTAGAAAACCAAGTTAAAAATAGCGAAGGCTACGCGAACCTATTTGGGGAAGCAAAGGAAGCAGTGGATGCTGTTTTTGATAAAGATAAAGTCGAGGAGTTTTGGTCGCGCAACACCATGTTCTCTGCAAATAATGTTTGGGTATCAAGTACTGAAAAGAATGGTCTGCCTGGAATAGACTTCGACGAAGGTGGCTATTTTGACTCTAACAATGAGCTCAAAGATTTTGATCAGTTGAATTCACTTCAAAAAGAACAAGTAAGCGAAGTATTTGGCGTACACAATTACAAAACCACACTAGTTCATGAGCTTGGGCACAACCTAGGCTTGAGACATAACTTCGAAGGTTCTGCGGACAAAGCCAATTTTTATACCCAAGAGCAAGCTGATCAGATGGGGCTCAGAGGTATTCCTGCTGCAACTTCTATTATGGACTATGCTCCCTCTGAACTAGATATTGAACCTGTATTGGGTGCTTACGATATTGCTGCTCTAAAAGTTGCATATGCACGTGTGGTTGAAGATCAAGATGGAAATATACATAGCTTAGAACCATTTGATGCTAAGTACCGTAACCAGTATGAGCAAGCAGATATACCAACGAACACTGAACGTTCACCATTCTCACCAATCACTCAACTAGAGTTCTCATTGAATGATATCAATGATAGTGCGTTGGATTCCTATAAAGAGTTGGTCACTGCCTATGAAGCTGAGATGGTGACTTACAATGAAGCGCTAGCAGAGTACCAAGCTCAGATCGATGGTGGTACTCCGGCAGAAACACTGACTCAGCCGATCAAGCCAACAGAGCCAGAAGCTCCAGTCGAAATTGCAACAGAAATCAAAGAATATGGTTTCTGTACAGATGGTAACGTAGGTAGTACATGGGATTGTGATCGTCACGATGAAGGTACTGACCGTGTGGAAAGTGCAAGTTACCACTATCATAATTTAGAAAACTTCCATGATATGTTTAACTTCCGTGGTGAAGACTATAGCTTTACGGAGCGAGGTACAATCGGTCGCTATTTCTTCTTCCGTAATAGAATGATGGATATTGCAAGTCATGGCATGCAGTCTTGGGGCTTCATTACAATGGCTGCTGATTACAACGACTGGGATGATCCTCTTGTATTCGCTGAAGCTATGTGTGTAATTCAAGATAATGGTGAACCTCGTTGGCCGTTAGCGTGTGATTATTATAAGTCGGCAGAAAAAGCAGGAGAACTAATGGTTTCAATGCTTGCGACACCTGAAAAAACGTGTCAGGTAAAAGTGACCAAAACCTCAAATGGCTCTGAGACTTATGAAAATATTAGTTTAGAAGACATGTACGGAAAAGTGCGTTGGGACTTAAACGAAAACCATGAACTACCGCTCGATTGTTTTGATGCAACGTTAAATGCGCAGCTAGCAATCAACAATGCATCAGGCCAAAAAACTGA
The DNA here is from genome assembly GCF_984391705.1 of Vibrio sp. Taxonomy (NCBI): domain Bacteria; kingdom Pseudomonadati; phylum Pseudomonadota; class Gammaproteobacteria; order Vibrionales; family Vibrionaceae; genus Vibrio; species Vibrio sp. The sequence goes on along the minus strand of NZ_CFHWOM010000114.1, from coordinate 1,282 downwards.
ATCTTATGAAATTGTATCTGAGCTAAAAGGTGGTCAATACCTTAACCATCAGACGGCTGGTAGTACTGTAAACCATGAGATGAGTGATTGGTCTAACTATGATGAAATTGATGCGTTTGGTGTGTGGTTCTACCGTTTAATTGCTGCTCAGCAAATCGCTAGTCGTGACATGGTGTTGGGCGGTGACACTGCGATTATTGATATTCCATCTGTTCGTAAAAAAGTTGATGAGCTCGTTCGCCACTGGACATTGGGCTCAGAGTATTCTGGTTATCAGTTTATTGATAAAAATGGTGCTGAAGTAGTATCTCAAGTGCCATACGCGCCAGACTATACCGCTCAGAAGATTCGTCGACTGAACTACCCGGAAAATATTATTATGAGTTGGTTTACATATACAAACCGTACTCAAGATACTAACTTGGTTGAAGCAACACTCAAATCTTTAGCATACGATGCAGAATCTGTTCACCCAGAGAAGAAATTCTTGGCGCGTAACTTTATTGATTCAATATCGGTATTTGATACAACGGGCGAAACTGCGCGTGCAGATCATGTTACTTTGGAATTGGATGGCCGCCAGTATTCGGCAGGTGTTCAACACTCCATTGCTCGTGACATGATCACTCAGGCGAAAAGCTCGGCAGTATTCCAAACGGAAGAGTTCTTGAAAACACAACCGTCATTAGATGGCGTGAATGAATTTGTAAACTCTTATCAAGAGCAATGGGATACAGCAATTGAAAGTGCAACTAACTTCGGTACTTATTTACAGCAAGATAACTTCGGAGGTCAGAAATTGCGTCACCCAGGTGGTCATGCATTAATGACGGGTTCTGAGGCGATTTTCAATCAGATTAACGCTGGAACCATTCCTAGTTCTGAGCTGGCTACTTCTCTACATTCATTGATTGATAGCCTAGTGGCTAGTGGCCAACTGAAAGGTAACTCAGATGAAGATATTGCCGCAACAGGTTGTAAGACAACGTTCCATAGCGGTGTATGTATTGTGACCAGCACAGGGGCATTTACTCAAGATGCTATTGATGTAATCAACTACCCGGTTAGTTGGATTCCAACGTTCTACGCTGAGGCAAAAGAAGTATCACGTTTATTTGACGCTAACTTTTTGCAATCTAACTTGGAAAGTGAGTTGCTAGGAAAAGACTTCGATTTAATGAAGTCATACATTGGTACTGACTTTGAGTTATTGAAGTATCAAGAAGCTAAGATGTTAGAGAAACTGCCTCATTACGATCGTTAATGCATAGTACTCTAAACT
>NZ_CFHWOM010000113.1:0-4509 GCF_984391705.1 Vibrio sp. | reverse complement strand
GTTTATATTGTTAAAGAGCTTTCTTCTTTGTGACTCACATCACTTCGGAAGAGGCAGCCATTCTAGCGTTTCATTCTCAAGTGTCAAACACTTTTTTGAATTTTTTATTTCAAACTTTTCAATTTGAAATTTGCTTAGTTGGCTTTACTGATTTATCGCTGAAGCCTTGTGACGTCTGCCGTGTCAGTGGATGCGCATTATAGGGAGTTCTTGCTCTAGCGCAACCCCTTTTTTAAATAAATTTGGAAAAAATGACTGTTCGTTGAATTTGTATTCAAAAGCATAAAAAAAGAGAGCAAATTGCTCTCTTTTTGGTCTTTTTTAACTAAGTTTAGATAAATGCATAGGCATCAGCGAACATTCGATCGCTTTGCGCACCTTTATTTTGTGTAAATTGTTCGCGCGCAGCACCAGCCATTTCAAAGCGCCCTGCTATATAGATGTCATATTCTGCGAGAGAGTCAAAATCTTGCTCTACAGCCTGCAGCACATTACCGACCTTTCCAGTCCACTCTGTTGGAGCATCTTCGACAACAGGGACAAAGTGAACATTTTCATGTTTAGCTTCAATTTGCTCTAGCTCTTCTTTTGCATACAGTTGGCAGTCATCACGGCCCCCCCAATACAAATGAATTTGGTTATTCAAGCTTTGAGCCACACAGTGATCCAGAATTGAGCGTACGTAACTAAAACCTGTACCACCCGCAATTAAAAGAATAGGACGTTCACTTTCTTCTTGAACCCAAGCATCACCATGTGGCGCATCGATAGTAATATCACCACCGTTTGCTAGCGCGTCTTTCATTGCTTCAACAACTTCTAGAGCATACGCATTCTGCTCTGCCGCACCAATGTGCAACTCTAGCTCACCTTCATGGCGACAAGGGCTACTTGCAATCGAGAAAGGACGTTTGTCTTTTTCACCCATCACTACCATAAGGTATTGCCCTGCTTTAAATGCCACAGGCGTTTCTGGGTGAAGTAGAATTTGATAAGTATTACAAGCTAACGGCTTAATAGACTTTACTTTACATTGGATGGTCATGGTCTTCCTCTTACTTACTCCTCAAAAGTAAGTACTAAATTACTTTCGGCTACTGCCTGACAAGCAAATATCCAACCTTGTTGCTGCTCTTTCTCTGTGAGCATGGGTTCAAGATCGTAACTTACTGTTCCTTCAAGTTTACGGCACAGACAGGCTGCACACGCTCCAACCTGGCAACGATGTGGAAAGCGTATATTATTGTTGAGCGCCGCTTCCAGCACCGTTTGCCCATCTTGCGCCTCAAAACAAATTCCTTGAGGCTGCAAGCGTATTATTTTGCTCATGATATACCGAGCTTACTCCACTTAGCATCAACTTGTGCGACTAACTGTGGGTCTTTCTTAATTGGGATACCCCACTCTCGATCAACTTCCCCAGCAAATTTATTTGTCGCATCTAACCCTAGTTTAGAACAGCGTCCGTTCTCAGCTCGAATTTGTACTGTGTCTCTGGCTGGATCCATACGAGTTGTCATCGCCCAAATCACATCATTCCAATCATGGACATCGACATCTTCATCGCAAAGGATGGCAAATTTACTGTCGGTGTGTTGCTCTAACCACGTCCAGACTTTTTCCATCAGCTGTCTTGACTGGCCTGATTGGTTCTTACGCATAGAGATAATCACAAAGCGATCATTCTGTGCTGAACTTGGCAGCGCGATATCCACCACCTCTGGATTATCGGATTTAAACCTTGCGAGCGCCTCACTATCTACTGAAACAGGAGAGATTGCATTCAGTTCTGGCGAAGTGGCGTTTTCTGCATCCCATTTAATCGTTGCGTCCATTCCCATCTTCGAGCCAAGACCGACAACAGGAGAAGCAAAATCGAGAGAATCAATAGGTGTATTTTCTATCATGAGTGTGTCACGCACTGGCTCCATATTGTCAGCCATAGCTTTGACCACATCGTCCCAGCAACGTGCATTAACGCTCTCATCGCATACCACTACAAATTTGGTATACATAAACTGGCGTAGGAAAGACCATACCCCAAGCATTACGCGCTTAGCGTGACCTGGGTATTGCTTCTTCATGGTTACCACCGCCATTCGGTACGAGCAACCTTCTGGTGGTAGATAAAAATCTTCTATCTCCGGAAACTGCTTTTGCAGAATTGGCACGAACACTTCATTCAGCGCGACGCCCAATACCGCAGGTTCATCTGGCGGACGACCTGTGTAGGTACTGTGATAAATTGGATCTTTACGCATGGTAATGTGCGTGATGGTAAACACGTGGTGCTTTTCTTTTTCGTTGTAGTAGCCAGTATGATCGCCATAAGGCCCTTCATCCGCATATTCGCTTGGATCGATATACCCTTCCATCACGATTTCAGCACTTGCTGGTACTTCAAGATCGTTACTGACCGATTTGACGACTTCAGTTTTACTGCCACGTAGTAAGCCGGCAAATGCATACTCAGATAATGTATCTGGTACTGGTGTTACCGCTCCTAAGATGGTCGCCGGATCTGCACCAAAAGCTACGGATATAGGGAAAGGCTTTCCAGGATTGGTTTCCATCCAATCACGCAGATCAAGAGCTCCACCACGGTGAGCTAGCCAACGCATGATGATTTTGTTTTTACCAATCTTCTGCTGACGGTAAATACCTAGATTCTGGCGTTTCTTATGCGGGCCACGCGTCACTGTCAAACCCCAGGTTAACAGAGGCGCGACATCATCTTGCCAGCAACTCATCACTGGGATTTTATCTAGGTCAACATCTTCACCCTGCCAAACCACTTCCTGGCAAGGCGCTTTACGCAGTCTTTTAGCTGGCATATTGAGTACTTGTTTGAACACAGGGATTTTATCGATCGCGTCTTTAAAACCACGTGGCGGCTCAGGCTCTTTCAAGTAAGCCAACAATTTACCCACTTCACGCAGCTCTTTAACTTCGCTACGCCCCATACCTATAGCAACGCGCTCTGGCGTGCCAAATAAGTTGGTAAGCACAGGTACGTCATAACCAATTGGGTTTTCAAATAACAAAGCAGGACCACCCGCACGCAAAGTACGGTCACTAATCTCAGTCATTTCGTAATGTGGATCAACAGGGTGAGTAATGCGCTTCAGTTTTCCTTCTTGCTCTAAATGGGCAATGAAGTCACGTAAATCCTTAAAACTCATAGGCCTTCTAATGGCTGGTTAAACTGCAGGCAGTATATCAAAAAGAGGAATCATTCGATCCCTCTTTTTAATGTGGTTATTCATTGGAATTGTAACTACTTAGCTAACACACTTAAGATGGCACTACTACGTACTTTTTGATTGTGACTCGCTAACTCTTCAAGCCAATTACTGTACCCCTGACGGGCTAACTCTTGAGCGACAAATGGGGCGTCATCTTTTAGAGCCATTCTATCAATCAAAAAAGCCTTAACGTCATTGCTCATAGGTTTAATGCGCGTAAGCTCTTTCAGTGCATGCTCTTTCAAACTCGGATTTTGCGACGCTTGCATAATTTGATGAATCGAGAATTCATCGCCTACAGAAGCAAGCCTTGTGAGCTCTTGCTGACTATTAAAGTCTGCACGCATTAACCAGACTAACTTATAAACATCTGCACTTTCACTAACTTGAGCCAGCCTGACCATCACTTCAGACGATGGTAGCCAACTGACGACTGCAGAATCCGTTAGTTGCTGAGCAAGTTGGGTGACTGCTTCTGGGGATAAGCTATCGAGCTCTCGAACCAGCAGAGCCTCTCTAGTTTGAACTTGGTAATCATTCCCAGATAGCCATTGTTTTAGATCTAACTCACCGCGCTCGGCTTTTAAAACAAAATCGAGAGTCGACTGATCTTGACGCCATTGCTTAAGTAAACGACTGGCTATCGCAGGGTAATTAAAGGCAGGAACAGAAAACTCATAACCATCCCCCCTTTCAAGCACTTGATAGGTAGGAACCAAAGCTTTTTGTTGCTCGACAAACAGCGCCATTTTAGGAGTCAGTATAATTTGTTGTTGCTCTATCTTATTTAACAACAAATAGCGACTTACCTCTTGCTGAGGCAAAGATAGTCTTTCAAGGGCAAAATTAAGAGAATCGATGTTATCTTCAATGGCATATTGAAGTAGCTGAGCGACTTTTTGGTGAATTTGCTCATCTTCCAAGAGCAATTCCACTCGAGCAGGTGCCATCTCTGTAGCCGAGACTGCAGGTGCTCCTATAAGTAATGCGGATAGGAGTACCGACGACAACATTCCTTGTTGCATGTTAACCTCCTTGTAACATTTAATCCCATTGTGCTTGTTATCACTAGATAATGCAAACAAAAACGCCACCGGCTAAGCGGTGGCGTTTAGGAATCAAATTTTCAGCAATTACTGACGGCGCATCGCGTCGAAGAACTCATCATTGGTCTTCGTCATCGCTAGCTTATCGATCAAGAATTCCATCGCATCGATTTCGCCCATTGGGTGAACAATCTTACGTAGGATCCACATCTTCTGCA
>NZ_CFHWOM010000112.1:0-4615 GCF_984391705.1 Vibrio sp. | reverse complement strand
GATACAACGGTGTCGATGCAGTGACCGTTGCTGTCAGTATCACTGAGGGAAGCAATGTTATCTCGATGGGAGAGAGCATTAATCAGGTTGTTGAGCAGTTTGAGAGTGAATTGCCACTGGGTATGAAAGTGGGTGTCGTGGCCTTCCAGCCTGAAGTGGTGGACTCGGCCATCAAAAATTTCCTCATCAATTTGGGTGAAAGTATCTTAATTGTGGTCGCGGTTCTTTGGGTGTTTATGGGCCTGAAAAGTGCATCGATCGTCGGTACGAGCTTGCTGCTGACTATTTTGCTGACGTTTATCTACATGTACTTCAGTGACATTGGTCTGCAACGTGTTTCTTTGGGTGCCTTTATCATCGCGCTTGGCATGCTAGTGGATAACGCGATTGTTATTACCGACATGTTCAAAGCGAAAGTTACCGAGGGCATGGATCGCGCGCAAGCGGCCATTAGTTCAGTCAAAGAAACGGCCATTCCTCTACTAGGTGCAACCGTCATTGCGATTATGGGTTCAAGCCCGATCCTGTTTTCAAAAACAGATATGGCTGAATTCACGTTATCACTGTTTCAGGTCATGGCTGCGTCGCTGCTGTTCTCATGGTTCGTTGCTATGTTGATCACGCCGTTGATGTGTTGGTATTTGATCTATCCAGAGAAGCAACAGACTCAGAAAGAGTCCAAGGGCTATAAACGTCTTGTGACGTACTCTGTGAAGAATCCACGCAAGGTTTTGGTTTCTATTGTTCCGATTATTGTGGCGGCAATTTTACTGGTGCCACACGTGAAATTGAACTTCATGCCTCTGTCTGACAGACCATTGGTGTTTCTAGATTATTGGCTACCGAACGGCAGTAAGATTGAGCAAACCTCTTCAGACATGAAGAAAATTGAAAAGTGGCTACTTGAACAAGAGGAAGTCGTGAGCATCGGTACCTTTGTAGGAGAAAGTGCACCTCGCTTTTCAATGACCATTGAGCCAGAGCCACTTGATGACTCTTACGGTCAGATTGTTGTTAATACAACAGACTATGAAGCGGTGACTCGTCTAATCGATAAAGGTGATGCTTGGCTGAGCGCTGAGTTCCCGCAAGCAGAACCAAGATTTAGAAAACTCAAAATGGCGACCCAAGATAAGTACAGCCTAGAGGCACGCTTTTCTGGTCCAGATCCAGAAGTGCTTCACCGCCTGACAAAAGAAGCCAAAACCATTTTTGAACAAAATGAACATATCAAATATGTACGTGATGACTGGCGCCAGCGAAGCAAAGTGATTGTGCCTGTGATAAACCAAGATCGAGCGAGACAGGCGGGAATTACGCGCGCAGATATTGCGTTGTCTCTGTCACGTGCTTCTGTTGGTTTACCACTAGGTCAAATGCATATCGGCGATGAGTCGATTGCGGTTCTGATGCGCGATGACTCTAGAGATCTATCGCATCTCGATAATCTGCCGGTGCGTTCAATTTTGGGGCTGCACAGTGTGCCGCTTGGTCAAGTAGTGGATGATTATCAGGTGGTACATGAAGAGAGCATGATATGGCGTCGAGACAGAGTAAAAACCATCACCACTCAAGCGGACGTTGTGTCAGGGCACACGCCATCGGATGTACGAAAAGAGATCGCCGAGCAGATTGAAAGCATCGAGCTTCCACCCGGTTATTCATTCGAATGGGGCGGTGAGTATTACGACGAATACAAGTCGGTGACGGATATTTTTAATCAGCTGCCCAAGGCTCTGTTCGTAATGGTGGTGATCATGGTGGCAATGTTCAATGCGTTTAAACAGCCGTTGATTATCTTTGCAACCATTCCGCTCGCGGCAACAGGTTCTGCGTTAAGCCTGATTGTATTTGACCACCCATACAGCTTCACCGCGTTGATTGGTGCCATTTCATTGAGTGGGATGATCATTAAAAACGGGATTGTGCTGATGGATCAAATCGATTTGGAGAGGAAATCAGGCAAGTCCTTGGATGATGCCATTATCCATTCGACCTTAAACCGTACCATGGCTATTTCCATGGGTGCACTAACAACGGTACTAGGTATGGTACCACTGCTGGCCGACACATTGTTTGCTTCAATGGCTGCGACCATCATCGGTGGCTTGGTGTTAGCTACAGCGCTGACGTTAATCGTAATGCCAGCAATGTATCGAGTAGCCTTTAAAGATGACGAGAAGCAAACAGACGTCGAATCTCAACAAGCATCGGAGATCCAAAATGAGCAAATCTAATTACTTAATGCCATTGGCGATCTCGACTGCTCTTTTGCTAACAGGTTGCAGCATTGGCCCTGATTACCAAGTACCTACAGTGACACTGGAAGAAACGTATATGAATGCACAAAATACAGATTCATTTGAGGAAACAGCGGGCTGGTGGTATCGATTTGATGACCCTGTGTTAAACCAGTTGGTTGAAGAGGCTCAGCAACAGAACATCTCTTTGCGTGTTGCGTCAGAACGAATTCAAATGGCGAAGAATTATCACAAAATTGTAGAGTCTTACAAATTGCCGACGGTGAATATTGGCGCGGGATATTACCATTATCAGATCAGTGAAAATACACCATTGGTTGGGGATTTGGTTTCACCGATCTCAGTGCCTGCCAATCTTCAACCGGCTCTGGGTAGCAGTGTCTCGGTAGCAGACAATCAGCAAAGTGGTCTGTTATTGGGCGCAAGCGTAGGTTGGGAGCTCGATCTTTTCGGTCGTATCGAACATCAAACACAAGCCGCACAAATTAGAACGGAACAGTCGGTTATTTACCGCAAAGGACTGTATACATTGATTACAGCTGAAGTGATTCACAATTACCTTCAGCTGCGTGGTGCGCAAGAGCGAATTCAAGTCTTAGGTGAGTCTATCTCAGATCAGAGAGAGATCTTGAGTCTCACTTTGAAGGTTATGGATAGCGGTTTTGGCTCTGAACTAGATGTTGCACAAGCACGCGCTAACCTCGCTGCGGTTGAGTCGATGCTGCCTCAGTTAAAAGTCAGTGAACAGGTACACAAACACCGTTTGTCTATCTTGTTAGAGAAGTCGCTACGCGATATTGATGCGCAACTAGCGGCTCCGGGCAAGATTAAAGAAATTGAGGGTGTGATCCCAACAGGCTTGCCGTCAGACTTGTTAAGTCGCCGCTTTGATATCGCGTTTGCAGAGCGAGAAATGGCTGCGATTAATCAGGAAGTCGGTGCTGCCGTTGCGAACCAGTATCCCAAGTTTTTCTTAACCGGAGCACCAGGTTTGTCGGCGGGCGATTTTAGTGATCTGTTTAACAGTGATTCACTAGGTTGGGTTGGCAGTGCAGGTATCAGTTGGAACGTGTTCGATGCTGGGCGTGGAGATGCTATGGTGGCGTTCAATGAGGCTCGTTTCAAGTCGGCAGTACTTGAATATCAGAATCGAGTCGACACCGCTTTTAAAGAAGTCGATTCAATGTTATTCACGTATGGTCGCAGCAAGGAGAACCAAGCGAAGGTCAACGTGGCAACCAATGAGACAGCAAAAGCGGTAGACAAAGCGAAATCGCTTTATAAGGCGGGTTTGGTTGATAGCTTCTCTGTATTGGATGCGCAAAGACAGCTTAACATGATGAGGGATCAACAAGTTATCGCCAAGCTTCAAACTTCAGAAGTGACCGTTAAGCTCTATAAAGCACTCGGTGGTGATTGGTCACTACCTGAAAGCCAATAATAAGTGATGTTGTCACTTTAATGCTGCTAACCTAGTAAAGGCAGGCTGGTGAATTATGGCTCTGGCTTCAAAGTCAGAGAGCATGAATAGCCGTCTGCCTATCCCGTTGGAAGGAAGTCATATAATGATGTTGTATCGAGAAAAAAACGTATGGTCAGCGATTGGGTTAGGCATATTGCTGTCGGGCTGTTCGAGCATTCATATCTCGAACGACGATCTGAGCGTTGAACCTCCAACCTCTGATAGGTATGAGTACAAAAGCTTCAATAAAGAAGAAAATGATATCAATGTAGTGTTGGCGTTTTCTGGAGGCGGTACGCGTGCTGCCGCTTTGTCTTATGGGGTACTGAAAGGTTTGCGAGACCAGACGATCGTTGTCAACGGAAAAACCAAGCGACTGTTGGATGAGGTTGATGTGATAAGTGGTGTGTCGGGTGGAAGCTTTACCGCCGCCTATTATGGTCTTTATGGCGACAAGACGTTTGAGCAGTACGAATCCGACTTTCTGTACCATCAAGTGTCGAGCGATCTCAAATCCATTATATTGTCGCCAATACATTGGTTTAATGGGAAATCGCGAACCCAAGAAGCGATCGATTACTACAATTCCACCATCTTTGATGATAAAAAGTTTTCGGATATTGATAAGTCGAGATCACCCTATATCTTAATTAATGCCTCTGACCTCTCTACGGGTGTGAGGTTCTCTTTTACTCAGCACTATTTCGATTTGATCTGTTCTGATATTGAGGACTACTCCATCGCTTCAGCAGTTACCGCCTCTTCCGCTGTTCCGTTTTTGTTCAACCCAGTCGTGCTTAAAAACCATGATAGCTGCGACAGTGTATCGATTGACGATGGTCTGTTCGATCTCAACGCGTATCGCGATAGAAACACACTGACGACGGTAGAG
>NZ_CFHWOM010000111.1:0-4622 GCF_984391705.1 Vibrio sp. | reverse complement strand
TGCATTGATTTTGCCCAATAGCTTAGCTGATCGCTCTCTCGCTGCATTGAATAACGGCTCCATATCATGCTTGCTGTTTGGAAAACGCGTTAACAAAGATTGGTATTCCTCAATCTCGCCCAAAGTAATCGCTAACTCACCTTCATGTTGTTTTTTCTCTTGTTCTAGTGCATTAAGAAAGAACTCTGGAGTTTGAACAGTTATTGAATCAACGTTTGCTTTCTTATTTCTAGCTGCTCGAGGCTCAATTGTGAGCGCTTTGAATTCATTAGTTTGATGGTAACGCTTGCCTCTGCGAGTCCCAATGACAGAAAGCCAGCCTTTCTCCTCAAGTGATAGAAGTTGCTTATAAACATACTTTCGAGCTTCATCACTGCTCGTAAAGGTTGAAGTACCATTTAACAAAGCATTCCTAGCTTCTATAACAGAGAAATTGTCCATCCCTTTTTCAATCAATAGGTTAAACATATGAGGGTTAATTCTGGTTACTTTCTTCATGTGACTCTTACATGCAATAAAAACTTAGGATTGCTAAGTATACAAAAATCAGTAAAACTTAGACAATCTAAGTTATCTAAAGGTTGAAAAGAAATGTGTAAGTGCAGAAAGACAACCCAATCCCAGCGAGGCTCAAAGCTGCGCGTAAAAAAGCCAAGATCACCCAAAAAGATTTAGGGGTGAAAATCGGCATGGAACCAAGTTCTGCTAGTGGGCGAATGAACCATTATGAGAAAGGTAGACACGTACCAGATATTGGTACACTCGAACGTATGGCTGAAGAGTTAGATGTGCCGCTGAATTACTTTTTCTGTAGGAATGAGTTGAGTGCTGAGTTGGCGTGTGCGATTGATAAGCTGAGTGATGAAGAGAAGGCGACCCTATTAGAAAAACTGACACAACCTAGTTAACTCTAAGCAAGATGGCTCACTAACCAACAAGTTGCTGTATCGATAATTTGCTAAACACCTGCTTTACAAAACAAAGTTCACCAGTCTCGGCATCGGCGACATAATTTTCATAAGAAGCTATTTGCTCTATAGTTAGAGCATCTATCTGCACAGTGAAAGGATTTGTATCATTGGGAGCGTTAATTTTCTCGTAAACAGCAGCAAAGTCCTCCTCGTCAATACAATCTTTCTTTTTCTCCAAAGCGACCTCTAGTGCGGCTGCAATTAACTCTTTAATCTCACCAAGTACACCTTTGCTTGCCGATAACAATCTCATTGCGAAATCAACGTCTGTCAACGGCACCTTGAATCTTAAAGGCACTGCCTTTTCGAGAGCATCTAAAACATCTAAATAATTGTCAATTGCAGGCTCATCTGTGATCTTAATGTAAGGGAGTGTGCGTCGAACCATAATTCGCCTATTCCACTGAGAGTCTTCTAAAATTAGTCCAGCACTATGAAGTCCTACAAACACAATCGGCAAATGACACTCATCACTAATCATTTTGAGACGGTCTCTAATATCCTGCCTCTGGTTATGACTGGTTCGTTCAAACAACTCTTGGCACTCCTCAATCACTAATAATTTAAGCCCAACTCTTTTCGATGTTTCAATCACACAATCCGTTAACCCGATCTCTGAAGGCTTAGCTCTGCTATTTCTATAAGCTCCAAGTTCTTTGGCCATCCATAGTAAAGTCTCAAGTAACGTGGGTCTTACACGAGTAATAAGAACTTCATTCCTTGATAAGTTTTTCTCGATAAAATGATTAATTGTGGCTGTCTTTCCTGCACCGGTGCCAGCTGTCAGAAGCATTGATGGCGCAAAAGTGCCAAACTTCCTGCGTCTCATTATCCACTCAAGTCCAGAGAGGACTTTTTCAACCTCTGGGTAAATTGAAAAAGAGTCATGATAGTTTGCTAAAACTTCATCCCGCTCCAAATTCCTTCTCACTGTGGTCACAACTATTCCCTCCGGTTTTTGCGCTCGTTCCATTTAGACCTAAAGTTCTCTAGCGGAGTTGTTTGAGAATTGGTTTCCTGCTCTGAGATACCAAAGCTTGATTTTGACGCTCTATCACTCAGCTTGGAGTGAGGGGTATCGCTGTTAACACTGGATATCTCTGCAACTTTCTTAGTCGATTTCGCTTTTCGTTTGCGTTCAGAATGCGTTAACTGCATTAATTCTGCTTGTTCTGACTCAATTCGGTCATGCAGAGCTAGTCGAGCTTTTGCTAATGACAGTACATCCATTTCGCCTTTTATATAGGTTCTATGAGCCGCCAAAATCTTTTCATGCTCGCAAACGCTCAATCTAACGGTGTAACCAATTGGATCCTTACTTGGAACCTTCACATATCCTTTAAGCTCCTCGAGGTACACATAGATAGCGGATAAATCATCTGGGTCTACTTTTATTTTCTTTTTCAACGACTCTTTTGTTTGGGGGTACGTCTTCCTATAATCAGACAACGCTACACAGTCATAGTCTATATGCATGAACTTAATGCCTTTGTCAGTCAGCTTTCGATGCTGAAGAATTCCCATAACTACGCTAAATGCTTGCTCCTGTTCGGGTAAGAGTTTTAATGGTGGTAAAACGTCATAGCTTTGCTTCCAGTAAAGGTTTGGTATTCTTTTATGACGACTATCAGCATTAACATTGTGCACGTCTACTATCCAACGGTGGAACTCTTCTACGAAGGTACTAAAACGCATGACTGCATCTTTTTCTGGTTTGTAGTCTTCTTTTTCCAGTACGTTAGAGAATGTTTTACCCGGCACCCAGCCAACAATCCCTTGAACAATTTCACCAAATTTACGTTCAACAAATGGCTTTAACCATGGTTTGCGAACCTTGTTATAAACGACATTTATCCCAACCTCCAAGCATGCATCCTCCCAGCTTTTTGACCAAAACTCCGCACCGTTGTCGACCACCAAGTTCTCTATTTTCCCCTCGCAAAGCCATTCATTGTTGAATGAAATAGGCATTTCAGAAATGTAGCTCTTACTTTTTGTCGCATGAATAACGGCTCTAGATGCCGACACATAACTAGGAGCTTTAAAGCCTAGATGAAAGCCAATTATGCACCCACTAAAAACATCTACGAGCAGTGTCAAATGTGCTCTACCCAACGGCACCATGAGGTCATCATGCAATAGAATCAAATCCAAGGGGGTATGATCCATCTCGACTCGTTCCAAAATTCGAGTCGGCATATCCACAGATTGATAATAGTTATAGAGCTTATCTGCGTAGTATTTCCCATGCCGAGCGAGCGCGACGCTGTATGGCTCCTCTTTGCGAATACGATTCTTAAACGCTTCATATGAGACTTTGGGTATTTTTCCGGCGACTATCTTATCGTTAGCTACTGTTATCCTGTCGCTGTAAAAGATGAATGCCGCTCTAATCGACTGTCGCCTTGCGTCTAAGAACATCTTCAGAGCTTCATCATAATATTTTTCATCACCAATAACTCTGGCTTCTCGATTACCTTTAAGGTGGTTTTTATCGACCAAGCTAGTAAAACTTCCATTCGAGTCAACAAATGAATTGTGCCAACGTTGCAGTGATTTATAGCTAGGTTTCTTGGTAAGACGTGTTTTGGAGAAGTGTTTTTCAATTAGGGGGTTGAGGTTTTTAGGAGTCCAACCTCCGCTCAGTTCATTCGCAACTAAGGATAGCAATTTATACCTTTCGAGCGCTTTGCTCTTCTGCTCCTCAGGATATGAAGAGAGGTCTCGCTCAATAATCTGTGTCGACTGTAATCTCGAGTATTTAAGACGTTCGGTCTGAGTTTCAGGCAAAAGCTCATGTTCTATTTCAGAATCTTCGTTGTACTCGGGCTCGAACTCGTCATGGAATCGACCAACCATTTCATCTCACCGAAACAGTTGTACTTCCACTCAACATAGCGATATCTAAATCAACACCGGCTTTTCCTACTGCAATCAGTTTTAAAACAGAAGCGAACACCCGACCGACGGACTCTCCAATTGAGACGGCTAGATCACTGATTTTCATTGTTTCCTGTGAAATCAGATACGAATGCACTTTGAATGCAAGCTCATCGCCTTCGATACATCCACTATACCGATGTACCAACTCTGAGTTTTTGAGAAAGTACCCATCTCTAATTTGCTTATCAGTCACCAAAACAAGACCAAATCCTCTTCGATTGGCAGCCTCTTTACGAGCAGCAAATTCTTGTTTAAACGTCTTAGATAACGTTTTCGAGTGTGGTTTGACTTCCACATACTTGAATGTACCGTCAACATAGGTAGCTAGGAAATCAGGAGTGTAAGGGCGCTTTTTCCCATGGAAGTCATAGTAGAAACCCTCTGGCTGAGATTCGTAGTGAACTACATCTGGATCATATTCGAAATGATAGCAGCAGTCTCTCTCCAGACTACCCTCACACATGACAGCATCTCGGTTTTTGAGACTCGAGAATTTGTAGATGTTCTTATTAGGCGATGGCTTCCGAAGATTACGAATATACATATGCGTCCCTTTTGTTGTAACAAAACAACCAAAATAAGCTTAGGACACTTTAAGGGTTTTAAAAGGACAAGTTATGGTTTTATTGGGACAGGTTATGCTTTTAACAACATTTTTAAAGGGTGGGAACCCAGCCACATCCCGGCACACAAGTCACTCGCTGCGGC
>NZ_CFHWOM010000110.1:0-5016 GCF_984391705.1 Vibrio sp. | reverse complement strand
ACAGTTTTGCACGAAGCTGCTTCATCGCTTGGTCTTTGTTCTTATGCTGAGAACGATCATTCTGACATTGAACCACAGTATTTGTTGGAACGTGAGTAATACGTACCGCAGATTCCGTGGTGTTAACGTGCTGACCACCCGCACCTGACGCACGGTATACGTCAATACGTAGATCAGAAGGGTTAATGTCGATGTCGATGTTGTCATCAATCTCTGGGTAGATAAACGCAGAAGCAAACGAAGTATGACGACGGCCGCTTGAGTCAAATGGCGATTTACGAACTAGACGGTGAACACCAGTCTCAGTACGTAGCCAACCGTAAGCGTATTCGCCAGAAATCTTAACCGTCGCGCCTTTAAGGCCTGCAACTTCACCTTCAGATACTTCGATAACCTCAGTCTTAAAGCCTTTCGCTTCAGCCCAACGAAGGTACATACGTAGCATCATTGAAGTCCAGTCTTGCGCCTCAGTACCACCTGAACCTGACTGCAAATCGATGTAGCAGTCTGATGCATCATGGTCGCCTGAGAACATACGGCGGAATTCAAGTTTCTCTAGCTTCGCTTCTAGCTCTGCCAGTTCCGGTTCGATTTCGTCAAACGTTTCTTGATCTTCTTCTTCAACGGCAAGCTCTAAAAGACCATCAACGTCTTCAACACCTTGCTCAAGTTGATCAATCGTTTCTACAACCGCTTCTAATGCAGAACGTTCTTTACCTAGCGCTTGTGCACGTTCAGGCTCGTTCCATACATCCGGTTGTTCTAATTCTGCGTTGACTTCTTCTAGACGCTCTTGTTTAGCGTCATAGTCAAAGATACCCCCTCAGGACATTTGTGCGCTCAGACACGTCCTTTAGGCGGTTTTTAATAGGATTGATTTCAAACATGTTTGCTCAACATTTATGAGTAGAATTTAACCGAAGAATTGTACTCAAAAGTGTGACGAAGATACAGAAATTTTTTATCGCCGAATAAAAATCCACCGATATAAAAAATCCCCTGTCACGCCTTACGCGACAGGGGATCTTTGATTCAGCTTTACTGATTGATTATGCCGTTTCTTCTGTTAGCTCTCGTTGCTCAGATTTACCAACAAAAAGCATCGCGATCATTGCCACAACCGTCGGTAGTAGCCAACCCATACCAATATCAAACAGAGGTAGCATGTTAAGTGCAGACACATCCACGCCAGCTACTTTTGCCGCATCGATAAGAGCAAACAGTAGTGATACTAGAATAACCACGCGGTACGCCGCTTTTGGATTTGGCAGCTTCTTACGAATGAACGTCAGTGCAACCAAAGCAATCGCCACTGGGTAAAGTGCAAATAGAACTGGAACAGACAAAGCAATCAGTTGAGATAGGCCTACATTTGCTACCGTCGCACATGCTACACCGTTAATGATGACCCAAGTCTTGTAAGACATTGGCGTTAGCGAGCTAAAGTAATCTGAACATGCAGAGATAAGGCCAATCGCTGTCGTTAGACACGCTAGCAGTACAATCACAGATAGAACGATTTGACCGTAAGGGCCAAACAGAGATTGTACGTAAAGGCTAAGTACAACACCGCCGTTGTCTGCGCCTGCTGCGACTGCCGAGCTCGTTGCGCCCAAGTAGAACAATGAAACGTAAACAAACGTTAGACCAGCAGCTGCGATACATGCCGCACTGATTAGGTATTTCGCTGTTGGTTTTTGCTCAGTAATGCCTTTTTGGCGCAATGCATCAACGATCAATACACCAAACATCAACGAACCAAAGGTATCCATGGTGTTGTAACCTTCAAGGAAACCTTTTTGCAGTGGGTGCGTTAGGTATTCACCTTGCGCAGCAATCATCTCACCTTGAGGGTCAATAAATACGGCTGCCGCTAGAATAATCAGGCCGATGAAAAGAACAGGCGTCAACACTTTACCAATCACATCAATCAGTTTGCCTTGTGACCATGCGAAGAACATAGCAACAGCAAAGAAAAGAATTGAGAAGATCGTTAGGTGAGCTTGAGCCGCATCAATGAAGAACGGTTTTACCGCCATCTCGTAAGCCACTAGACCAGTACGAGGCGCAGCAAACGCAGGACCGATAATGATGAAAATCAGCACCGCCATTACCATCGCAGCACGCTTTGGAAGATCTTTTGTTAAGTGCTCCCATGAACCACCAGCAACTGCAATAGCAACGATAGTAATAAGAGGTAGACCTACCGCAGTTAGAAGGAAGCCTGTCATTGCAGGAAGAAGGTTATCACCCGCTAGCTGACCCGCTAGAGGTGGAAAAATGATGTTACCTGCACCTAAAAAGAAAGCGAAAAGCATAAAGCCTACCGCAATAATATCTGTTAATTTTAAAGTCTGATTCACAGTCGACCCTTGAGTTATTATTTATGTGATGTTGTGTATGCTGAGTAGTACAAAACAATGTCTACTCTATAAAATTTAGGCGCGCATAATGACGAAATCCTGATTGAGTGGCAAGTCACAGACAAAAAACGCCATATAAATTTACATAAAACGTTTAAATGCAGCATATATCACTAGTCATACAAAAATAACCAGCCCGATTAACTAACCAACATTTGCTACAAACCCAAAACAAACAGAATAAACAACCAAACAATTATTTAACAACAGATCATTTAACTCAAAATAACGACAAGTACCGACAAACATAAAATCTTATGAAAAAGACAAAAAGCTTTGATTTTAAACAGTTCAAAATTGAAGGTGGTTACTCAGGCATGCCAGTCAGCACGGACGGTGTTCTTCTCGGAGCATGGGCAAACATTAAACAAGCCAAGACGTTGCTGGACATCGGGACCGGTACTGGGCTACTCAGTTTGATGTGCGCGCAGCGAAATTCCATAGTGGATATAGAAGCGATTGATATTGACCAACATGCTTTAGAAGCGGCTCAATTCAACTTTGAACACTCACTTTGGTCAGAGCGATTAACACTGAATGATGGCGATATTCTCTGCCACGATTTCGAACATTCGTTTGATGCTATTATTTGTAACCCTCCTTATTTTAATAACGGCGAACAAGCACAAGCGAAAAGCCGAGCGACAGCAAGGCACACTGACTCCTTACGTCACGATGATCTTTTGAAACGTTGTATGTCGCTGCTCAATGAACACGGCAAAGCCAGCTTCGTACTGCCAAAAGTAGAGGGCGAGGCATTTATTGAAATAGCACGACAGCAAGCTTGGACGGTTGAACGCTTGTGCTATGTCAAACCAACTGAGCGCAAAGAAGCTAATAGACTATTGATTGAGCTAGGAAAAAGTGGAGATAAAACAGAATATAGTGAGCTCACGATCCATCACAACGGCAGCTACAGCGACGACTTTGTTGCTCTGACTCAAGCCTTTTATCTTAAGATGTAAAAATAAGGTGTGATCCTTGTCACCGAACACTCTATAATACGACCCCTTAAATTTAATGCTCACACCAACTCGCTTGTGGAGACCTTATAGTGATCAGAAATTTCGCTGAATTGGAGTTAGACCCTAACCTACTCCTCGCCATTGAAGAAATGGGTTATGACCGCCCAACACAAATTCAGGCTGAAGCCATTCCGCAAGCGTTAGATGGCCGAGATATCTTGGCTTCTGCACCAACAGGTACAGGTAAAACAGCAGCATTTGTTTTACCTGCACTGCAGTATTTACAAGATTTCCCTCGTCGCAAGCCTGGGCCTGCTCGTATCTTGATCTTAACTCCAACACGCGAGTTAGCAATGCAAGTTGCAGACCAAGCCCGAGCGCTAGCTAAGCACACTAAGCTGAATATCTTTACTATCACCGGTGGTGTTCAGTACCAAGAGCACGCTGACATCTTAGGTAAGACCCAAGATATCGTGGTAGCAACACCTGGACGTTTGATGGAGTACATCAACGCGGAACGTTTTGACTGTCGTGCGATTGAATGGCTTGTCCTTGATGAAGCTGATCGTATGCTAGATATGGGCTTTGGCCCTACCGTTGATCGCTTGTCTAATGAGTGTCGCTGGCGTAAGCAAACGCTATTGTTCTCAGCAACACTTGAGGGCAAAGGCGTTGAAGGTTTCACTGCAGACCTACTTAAAGATCCGGCAGATATTGATGCTGAGCCATCTCGTCGTGAGCGTAAGAAAATCGCTCAGTGGTACCATCGTGCTGACGATATGAATCATAAGCTTGAACTACTTAAAAAGATCATCACAGATCAAGCTGAACGCTCAATTGTATTCTTAAAAACTCGCGAGCGTCTTGCAGAGCTGCGCACTGAGCTTGAAAAAGCACAAATTCCTTGTGCTTGGATTCAAGGTGAAATGCCACAAGATCGTCGTAATAATGCTATTGCTCGCTTCCGTGATGGCACGGTTAACGTGCTTCTAGCGACAGACGTTGCAGCGCGTGGTATCGACCTTCCTGATGTTAGCCATGTGATCAACTACGATATGCCTCGCAGTGCGGACGTTTACCTACACCGTATCGGCCGTACGGCTCGTGCTGGTAAGAAAGGTAATGCGGTATCTCTTGTTGAAGCACACGATCAACCAATGCTAGATCGCGTTGCTCGCTACGTAAAAGAAGATATCAAAGAGCGCTTTATCAAAGAGATGCGCCCTAAACACAAAAAGCCTGTGTTTAAGAAGAAGAAAAAAGACGACAAAAAGAAAACGGCCGCGAAAGGTAAGAAGAAAGTCGCTAAGAAGAAAAAGTAACGTCCTGATTCGATAAAACTAAAAAGGGTTGATGCGAAAGCATCAACCCTTTTTTATTCAATCATAGTAAGACCACGTCACCCTCAAGAATCAGGCTCGAACGAATTGGGGCTCTCATCAAGGTTGCAACTCGCTGTTAGAGAATCCTTACTTTCTCCTTCGTCTTTCTAAGGAATGCCACAAAAAAATACCGCCTTAATATAAGGCGGCATTTTTTTCGCTTAGATTGTCAGAATATCTTCTAAGTAGTTGGGGTTAGAACAAGGCAACAAGCAAATTCATCCCCATGAGCATCTTCTCACTCCA
>NZ_CFHWOM010000109.1:0-5145 GCF_984391705.1 Vibrio sp. | reverse complement strand
CTTTTCAGAAATCATAACAACCTTTCACTATTTGATATACATCAATATTTTAGCATTCATTAACACTAATGGGTAGTGGAAAAAGACGCGTAATAACAGCGATCTAAAAAGTAATTGATAAGAGACTTAATGCACCATAGCCAGTATACAAGCCATATACTAGGAGCATTGAAGCAACAATATGACGAAATGTGACAGAATTTTGTAGTCTATGTAAAAAACTAGCACTGTGGCCGACAAGCAACATTGCTGGAAGCGTACCCAAACCAAACATAAGCATAACTAGAGCTCCGCTCGTTGCACTGCCAGAAACAGCTGACCACGTCAGTGTCGAATAAACAAGACCACATGGCAACCATCCCCAAATGAATCCAAACGGAAGGGCATGAATTGGGCTTTTAAGTGGCAATAACGACTTTCCTGCAGGAGAAATGAGTTTCCAGAGTGATTGGCCAAGTTTTTCAATATATAGTAAACCATGCCACCATCGACCAATGTAGCAAGCCAGTAGAATCATGAAAGCGGCTGCGGCGATTCTAAGCCAAGCAAGCACATCATTGAGTTGACTAACTTGAGAGATGGAAGAGACAGCACCTCCGACTAATGATCCAATTAAGGCGTAACTTGTTAGCCGGCCTAGATTATAGAATAGGGGAGTCCACTTTGAAGGTTTACTCTGTCCTATCGATAACATGGATGCTATGCCACCGCACATTCCCATACAGTGGCCAGCACCAATTAAACCTATGGCAAAGGCTCCGATCCAATCGGGTGTCATTTAGGTTTATTCTCGTGGCTTTCTTTGTCGTCTTCATCGAACAAAATGTTATGACCTTGTCTTTCGAGATCTTCAAATTGTTCACTTTTTACCGCCCACAAGAATACTGCGACCGCGACACATACAAGCACGATTGCAATAGGAATGAGGATATACAAGCTTTCCATCTATTTACCTTGTTCTTTGAGCAAACGAAGAGAGTTAGATACTACAATAATTGAGCTCGCAGACATACCGACTACCGCAAAATATGGAGCAACAAGACCCGCTACTGCTAAAGGGAGGATTAACAAATTATATCCAAGTGACCAGGCGAGATTCTCTCGAATGATTTTTCGAGTTTGAAGGGCTAACTGACGTGCTTCTAAAATACGCTCTAAATGATCTCCAAGTAAAACCATATCCGCCGAAGCTTTAGCGACGTCTGCGCCTCCACCCATAGCAACTGACAAGTGTGAACCAGCAAGCGTTGGGGCATCGTTAATGCCATCACCAATCATCATCGTAACATCACAAGCATCCACTTGTTTTAGGTAGTTCAATTTATCTTGGGGCTTAGCTCCTGCAATAACTTTATCAATACCTATTTCTCTTGCGACAACATCAGCATTTGCCTGAGAATCGCCTGTAAGTAGGGTGATTTTGATTCCCGATTGCTTAAAGCGCTCAATGAAAGACTTCGCTTCTTTTCTAATTGGATCTTGGTAACGGAAAGTTGCTACATGCACGTCATCTACGGATAAATAAATAGAATTTGGCTCGGAAACTGAGTTTTCCCCAAGAATATAGCTAGCACTACCAATCTTTACCTGCTGACCTTTGAAATCGCCCTTGACCCCTGAGCCAATAACGTTCTCAACGTCATCAACTGTGACGGTGTTATCAGCGTAACGTTTAAAGGCGCGAGCGATAGGGTGATTGGCATGGGCTTCTAGTGCCGCAGCGAGCGATAGAGCATCCGTTTCAGTTATGTCAGATGTTAGGTCAACTTTACTTATGACGATATCACCATGAGTTAGGGTGCCTGTTTTATCAACGATAAGGTGATTTACCTTACAAAGCGTTTCAAACACATGGCTTTTACGCAGTAATATGCCGTAGTTACCCATTCTTGATGTTGCGCAGGTTAGCGCAGTTGGCGTAGCCAATGAAAGAGCACATGGGCAGGTAGCCACTAACACAGATAGCATGATCCAAAACGCATCATCGGGATTCGCTTGATGCCAGTAATACCAAGTACCTGCCGCAATAACTAGAATAACAGCGACAAAGTAACGAGCTACGATGTCAGCGATCTCAGCAATCTTCGGTTTTGAAAGCTGAGCTTCATCCTGTAAACGTACGATATTAGAGATCATTGAATCTGCCTTTGATGACATGACCTCAAGCTCGAAAGACTCTTCACCATTTAAAGTGCCAGCGTATACGTGGTCATCAATGGTTTTCACAACAGGGACCGATTCTCCAGTCAACATGGATTCATCGATATGAACGCGGCCACTTATAATTCTGCCATCTGCAGGTACATGCTCTCCAGGTAAGACACGAATACGATCGCCTAGTTTGAGCGTTTTAACGGGTACCTGTTCGCCATCTAGCTTGGTAGCGATCGCTGGAATAAGTTTTAAAAGGTTACCACTGGCTGCGGCAGCTTTGCGACGAGCACGCATTTCTAAGAAGCGTCCAACTAACAGGAAGAACGCAAACATTGAAATTGACTCAAAGAAAACTTCGCCTTGCTCCGTTACAGTAGCCACTAAGCTTGCAAAATAAGCAAAGATCATCGCAATTGATACGGGAACGTCCATTCCCAAAGTCCAGCTCCGAATGCTGCGCCATGCGTTAATGTAAAACGGCAGGGCAGAGTAGAGCATTACTGGTGTAGCAAAGATCAAGCTGACCCAGCGGAAGTAATTCTTAAACTCAGGTTCTAGATCACCAAATACCTCTAAATAAAGCGCAACAGCAAGCATCATGACCTGCATTGTGGCCAGACCTGCGATACCTAAACGGTAGAGATACTGCTTCATCTGTTGGTGATAAGCGGCTTCTTGCTTATCGGCTTCAAAAGGCGCGGCCTTGTAGCCTAACTGATGAATGGCACAGAGAAGTTCGCTTAAGCGAGTCTTGCTCTTATCCCATGCTAAAATCGCTCGGTTCGTGGTGGTGTTGACTCTAATTGATAAAACGCCAGTCTTGTTGGACACTTGCTTCTCTATAAGCCAAGCACAAGCGGCACAAGAGACACCATCAAGCGATAGGGTTACTTCGGCTCTGTCATCAGCATTGCGGACAAATTCTGATTGAACATCTTCATTGTCATAATGGATAAGTGCTTGCAGTTGTTCGGGGACGAGATCCGCTTTTTCTGCTGGCGCTGTGCGATATTGGTAATAAGAAACGAGGCCACTATCGACAATTGTCTGAGCGACTGTTTCACAGCCGGGGCAGCACATCTCTCTAATTTCACCAAGGATTTCTACTTTAAAATCCGTGTTGACTGGTACTTCTTCACCGCAGTGGTAACACGATTTACACATAGACTTCGACTAGTTTTCTAAATAAACAGGAGTAGATGATGGGAAGGTAACTCGCCCTTGAACTAACCACTTTTTGTCGTGGCCTGTCAGCTCGATAAACCAAGGACCTTGTAGCTCCGAATCTAAACTTAATCGGTAGTTTCCTTGCGCATCAGAGGAAAGAAGTTGCGAAAAATCTCGGTCTGGTAGCGTACGGTGAGCAAATAGTGCTGTGATAGCTGGATAGTGATCCAATTGCCCTTTATCAAACTTAATGACAACTGTGTTGCCCTCAGATGCGACAGAAGCGCTTAGCTCTAGATCCTTGGCCACATTGATTTTTGAAATATCAATGTTAATGCCTTTACCTTTTTTATAGTAATCCTCAGTTACAAGTGAAACGGAGTTTTGAGAGAAAACGATAACAGTGATGATTGTCCATACAACAACAGTCAGCGGCAGAATAATTAGAAACCACGGCCAAAACTGCTTATACCAAGGCTTTACCATAAAAAAGTTCTCAATTAATAAAATAGAATCAGGAATTTAACTCTAAAGGAAAGACAGCCCCATTACCATCTATAGAAAGTAAGGGGCTGTTATAGAAATGTAACTTATTGTTCCGAGTTGCTTAAGCTCCAAACATATGCCGAAACAAGCTGAACTTTGTCTTCACCTAGAATGTCTTTCCAAGCTGGCATTACACCAGAACGACCGTTCATTACTGTTTCTGTTACGTCTGCACGTGAACCACCAAATAGCCAGTCTTGGTCTGTCAGGTCAGGTGCACCCACTGCCGGGTTACCTTTACCATCTGTACCATGACACGCTGCACACACTACGAAGCGTGCTTTACCAGCTTCAGCTTCTTTCGCGTTTACAGAGCGGCCTGATAGGCTTAGCGTGTAGCTTACTACTTCTTTCACGCCTTGTTCACCAAGTGCATCTTTCCATGCTGGCATTTGACCAATACGACCATGCATAACAGTAGTTACGATAGCCTGAGGTTCACCACCATATAGCCACGCGTCGTCAGTTAGGTTAGGGAAACCTTTTAGACCACGTGCATCAGAGCCATGACACTGTGAACAGTTCTGCAGGAACAAACGTTGACCTACTTTAACTGCTTCAGAATCTGCCGCGATTTCAGGAATCGGACGTAGCTCATCAGTGCCATTAACATGGGCTAGCTTTTTAAACGCTTCACCAAAGTAGGCATCTGCGTCATCAAGCTCTTTTGCAAATTGGTTCAGTTGCTTGTTGCTTTGAGCTGAAGCAATCGATGCTTTAGATTCTTCAACCGTGCGTACTGTTTGGTCAGAACTTGTCCAGCCTAGTACACCCTTGAAGTTACCCAAACCAGGGTAAAGCGTCAGATAGATTGCTGCGAACACAAATGTACCAACGAAAAGGTAAGTCCACCATTTCGGTAGCGGGTTGTTTAGCTCACGAATACCATCGTATTCGTGACCCATATCCGCACCTTCTTCAACGCCCATTTTATCTTTAAGGCACCAAAAGAGTAGTGCAGCACAGCCGACAAGCGTACCGACTGTAATGATGATTATCCAAAGACTCCAAAATGTCGTCATTGCTTAGTCACTCCTTGTTCTTTTGAAGGCGTCTGCTCTTCATCAGCAAAAACAAGGTTTGCAGCTTCATCAAATCGTGCTTTTCGACTTTTGCCGTAAGCCCACCAAACTACACCTATAAAGCTAACGAATAGCACTATGGTCCAAATACTGTGAATAGTACCGATATCCATAACTACCTCCTTATTTACTTCATCGCGTGACCAAGAGACTGAAGGTAAGCGATGATTGCATCCATCTCTGTTTTACCTTCTAC
>NZ_CFHWOM010000108.1:0-5227 GCF_984391705.1 Vibrio sp. | reverse complement strand
TGAATGAAAAATATGGCATGGAGAGCCAAGTTTCCAAGGATGTTCACTCCCTTATTTTTTGAATAAATAGCAATAAGAGGGAGGAACCGCAATGAGAGGAAAAAGTCGTGCTTGAAGCCTACCGTAAACACGTCGAAGAGCGTGCTGCCGAAGGAGTTGTTCCTAAACCACTAGATGCCGAGCAAGTTGCAGGCCTTGTGGAACTTCTTAAAAATCCCCCGCAAGGTGAAGAAGCGTTCATTCTTGACCTGCTAGAAAATCGTATCCCACCAGGTGTAGATGAAGCGGCTTATGTAAAAGCTGGTTTCCTAACGGCTATCACTAAAGGTGAAGTCGAATCCCCGCTAGTCAGCAAAGAAAAAGCGGCTGAGCTGCTTGGTACTATGCAGGGTGGTTACAACATCGAATCACTGATCGCACTGCTTGATGATGAAGCGCTTGCGCCAATCGCTGTTAAAGCTCTGTCTCACACACTGCTAATGTTTGATGCTTTCTATGATGTAGAAGAGAAAGCGAAAGCAGGTAACTCATACGCGCAGCAAGTTCTACAATCTTGGGCTGACGCAGAGTGGTTTACTTCTAAAGACAAAGTTGCTGAAAAAATCACAGTAAAAGTATTTAAAGTTACTGGTGAAACGAACACCGATGACTTGTCTCCTGCTCCTGACGCGTGGTCTCGTCCAGATATTCCAGTTCACGCTAAAGCAATGCTTAAGATGGAGCGTGACGGTATCAACCCTGATGATGCGGGTAATGTTGGTCCTATCAAACAGATTGAAGAACTGCAAAAAGACGGTATCCCACTGGCTTACGTTGGTGATGTTGTTGGTACAGGTTCTTCACGTAAATCGGCAACTAACTCTGTGCTTTGGTTCATGGGTGAAGATATCCCATACGTACCGAACAAACGTACTGGTGGTATCTGTCTAGGTGGTAAGATCGCGCCAATCTTCTACAACACAATGGAAGATTCAGGTGCACTACCAATCGAATTGAACGTACAAGACATGAACATGGGTGATGTCATTGATATCTTCCCTTACGAAGGTGTTGTACGTAAAGATGGCGCAGAAATCTCAAGCTTCGAGTTAAGCAAAGTTCTGCTAGATGAAGTTCGTGCTGGTGGTCGTATTCCACTGATCATCGGTCGTGGTCTAACAGGTCGTGCTCGTGCATCTTTAGGTCTTGAAGAAACAGATTTGTTTGCGAAACCAGTTGACCCAAGCGCGTCTGATAAAGGCTACACATTAGCTCAGAAGATGGTTGGTAAAGCTTGTGGCGTTGAAGGCGTTCGTGCTGGTCAATACTGTGAGCCTAAGATGACAACAGTAGGTTCTCAAGATACTACCGGTCCTATGACGCGTGATGAGCTAAAAGACCTTGCGTGTCTTGGCTTCTCAGCGGACCTAGTAATGCAGTCTTTCTGTCACACATCGGCTTACCCGAAACCAGTTGACGTTAACACTCACCACACATTGCCTGATTTCATCATGAACCGTGCTGGTGTTTCACTACGTCCGGGTGATGGTGTAATCCACTCGTGGCTAAACCGTATGCTTCTACCTGATACTGTCGGTACAGGTGGTGACTCGCATACTCGTTTCCCTCTAGGTATCTCATTCCCTGCAGGTTCTGGTCTTGTAGCATTTGCAGCAGCAACAGGTGTAATGCCGCTGGATATGCCTGAATCTATCTTGGTTCGTTTCAAAGGTGATATGCAGCCTGGTATCACGCTACGTGACCTAGTACATGCGATTCCTTACTACGCAATTCAACAAGGTCTACTGACTGTTGAAAAAGCAGGTAAGATCAACGAATTCTCTGGCCGTGTTCTTGAAATTGAAGGTGTTGAGCACCTATCAGTAGAGCAAGCGTTTGAGCTTTCAGATGCATCGGCAGAGCGTTCTGCGGCAGGCTGTACTGTCAAGCTTTCACAAGAGTCGATCGAAGAGTACCTAAACTCGAACATCACTATGCTTAAGTGGATGATCGCAGAAGGTTACGGTGACGTTCGTACTATCGAGCGTCGTATCACAGCGATGGAAGAGTGGTTGGCTAACCCTGAACTGCTTTCTGCTGATGAAGATGCAGAATACGCACACGTAATTGAAATCGATCTAGCGGATATCACAGAGCCAGTTCTGTGTGCTCCAAACGATCCAGATGACGCTCGTCTACTGTCTGAAGTTCAAGGTACTGAAATCCAAGAAGTGTTCATCGGTTCTTGTATGACGAACATTGGTCACTTCCGTGCAGCAGGTAAGATGCTGGAAGAGTTTAATGGCTCGCTAAGCACTCGCCTATGGGTTGCGCCACCAACGAAGATGGATAAAGACCAGCTAACGGAAGAAGGTTACTACGGTATCTTCGGCCGTGCAGGGGTTCGTATTGAAACTCCGGGTTGTTCTCTATGTATGGGTAACCAAGCGCGCGTAGCAGACAAAGCAACAGTAATGTCGACATCAACGCGTAACTTCCCGAACCGTCTAGGTACAGGTGCTAACGTTTATCTAGCGTCTGCAGAACTTTCTGCAGTTGGTGCAATTCTAGGTCGTATCCCGACGAAAGAAGAGTACCTAGAGTACGCTCAGAAGATTGATGCAACAGCTGCTGATACTTACCGTTACCTGAACTTCCATAAGATGGGTCAGTACACGGAGAAGGCGGATACGGTTATTTTCCAAGAGCCAGCATAATCCCTTGTCATATTTGTAATCGCAGCGTTGTTGACTGCGTACGTTCACCCTAATCACATAGAGCCTCTATGCTCATAGGGCTGAACGTACTTGTCGCCTAGCTGCAACTCCAAATATTTAAAGGGATAACATTAATAGAGCGTCTACTTTGGTAGGCGCTTTTTTTGTGCTTGCGATCGGAACGCTATATACTCTCGGTCCAAAATTTTGAAGGTGCTGTTCAATGGAATTCGAATTTATTAGAAATACTTTAATGGGCGAATACTATGTTAAATCGAGCATGGGCCATGAGATTGTCGGTCGTTGGCTGCAAGAAGAGATCGGCAAAGATTGGGATAAGATTGCTCAAGTTGAACAGTTAACTGACCAAGCTCGCATAGAGCCACAAAAAGAGCACCTGCTGCTCGGCACAGAGATCAGCGTCAATATTCATGGTGATGAGGTTATAGTGCAAGAAAATGTACTGGCCCATGGTGACGAAATGAATGCGGATAGTGAATTTGATTTTTATGACAGTGAAAGTACCGCAAGTTGTGGTCTAGAAGACTTCGAAATCATGTTAGAGCAATGGAAAGAATTCCTCACGACTAAATAGATGCACAGCATTGGTGAGGTTTTAGTACCTTGCTTTATGATTGGGAAAGGGGCGCACCTAAATGGTGCGCCCTTTTTGCGTTTCAATAAGTCAACAATCACTAAAGTATATAAAATCAATAACTTAACAAGTTGGCACGCACCTTGGATTATCTAAAACAAAAGGAAGGCAGTTTATAGAGAGGATGCGATGAAACTGATTAATGCCATTATTAAACCATTTAAATTAGACGATGTAAGAGAAGCTTTAGCAGATGTAGGTATCGAAGGAATGACGGTATCTGAGGTAAAGGGCTTTGGACGTCAAAAAGGTCATACAGAGCTATATCGTGGTGCAGAGTACCAAGTGGATTTTTTGCCAAAAGTAAAACTAGAAATTGCTACTCAAGCTGAAAATGTCGATCGCGTTATCGAAGCTGTATCTAAAGCGGCGCATACAGGCAAAATTGGTGACGGTAAGATTTTCGTTTACGACTTAAGCCAAGCGGTACGTATTCGTACTGGTGAAATGGATGCGGAAGCGCTGTAACAGCGAAAAGAATTTAAAGGACTGGAGACAATAAGATGGAATTAACAACAACAGTAACGGAATTACGTTACGCACTAGACACTTTTTTCTTCCTCATTTCAGGTGCGTTAGTAATGTGGATGGCGGCAGGCTTTGCAATGTTAGAAGCAGGCCTAGTACGCTCAAAAAATACAACCGAGATTTTAACCAAGAATATTTGTTTGTATGCGATTGCATGTACCATGTTCTTGTTGGTCGGCTACAACATCATGTATGTCGATAATGGTGAAGGTGGGTGGCTACCATCATTTGGTACTTTGATTGGCACTCAAGGTGAAGGGGCAGACCACTCACTAGAGTCGGACTTCTTCTTCCAAGTTGTTTTTGTCGCGACAGCAATGTCAGTAGTGTCTGGTGCGGTAGCGGAACGTATGAAGCTGTGGTCTTTCCTTATTTTCTCTGCGGTTCTAACAGCATTTATCTATCCAATGGAAGGTTACTGGACATGGGGCGGTGGTTTCCTATCACAAGCAGGTTTCAGTGATTTTGCTGGCTCTGGTATCGTTCATATGGCAGGCGCAGCGGCAGCGTTAGCGGGGGTTCTACTACTGGGCGCCCGTAAAGGTAAATATGGTAAGAACGGTGAGATCTACCCAATTCCAGGTTCAAACATGCCACTTGCAACACTAGGTACGTTCATTCTTTGGTTTGGTTGGTTCGGCTTTAACGGCGGCTCTCAGCTGATGGTATCGGATTTTGAGAACGCAACAGCAGTCGGTCAAATCTTCCTAAACACAAATGCAGCGGCGGCAGCTGGCGCAATTGCAGCACTTCTAGTTTGTAAGACGACTTGGGGTAAAGCCGACCTAACAATGATTCTTAACGGTGCGTTAGCTGGTCTTGTTGCTATCACTGCCGATCCACTATCACCATCACCGCTGTATGCAGTCGCAATAGGTGCGGTATCTGGTGCACTAGTTGTATTCAGCATTATTGGTCTGGACAAGCTTAAGATTGATGATCCAGTAGGTGCGATTTCAGTACACGGTGTGTGTGGTTTCTTTGGCCTGATGGTTGTGCCACTAAGCAATGGCGATGCGTCATTCGGTGCTCAGCTTCTTGGTGCTGCGGTAATCTTTTCTTGGGTATTTGGTGCTAGTCTAGCGGTATGGGCAGTACTAAAAGTAACGATTGGTATCCGCGTTTCAGAAGATGAAGAGATGGAAGGCATGGATATGCATGATTGTGGTGTAGGTGCCTACCCTGAATTTGTCACGGTAAAGTAAGAACACTAAATGTGACGTAACAAATACTTACAAATAAAACTATCAAAAACCTGCTCTGATGAGCAGGTTTTTTTGTTTCACGTCATTGTTTTCTAAACTATGATGAATATAATAACGCAACTGATAAACGTTATCATTACGAA
>NZ_CFHWOM010000107.1:0-5401 GCF_984391705.1 Vibrio sp. | reverse complement strand
TTTCTTCCCTTTTTGGGCAACCAGTTACGTTTCATTTTGCAGTTAAGATCAGGTGAGGCTCTTTTGAATGTCAGGAAGTTAAGAAAGAATATGATTTTAGGTTGGAAAGGGCATGCTTATATCAGTACACACTTCGGGTAGGAGATTTCTTATAGATAATTTGATTTAGATATTGCCACGGTTACATATGCAAGTGCGTCAGGTTGAATGAATAGATTACTAGGACTGATAATAAACTCGCGGCTCGCTCAGGTCCTTTCCCCCAAAGTAGACGGCATAATTGCCGGAACAATACTTTGTTTAAGCCAGAGGTAAGGAGTGATGTCAGCTTTTCAACATCCATACCTCTGAGTGCGATGCCGTGAAAGACTAGCACTTAGTCGTTTTAATCTCGCAGTGCTTTTCCAGTCCATGGCAAGATTTTGCAACTGCTTATTTCAGACTCAGCTTCAACGCTAAAGTATCGATAATTTGACTATGGATACTGTCGCGATCGCTGCCTGCCGGATCCGTACAAATAGGAAAACGTCCTTCTTCTGCTAGCTTTTTCTCGACACCTGGTTTGCATTTTAAAGCCGCAGAAAATCGATAAGCAGGATTGAAGTTAACACGTGTTGCGTCGGGAAGTATGGTTGCTAGCCCACTCACATCTATATCCGTCGCGTAATCATATTTGTTGCCGTCCTTAAAGCTAAACAAAGTGACATCATCAACCAAGTTCAGTGTATCACTACGTTCAAGTCCATGAACGAGCGAAGGTTCGATAACAGCGACACTCGTAACGCTTTCAATTTTATAACTGGCATTCCATTTATCTTGATCATAGTTGGATAAATCGACCTCAGGAGACATCATTTGATCGCAGTAACGTATCTTGCCTTGATACGTTTCACATGCTTTTATAACGCCCTCAAGGCTTGCATTTAACCCACCCGCTGTCAGGGCTGTTAGCCCCCCTTCACCAAATCCAACGATCATTATTCTGCTTTTATCGACGGAAGTAGCAAATTGCTCACTATTCAATACATAGCTTATTGTCTCTTCAATATCCTGGACTCGTGTCCAATGGTTGAGAGCCTTTGCTACGTTATTTTGCCCCCACAATGAATAGTTATGATCAATATGAACAGCTATTGCACCACGGGCAGCTAAGTCTGCCACTATCCATGACTGTGGTCCTAATCCCCCATCCCAGTCATGGCTGTAAACAACTAAAGGGAACTTACCTTCTGCAATCTCAGTATTTTCAATAACATTTATCTTTTCGAACGTAGGCCCTTTTCCAAACAGACCCTTTGACTCTTGCTCTGTCACAGGATAAAAAATATTACCTTGCATGAGCTTGTTATCATGATGAGGCATAACCACTGAAAAAGATTGATGTCCAGGTATATTGGCTAAAGCGACACTAGGTAACATTGCTACCATTAACGAAAGGATGCTCTTTAGTTTCATTATATTTCTCCTTGTCATTTTTTATTTAGGGCTAGCCTAAGTCTCTAAGGGCTGAATTAATCATTCGATTGTCTAATGTCACCAATAACACTGGCACCATTGATAGCATCATAACGACAGCCAACGTAGAGACACTGCTAATGCCCATGAACCCAGAAACTGCAACAAGCATTGCGCCTCCTATCATTCTGAAAAAGCCGTCGATAGATGTCGCTAAGCCAGCACAATACTTAAAGGGTTCAAGTGCAATTGATGTAGCAGAACCAGATAAAAGGCTAAATCCAGCCGCTCCTAATGCCGATAATGCGAAGAACGCATAAGTCGCATTTGAGCTAATAAACAACAAACCTATTCCTCCGACAGTGATCACAGCGGCACCCAATCGCACAGTATTCCTACGGCCAAACGACTTCATCAATCTGGGAGCGATAAGGCTAGCAAGTATTTGAACTACTCCAATCACGCCGAACACAAGAGAGAACTGCACTTGAGAAAATCCACCCTTACTGATTGCAACAATTGGGGCCACCGAAATGTAAGTCAGTAGTGCGCCAAAGCTGAGCATGTTAGCCAGTGAGTACACCAAGAATGTCCTATTGGTTAATATATCGCGCACATTACATTTAAGCGCCTGTGTGTCTTTTACATTAACCGTAGCCTTAACACTCTTCTTAGATTGAAGTGCGACAGCTGACATAACAAACAGCAGCAGAGCTAACCCAGCCATAAGATAGAAGCCACCTGTCCAACCCCACAAAAGCGCCAACCCACTACCAACAAGCGGGGCAATGGTTGGTACTGCACTGGTCACACCGCCCATATAGCTTAACCACTTACCCGCAACGTCACCTTCGTAGTTGTCTCGAACCCAAGCCATAGCGGTGATCATCGTGAATGAAGCGCCGACACCTTGTAAACCTCGCGCTGCGTACAGCATTTCTAAAGAGGAAGATGCCACAACCAACAAGCTACCTGCTGCATACATGAGTAGCCCGAGCATGGCTGAGAATTTACGCCCGTTTCGGTCAGAGATCGGGCCCGCAATGAGTTGACTCACACCCAGAGCCAGAACGTAAATCGAAATCGTCTGTCTTATTTCGCTATCAGAGGCAGAGAAAGACTCGATCATCTGTGGGAAAGATGGCAAGTAGACATCAATAGCCAGTGGCCCCAAAGGTATGAGTGAAAAAATAACGAGCAGTTGGAAAAAGTTGTTGCCTGCCATCTTGAACTCCATTATTGACCGATTGGTGGATATAGCGACACACCAGAGCATGACGCGATGAAACTAACAAACTTCATCATGCGTTCACTCATTTCTAGTTCGGCGACCATTGTGTAGTTTCTTAGCTCGGAGAATGCAGCAATGTCATTGATGTTCAATTTGCGCTCGCCAGTGACAAGAGCATCAATATCGAGCAAGGTATCCAGCTCTTCCAAGAGTCCTTTAAGCTCAGGAAGGTACTCTTTTGTTCTCTCCAGCGCCTGATCAATGGATTGGCCTAGTGTTTCTTTACGCGACTCAACAAATATACTGAGGGCATCAGGCGTAGATAGCTCTGGGAGATTAAGCTGTGGCATGCGCGGATATAAAAGCTGCGCAGATATCGGGTAAAGCCGCTGTAGAAGATTCTTCAATAAGTTTGATACTTCGTAACTGGTGAACATCGGGTCACCTTGTTGATCCAAGTGGCGGATAATGTCGAGGCTCTCAACCATCACCGTATGCTCACCATCATGCTGTCGCTGTTCAAGCACAGGGACAGTTAGCCTTTCGAGTTTCCCCTCTAGCGACTCTGGCAATTGCCCCAAAACTATAGGGCTAATCTCACAATCAATATTTTTAAGTCCAATAACGGTCTTAACACGAACGCAAAATGGGCAACTATCAAATACATGCAGTTTCATCATTTGCTCCTATTAATTGCCATGCCAAATTGAGTAAGCCATGCGCTCAACGTGAGCTGGCAAATGTTCCTCGTAGCCATTCCAATGGCTGAATTTAGGCAGCTTTACTGAGTCTTTTAATTCATCAACGGATTTACCATCTTGTAGCCCTTTCCAAACCGCATCGAATAAAGCCTGAGCAAACTCTTCACTCTCTTCTAGCAGTTCTGGTGAATCGGTAGGGATATGACCATTTATGATGGTATCGAACTCTAGCTCTTTACGTACGCGCTTAATCGTATTCAATGTGGCTACGTAGTCCTGCTCGATTAAACGCCCTGAACTCACTAGGTACTGCGGTAAGTGCCAATCTACTGCAACTAATACTTTGTCTTCAGGCATGTGAACAATACTCATGCAGTTACCATCGCTCTTTCCGTAATAATGTAGGTCGACGTTCTTTCCCCCTAACGAAACCGTCATTTCGTCTTTGTAAGTTGTTGTTGGATAAACCACCTTATCTTCCAAATCACGCGAAAGAAGGTCTGAGCAATTTTCTTGAGCGATAAACTCAGCGCCTTGCTGTTTAAAAATATTGCCGCCACGAGAGTGATCAAAGTGATCATGGGAGTAAATAACTTTTTTGACTGGCTTGCCTGTCACTTTACGGATTTCTTTCATCATTTGCGCAGAGCGAGTATCGCCTGAAGGGTCAGTAATAATCACTCCTTCGTCTGTAACAACAACTAAGCTGTTATAAAAAAACTGGGAATACTGATAGACACCATTCTTTAGCTCTTTTAATACTGGCTTCGATGGGTCAAAGCCTTCTGCTGCACTAGCTCCTGCGATCATGCCGATCGTTAGCGTTAAAGTGGCCAGCTTTGAAGTAATAGACATTGTTCTTTCCTAATCATCGTTGAAGATAAAATAAAAGATAATTAACATTAATAAGTAGAACAATATGGCCAAAAGTAACTTTACTTAATACTAAAGGTATCAAATGGATAAGTATCGGAATATGCAGCTATTTTGCACGGTTGTAGATAGGGGCAGCTTTTCTAAGGCGGCCAAAGCATTGGGCATCACCCCAGCGATTGTCGGCAGACACATTGCTGCGATGGAAGAGTCTTTAGGGTTTGTACTTTTAAATCGTACCACACGCAGTATGCACCTTACCCCAGGAGGAAAAGCGTATTATGAAGGTGCACAAACAGTATTGAGCCAGATAGAGCAACTGGAAGACTCGCTAACAACCGCCCATCAGAATAATCCAGAAGGCCTTATTCGCCTGTCCGCTCCCGATGCAATGGGCCCGTTTCTAATGAAGGCCATTAAAAATTTTCGATCAGACTATAAGGGGATTCGCTTTGATCTCGCCTTATCAAACAGTAAGTCAAACCTGATTGAAGAGGAGATAGACCTTAGTATTCGATTCGCATTAGAGTTACAAGATTCATCTTACATTGCAACTAAGCTTGGTGAGTCCGAGTTTGGGCTGTATGCAGCTCCGTCATATATAGATGAGTATCAAGCCCCCTCTGATTATAAAGAGCTAAAAAATCATGATTGCCTGCATATGGGAGACTCAAGAGATGGCGATTATTGGATGCTTAATGTCGATGGCAAAAGCCTTTCGTATCGACAACCGTGGGTCGCGGTTATTTCAGACACAAACACGCTTATTGAAGCAACTGTCGATGGAATGGGTATCGCTATGATACCGAGCATATTTGTAAACTCGCACGTTAAACGTGGCGACTTAGTAAAGATACAAGACGTTGCAGAATTCCCAATCATCAATATTTATGGAATGTATCCAACACGTAAGCATGTACCTTACAGGCTGTCGCTGTTCTTGGAATACTTAAAAGCAAACTTTGTCCATATTATTACCTAAGAGAATCTTACATTTGGAACAGTTATGCGCACAAAAAGACACACTGAAGCTTTTTAAACTCTCATACAAACGTTTATTTAGCCCTGACTCGACTCAAGAGTATGGGCTATTGGTAATAACCTATTCTTAAATATCCTGAATCAGGTCTGGAACAATCGT
>NZ_CFHWOM010000106.1:0-5526 GCF_984391705.1 Vibrio sp. | reverse complement strand
TAACGGGCAACAAAAAAGGGGCTAAAAGCCCCTTTTTCGACAAACTGTTCTATGCAGCCGCTGATTAGCGACGTAGGCCTAGACGCTTGATTAGATCTTGGTAACGAGAAAGGTTTTTGCCTTTCAAGTAGTCAAGAAGCTTACGACGGCGAGAAACCATACGTAGAAGACCACGACGGCTGTGGTGATCGCCTTTGTGCGCTTTGAAGTGACCTTGTAGGTGGTTGATAGAAGCTGTAAGTAGAGCTACTTGAACTTCTGGTGAACCTGTGTCGCCTTCGCCTTGTGCGTATTCTGCAACGATTGCTGCTTTAGTTTCTGCATTCAGAGACATAATTCTCTCCTAATAAGAGTAGGTTTAACATTGTGCCAGCCAATCTCTGATTCAGCCGACACGAGGAGCGCGAATTATAGGGGATGTATAGAGGTTAAGCAACTGCTATTTGAGTGTAACTCATAAGTACCACATTCCCATCCGATGCTTTTCTGTTACACTTAGTTCGATAAAACCTAGCTATTTGAATTAACAGGATTCACTATGAAAATCGGCATCATCGGCGCAATGGAACAAGAAGTTTCTATTCTTAAAGACGCTATCGAAAACTGTGAAACAGTCACTAAAGCGAACTGCACATACTTCTCAGGTCAAATCAATGGCGTTGATGTTGTGTTACTGCAATCAGGTATTGGCAAGGTAGCGGCATCTGTGGGAACGACTATATTGCTTGACGAATACCAACCAGATGTCGTTATCAACACAGGCTCAGCAGGCGGTTTTGATTCTAGCTTGAACGTGGGTGATGTGGTTATTTCAACAGAAGTTCGCTATCACGATGCTGACGTAACAGCATTTGGCTATGAGATGGGCCAAATGGCACAGCAGCCAGCGGCTTTCACCGCTGATGAGAACCTAATGAATGTGGCTGAAAAAGCACTTTCACAAATGGAAGACAAACACGCGGTACGCGGCCTGATTTGTACCGGCGACGCTTTTGTTGCGAGTGCAGAGCGCCAAGCATTTATCCGTCAATACTTCCCATCCGTTGTCGCTGTAGAAATGGAAGCGGCCGCAATTGCACAAACCTGTCACCAATTCAAAGTACCGTTTGTGGTCGTTCGCGCTATCTCTGACGTCGCAGACAAAGAAGCCGGCATGAGCTTTGATGAGTTCTTACCACTCGCCGCGAAAAGCTCATCAGAGATGGTGGTTAAAATGGTTGAACTGCTTAAGTAAACTAGCTTAAGGAACACAAGCAACATCATGGAAGATTTGTTTCATCAACTCTACTCGAATGGAGCGCTCCTTGTCCTATGGGGCGCTCTTCTTTGTCATCTAGTGCTTCCCTTCCCTCGTGAAGCGCATCCTGCCATTTTATGGCACAAATTTGCTGAGCAATTAGCGAATAAAGTCAATATTAATAGCGGCTATCAACAAAGTATTATTTCCGGTAGCCTAGCCTGGTTGTTAATGATTGCCTCAATGCTTGCCGTATTGATCGCACTTAAACCCTTGGTTTGGCAACCCCAGCTGTTTGAGTTGGCATTTCTGCTTCTTGCAATTGACTGGCGTAATACTGATAAGTTTACAGCGCAATTTGTTGCAGCATTAGCCCGAGAAGACAAAGAGCAAGCGAAGATACTGCTCAAACCCATTGTTAACCGTTCCACGCAACCATTATCACAACTTGGCTTAGGTAAAGTTGGGGCTGAAACCCTAATCATGTCATACGGGCGTAATGTCGTCGGAGTTCTTTTCTGGTACGCATTGGCTGGAGGTATTGGCGCGTTTATCTATCGAATGATGGTCGAGCTTGCGCGAGCTTGGTCTCCTTCTCGCCAGATGTTTTCTCCCTTTGGTATTCCAGCGATCCGAGCTGTCGCGATCATGGACTTTGTACCATTGAGACTGTTCGCTATAACGATTGCTATCGGCAATCGAACTCAGCAAGTATTCACTTTAATCAAGCAGCAAGCTAACTCCTGGCCACTACCTGGGCCCTCTTGGCTTCTCGTTGCAGTAGGTGCCAAACTAGAGCTGTCACTCGGTGGGCCTGCTATCTACGGCGGTAAAAAGTCGGAACGAGCAAAACTTGGTGGTCGTATAGCTCCTTCAGCTTTGCATATCGCTCAAGTCCAGAAACTACTTGCTTGGCGAATGTTTGCTTGGGTACTTGTTCAAAGCGCGTTAATGGCGGCTATCTATCAAGGTATTTAGATGCTCAGATTATTGTTACTTATTTCAGTGTTGTGTAGTTATTCGCTCGCAGCGGCCCCAGTTGAACGAGTCATTAGCCTTGCACCTCATGCCACTGAAATTGCTTACGCAGCGGGGCTTGGAGAAAAACTTGTTGCCGTAAGCGACCGAAGCGATTACCCAGAACAAGCTCAGAAACTTGAAAAAGTGGCCAACTATCAGGGTATCAAAATTGAGCGAATTATCGCTTTGCAACCTGACTTGATCATCGCTTGGCCAGCTGGCAATCCACCAAGGGAATTAGAAAAGCTAAAACAATTTGGCTTTAACATCTATTACTCTCAAACTCACTCTTTGGATGACATCGCCCACAATATTGAGCAACTTAGCCAATACAGCCGCTCGCCTAAACTTGGTCAAAAAGCGGCGGCTGACTTTCGTCAGCAACTCAGAGATATTAAAGAAAAATACCAAACGACTGTGCCTGTGCGCTATTTCTATCAACTGAGTGAGCAGCCAATCATTTCGGTTGCTCAGGGTAAATGGCCAAGTGAAGTATTTAGCTTCTGCGGCGGCGACAACGTTTTTAAAAACAGCTCGGCTCCCTACCCTCAAATCGGTATTGAGCAAGTACTTGTGCAACAACCTGACGTCATCTTCACATCAGAGCATGCTATCGAAAACGGCAATATGTGGGAAAGATGGAGCAATCAACTCAACGCAGTCCAACAGGGCTATGTTTGGAGCTTAAATTCAGATTGGCTCAACCGACCGACACCTAGAACTGTTCACGCTATAGAACAAGTTTGTGAGTATTTTGAAACCGTAAGGCGAAAAGGCTAACGATTGCATGCCGATATCCCGTACAATTCAGCATCATTTTCTGTTCCCCAATTTAAGTAAGAGAAGTGAGTAACATGGATTCCATGCTGCTTTATAGTATCGACCTATTCGGTACTGCAATTTTCGCCATATCAGGTGTACTGCTCGCTGGTAGACTAAAAATGGACCCATTTGGCGTTGCTGTATTAGGTAGCGTAACGGCTATTGGCGGTGGCACAATCCGAGACATGGCCCTGGGGGCGACTCCTGTGTTTTGGATTACCGATACTAACTACCTTTGGACCATTCTAATCACCTGCTTGCTGACAATGATTATTGTCAGACGACCAAAGCGCCTTGCTTGGTGGATTCTCCCTGTATGTGACGCTATTGGCTTAGCAGTATTTGTTGGCATTGGTGTAGAAAAAACCATGGCCTATCAAGACTCTGCTTTAGTCGCTGTCATTATGGGTGTGATTACAGGGTGTGGAGGAGGCATTATTCGTGACGTACTCGCGCGTGAAGTGCCAATGGTACTGCGAAGCGAAGTCTATGCGACCGCCTGTATTATTGGTGGCGTATTCCATACGACGGCACTTGCCATGGGACAAGATAGCGACACCGCATTCTTAGCAGGTGTCTTCTCTACGCTGCTTATCCGTTTAGGCGCGATTCGATGGCACTTATCTTTACCAACTTTCGCACTAAATCGTTAAGCAATAAAAAAAGGTCACCGAGGTGACCTTTTTTAATCTTCATTCTACATCAATTACTTCTGTACTCGGCGAAGCACATCTTTCAGTAAATCAAAGTCATTCGCTAGATCCTCCGAAAGTAGCTCCATCGCTGCATGCTTAGCTAACGGTCCGGGCAAGTCGATATCCGATTCTAAAATCTCATCAACCACTTCTTTAAACTTAGCTGGGTGAGCGGTACATAGGAATAAGCCTGTCTCGCCATCTGCAAGTTGCTCATCTAGCACTCGGTAAGCAATCGCGCCGTGTGGCTCACACAGATAGCCTAGAGCGTTAAGATCACGAACAGATTCAGCACTTTGCTCATCAGACACTTTGCCTTTGCCTAACGTATCTAAGCCCCAGTCTTTGATCTGACAAAGTTCTTCGATGCGTGGCCAGTTATTTGGTTGGCTAACGTCCATCGCATTCGATGTTGTTGCTACCGTTGGCTTAGGATCCCACTTACCCGTTTCTAGGTAACGTGGCACCGTGTCATTTTCATTAGTTGCAGCAATAAAACGCTTCACTGGCAGACCCAAAGCTTTTGCCAAAAGACCTGCCGTTAGGTTACCAAAGTTACCACTTGGTACTGATACAACGAGGTTTTCACGCTCTTCTTTGGTCAGTTGAGATGCCGCCTCAAAGTAGTAACAGATCTGCGCCATCAGACGAGAAATGTTGATTGAGTTTGCCGAGTTTAGACCAATCTCTTCACGAAGTGCTGCATCGTCAAAAGCTTGCTTAACCAAAGCCTGACACGCATCGAAGTCTCCATCGATCGCGACAGTATGAATGTTCTTACCTAGAGTACAGAATAGTTTCTCTTGTAATGGACTGATCTTGCCTTTCGGATAAAGGATCACAACGTTGATGTCTTCCATGCCATAGAAAGCATGCGCTACCGCTGCGCCCGTATCACCAGACGTTGCTGTCAAAATAGTGATTTTTCCGCCATCAGAAACCGCAGCTAAAGATTGCGCCATGAAACGGCCACCAAAATCTTTAAACGCCAATGTTGGGCCATGGAAAAGCTCAAGTGCGTAGACGCCATCTTTCACTTTATTGATCGGAGCTGGGAACTGAAAAGCAGAATCAACCATAGAGTGAACTTGCTCTTTAGCCAGTTCATCACC
Source organism: Vibrio sp. (assembly GCF_984391705.1). Taxonomy (NCBI): domain Bacteria; kingdom Pseudomonadati; phylum Pseudomonadota; class Gammaproteobacteria; order Vibrionales; family Vibrionaceae; genus Vibrio; species Vibrio sp. Next base: position 640 of record NZ_CFHWOM010000106.1, on the reverse strand, counting down.
AATCAGAGCTGATAGGATCTTGGTGCTGCGAGAAACAAAGTCCTCTGCTAAAAGTGTATCCACATCATCAAACTTTGGTAGCTCAGATGGGAAGAAAAGGCCTTGGTTGCGACCTAACCCTTGGCGAACGGCTTGGCCAAAGGAAACTTGTTCATCATTTTCTTTTATATTGTAAAGCTTCATAGCTCACTTCCTGTTACTTTCGAGCCTTGTTTATCTAGACGACAAACATGGACGAATCCTTCTTCGTTTTGTACGTAATTTTGTTCAAGCCAGCGCGCTACACGCTCAGCGACATCTTTTTCTCTACAAATGCTAAACAGCGTTGGGCCACTTCCTGAAATACCCGTAGCTAGGGCTCCTGCTGTAGCTGCATATTTGCGCGCATCAGCAAAGCCTGGTAGCAGTTTCTCACGATATGGTTCCGCGATCACGTCTTTGATCATTTTAGCCGCTAACTCAGGCTGTCCCGAATGACAAGCATGAATAAATCCAGCTAAGTGACGACCATGGGCAATGATATCTTGACGACGATATTGTGACGGCAAAATTTCACGCGCTTCAGCAGTGGAAACTTTAATTCCTGGATACGCCATCACCCAGAACCAATCGTCAAAGCAAGGCACTTCTTGGCTAATGA
>NZ_CFHWOM010000105.1:0-5545 GCF_984391705.1 Vibrio sp. | reverse complement strand
GATCTCGCTTCACACTCTCACATGGATTATATCGTCCCTTGGATATACGCCAAAGGTTTGGGACGCCTACCAACACCTAAGCAAAAAGCATTTTATGACCAATACGTTCCTCATCGCTCTCAGTTTCACAATCATCGTATAACGGTAGCACCTGATGTTGTACTCAAAGAGTCTGAAGTCAAAATAGCGAATACTTTATCAATACTGGAACAGAAACTATCCCAACAGCGCTACTTAGTCGGAAGCACTTACTCTATGGCTGATATCGCGTGGTTTCCAACGCTGTATTTATTGGGGAAAGTGTTCGCGTACCCACTAAATGACTACCCTAATTTGGTTCGGTGGATGAAGGATATTGAAAATCGTCCTGCATTCGTCAATGGGGTCAAAGCGTACATGTCACCCATTCCTAATTGGTTACTTCGCTTAATTTTAAAAATTGTGCGTCTCACTGGTGGCAGAAGATAGTTAAACTTGAGGAAGTGGGCGTAGGAAGATCTGATCACGTAAGACTTGCCAGCGCTCATCCTCAAAGCGCAATTCGATATTACACTGCAGCTTCATTTCTTCTCCATTCATCCTACTGTGCTTACGGCTTAATCCACACACCGTGGAATCTCCTAACAATGTGGAAATCATGCTCCTGAAATACCTTACTACTATTGGTTCGACAAATAATCGACAACAAGCGTGTCAGGCTCAAAAGAAATCGAAAAATGAGTAAAGAACATGTCGAGTTACAATACCTATTCGCTATCCAGAACATCCATCACACTTCATTGGCTTGCTGGCAGCATGATGATCTACATGCTCTTATCTGGATTATTGATGGAGAGTCTGGAGGTAGAGTGGTTTTTTGACTCTCATACATCACTAGGCGTCGCCATCATCGCTGTATTAATACCACGGATTGCATGGCGCATTATTGAAGGCTGGCCAGAACCAGTAGGAGATTACAGCCGCACAGAGAAATATTTGGGTAAAGCCGTACATTGGTTACTGATGTTGTGCATGATTATGATGCCATTATCTGGTGTCGTTATGTCTGTAGCAGGAGGGCATGGCCTTCACATCTTTGCATTGGAAGTATGGCCGGAAACCGTCGACCCAAATACTCCTGGTGAAGTATTAATACTGTCCCCTACCCTCCAAGAGTTGTCTGAAACAGTTCATCACATCATAGGTCAGTACCTTCTACCCATTGCTTTGGTATTACACGTAGCAGGAGCGGTAAAACATCACATCATCGATAAAGACCGAACCCTACTAAAAATGCTCGGACGATAGACTGTAAAGACAATCTAAGCCTATTATTGAGGGCTCATGTCCTATGACATCTTGCCCTCAACACTCAAAATACAGCGTTTTTGACTTCTATTGAAAAAACCATCCCATTTTCAGTTGAACTTTTTACGCCATAGCAAGAATAGGCACAAAAACGCTTATACAGTGAAAAGCCGTACTTAGAATAAAAACCGTGGTTACAATCATTATCAGTCCATAGGAACACGCGTCCTAGCTGGTTACATCGACAGAAATCCATATAACGGTTCATTAACTTCCTGCCCAACCCCTTCCCTTGTAAAGATGGACTAACGATAAATAGATTCACTTCCCCCTCGAAAAGACAAGCATCTTTCTCACCTAGAGCATCATTCAATGTAAACAACATGAGTTCTTGTTTCGCAATGTCTGGATCGCCAAAATCGCCATTGTTAATTTTCTTGTTCTTCCATTTATTGTTGAGTCTGTCTTTTCGTACGAACTTCAGCTCCTCAATATATGATATCTCTTCTTTACTTCCAAACAAGATACCGACGACTTGGTCGAACTCATCAACGATTATCTCTAGGTGATGATTCCAGTTAAGGCACGTTTTTAAGTAATATTCGTAGATAATCCTGTTACAAGGAACATTTACAAATCTTGAGTGGAAGTTCCAAGTTGACATAATTAGGTCCACACAGCCAGCAAAGTAATGCTCGGTGTAAGGCTCAAAACGATATTGTTCTACTGACATAAAACGCTCACCTGTTTCTATCAATTCATTATGTGTTGTGATGTCTGGCATTTACTCTTTCTCAGCTTGTATCACTGCTTCATAACCAGACTCAAAAGCCGCATCAAACGTAGGATAAGCCATGTAATCCCCAGCTAAATACACGCCAGATAACGTTGATTTAAGTTGATACAAACGGGTGAAATACCCCTTATTAAACACTGGGTACGCGTGGTAAAAACGTTTTATGTCATATCCAATTACTTTCTCTTTTAAATCAGGCACAACCAAATTTAATTCGTTGAATATGATCGCCATAAGCTCTGCATCACTGCTCTTTAAAAGTGACTTATCAGCCACGCCTTGAGGTGCCATATACACGCTAGCAACATACTCTTTAACATCACGAAGCTCTGGTGAGTAGTACCTTTCTACCCATGTCGCATCATAAAGGTCAGTAATCACTTGACCATCTAGAATAGCTAGATCAAAAGCTTGATTAAAAATAGGGACATCGGAAAACAGTGCGACCGTGGCATACTGTGCATACTCCACTTGTTCGAGTATGTTTTTTTGTTCATTACTCAGTACTTCTTTCGCAAGATAGGCAGCCACAGGTGCGGACGTCGCTAAGATAACCTTTTCAGTGGTAAGAGTGTGCAACTCACCGTCTCGAATAAACTCCACTTTGTATCCAATCTCAGCTTTACTGATTTTATTAACACTTGAGTGATAGTGAATCTGTTTATTAAGTTCGCTTGCAATGGCTGTCGCTATCGAAGCGATACCGGTTTGTGTCGTCCACGATTCTGAATGACTAGTGGCGTCAGGCTCCGTCAAGTCAGACACATCTTCAACATCGACGTAGTCAAAGATGGCCTCAGGAATAAAACTTAATGCAGATATCTCCGTTAGATTGGCCCCAAATAAGCCTCGAGCCATTACGTTGTATCGTTGTTGAATAAAAGGAGAAATTTTGTGAGCATCAAGCCACTCTTTTGCAGAAACAGTATCGAGCTTACGCAACTCTTTAAACGTCAGCTCTTTAGTACTATTTAGCAAAGTAATAAACTTCTGAAACTCTTGCTCACCTGCATGTTCAATGGTCAAACGAGCTAATTCTTGACCACCGATATACATATTCCCTTCAAAGAAGCTCGCATCCATGGGTGAGGGAATCTCAACCATAGGGATCCTCAAATCCTGAATGACCTCCGCTAAATATCCTTCAGGCTCACCAAGATACTCCGTTCCTTTTGCATAATGAAAATGGCCATGAGTTCCATTTTCTGCAATACCACCTGGGCGTTCATTTTTCTCAAGAACAATGAACTCTTTTTCTAGGCTCTTCAACTTATAAGCCGCTGATAAACCCGCTGAACCTGCACCCACAACGACATATTCATACTGGGGCTCGCTTGCAAGCGCATGACCACTACATAGCAAAGTCGCTAGTGTCACCTTTGTGATCATTTGGAAAAGTTTCATAAATACCTACTGCATTATCATAAGTTCAGATTTTCGATGCAGGTACTATAAACAAAGTGCAGTTATCAATCGGTTATCAAGTTTTCACGTTCAAACTTGCCACAACGCTGTTCGACTGATAATCGATAGAAAACAAGTACCCTCTAGAGGCACATATTTTCTCAACAAGATACAAGCCATAACCATAAGATTCTTTGCCCTTTGTGTGGTTAGCATTCTCTTCATATGGGTTTGCAACAGTCAATACGCCACCATCAAGGATGATATCTATCTGCCCATCCGTACTATATTGAAGAGCATTTCGGACAAGGTTAACAATCGCCAAGTGTATTGCTCCATAGTTACCACGTATTTTATATCTTGGCTCGAGTGTACATTTGACCTCTATTACGGTATCTCTTCCTTTTAGAAGGTAGTCATTGTCATTAATCACCTGGTGAATCAACGCGGTTAAATCTATTTCCTCCTCGGTTAGCGGTTGATTGTTTTTTCTAGAAAGCCATAGCAAGGTTTTCACCAAATAGTTCATATTGGTTATCGCGTAAGATATGCGGCCATTGATTTTGGCGACCCTCTCTTCAACCTCCAATCTATCTAGAAGCTCAACACTAGACGCGATAATGGCAATTGGCGTTCTCAACTCATGGCTCATGGTACTGAGGAACAACTCTTCTTTATCAATGATTTCTTTTTGTTTATCTAAACTACTTTGGTAACTATGCACAACTTCGATGAGCTCTTGATATTTGATTTTGTCATAAGGGATGGGATTGGAAGGCTCCGAAAGCCACAAAGACATCGCTCGAATAGGGTGTATCAGAAGGTAGTAAAGCGAGAGAAAAATAAGGATAACACCAACAAGCAGCAGTGCACTAAAAACACCTAACGTTCGTGTATTTTCATACCATAATGCTTGTTCATATTGCATTTGTTCCTCTAATGCCTCCAAGTACTCGGAGACGATAAACATATTGCTTTGTTGTTCGTTTAAGCGATATTTAAGTACATATACATAAACGTTTTGCTTGTCTGAATTGGTCAGCGCACGTTGATATAATTGATCATTCTTCATATCGTCCCATGAAAAAGCCTCTCTGATATACGGAGGGAGATGTTCTACACGATGATACGCAGCCAAGAGTCCAGCTTGTGGAACAAATTCCGAGTCCTCTCTTAGGCCATTTTTTTCGATGAGCAGGCCGTAGTAAATCATCATGTTCTCGGTATCAGTGTCGATACTCATCTGTTGAATCACAAAGCCTAAAGCACAAACAAAAGCCAAAATACTGACAAGAAACAGTGCCGAAACGGTATAAATCCTCTTACGTAGACTCGGCATATCATGACTCTCTTAGGGCAAAACCCACTTTAGGTATGCTATGAACCAACGCCGAAGAGAAAGGCTTGTCTATGCTTTGTCGTAACTTGTGAATTTGTACTTTTAAATTGTTGTCACTGATTTCCTCGCCCCATACTTCCTGCTCTAACGTTGTCTTGCTCACTACATTTGGACTATGTCTAATAAGACACTCTAACAACTTCCAACTTAGTGGCGCTAAATTCAGTTCAACAGAGTCACGATGTACAGTGTGTGATGTTGTATCGACACGAAGATCGCCAATATGGAAAACACTCGATACTTGACCTCGACTTCGATTAGCCAACGCTTTGAGCCTGGCGCTAAGTTCAGCCATTGCAAATGGCTTTGTCACATAGTCATCCGTGCCGACCCGGAAACCTTCCAATTTATCATTTAGCGAATCTTTCGCTGTCATCATCAATACAGGCGTAATCACGCCCTTGTTTCTCAACGATTCGCAAACCGAGAAACCATTTAACTTTGGCAGCATCACATCAAGAACAATAATGTCGTACTGGTTCTCCATCGCTAAACTCAGGCCAGCAAGGCCATTGTATGCAAAATCACATTCAATGTTATCGAGCGCAAGATAGTCACTTAAAGCTGACGCCAATACCTTGTCATCCTCAACCAATAAAACAAGCATGATTTGCCTTCCTTACGTTTCAAATATCAACAATGATATTTTATCACACAGG
>NZ_CFHWOM010000104.1:0-6117 GCF_984391705.1 Vibrio sp. | reverse complement strand
GGCAAATTACTAAAGAAAATGTTGCTACGATTGAGGAGCAGTTTTTGTCAGGTGGCAAGTATGATGAAGAAGAACATCATGCATCTGAACCTGCACTTTCTACTCCAGACACAGACGTCGCATACTTCCGTGACCTACTAACAGGTGTTGTGCTAAGTCACACAGAGCTTGATAGCAAGATTCGTCCATACACAGCGCGTCCTATGCAGGACTTAGACATGATGGAGTTAGCATTACTTCGTCTTGCTATGTATGAAATGACACGTCGTGAAGATGTACCTTACAAAGTGGTTATCAATGAAGCGATTGAGCTTGCAAAAGTATTCGCAGCAGAAGAAAGCCACAAATTCGTGAATGGTGTACTTGATAAGGCAGCACCACACGTTCGTAAGAAGTAATTGAATACAGAATTTAAAAAGGTCAGCAGTTGCTGACCTTTTTTATAGGTCAAAATACACCAACAACTAAAACAAGAACGCTATGTCAGGTGAATTTAATCTCATTGAAAAATATTTCGTCGGCCGTCAAAAGCAGCGCAATGATGTTTTACTTTCTGCTGGGGATGATTGCGCATTAGTTCAAGTTCCTCAAGGTTTGTCAGTGGCCATTAGCACAGATACATTGGTTGCGGGGACGCACTTTTTGGTAGATGCTGACCCTGCGTTAGTGGCTCACAAAGCGTTGGCTTCTAACATTAGTGATTTGGCTGCGATGGGTGCGACACCCGCTTGGGTTTCATTTGCGTTAACGATGCCTGAGCCTGATGAGACGTGGCTTGCCCCATTTTGTGACTCTTTTTTTGCTCTTGCCGATTACTTTGGCATTCAGTTGATCGGTGGAGATACGACGAAAGGTCCACTTAGCTTGACCTTAACGGTTCAAGGATTAGTGAATCCTGAAAAAGCGCTTCGTCGCGATGGTGCCGGAGTCGGAGACCGTATCTATGTAACAGGGAATCTAGGTGATAGCAAAGCGGGCTTAGATGTAATCTTGTCTCCTCATTTAAAAGATAAGCCATATGCCAGTGAACTCGAGCAGCGACATTATCTCTCATCTCCAAGGGTGTTGGTTGGCCAGGCTCTATTGGGGCTAGCAAGTTCGGCAATCGATATATCGGATGGCTTAATCTCTGATGTGCAGCACATTCTAAAACGCTCAAAAGTGGGGGCGAGTATTGACGTATCGACGCTTCCTGTTTCTAATGAGTTGATTGAATTTATAGGCAGCACTGAGAAAGCGCAACAATACGCGTTATCGAGTGGTGAAGAGTACGAACTGTGTTTTACGGTGCCCGAGGAAAATCAAGGTGCGATTGAAAGTACCTTGGCTCATTGTGGCACTCGCGTCACCTGTATTGGACAAATTCGACCAGAGGGAACCTTGGATATTCATTCTCAGGGCAGTTCGCTTGACTGGTCACTCAGTGGCTATGACCATTTCAAATAACAAAGCAGTATTATGACCAACCCTTTATCTCTTATTTCGTTGAAAAATCCTTGGCATCTCTTAGCGACGGGATTTGGCAGTGGCTTATCGCCGATTATCCCTGGCACCATGGGTACATTGGCCGCAATTCCTTTTTACTTACTTTTGGTTCAGTTGCCATTACCGCTCTATGTTTTGGCTGTCGCGATATCGTGCGTGATCGGAATTAAAATCTGCCAAATCACTTCTGATGACATGGGGGTACATGATCACGGCTCAATCGTCTGGGATGAGTTTGCCGGATTTTGGATAACCATGCTGGTGGTGCCACTCTTTAATTTGAGTACTATGGATTGGAAGTGGATATTGACCGGCTTCGTTCTATTTCGCTTCTTTGATATGGTGAAACCTTGGCCGATTGGTTGGTTAGATAAACGCGTTCATGGCGGGCTAGGGATAATGGTTGATGATATCGTTGCCGGCGTTATGGCGGGGATTACGCTTTATTTGGTAGGCAAATACGCTGGCTGGTTGGTTTAGATGCAAAAACGCTGCACTGTCTAGCGCAGCGTTATCTAGCTTACTTAAGCTTGTCTAGATCTGCTTCGATCTCTGCGATCTTGCTTGAAACTACTTTTTCCAGGTGACGCAGGTCGGATAGAATTTTCTCTTTCACATCTAACTCTACCGATTTCTCTGGCTTAGTGATCTTATTAAGTTCATCGATAACCAAGGTTAAGTTACGGTTTATTTCTGTCACTTCTTTGTACTGGTGACTACCACTATCGACCAAGACATTCTTTACTTGGCGCGGGTACTTAAACTTAACACTCTTCGCAAACAGCTCTCCTTTTTGCTTACGAAAATAGATTTTCAACACATCCTTGTGCGCTTCTTGGCGGAGTGAATAGCGCTCAATCTGTTTAGGATCGTGGATACCTAAACCGGTGAGGTGTGGAAACATAGGCTACCTCTTTATCTGTGTTATTTACTGAACACTAAATAATGTAGCAGCCTATTCACGTTGTAGATAGTTGATTTTTCGAGCAGTGCGATAACTTGTGGTCAAGATCGCTTAAGGAGCAAGTTCTGCTACATTACTCACAAGTAGTTCTCTTAGTTGAGTTTCTTCTTGTTCTGTTAATTTTCCACCATTCTCACTAGTAATGATGAATAAATCCTCTGCTCGCTCTCCAATGGTCGTAATTTTGGCCGCATGCAGGTGGACTCTTAAGTCCGCAAAGGTTGCACCAACGGTCGCCAATAAACCTGGTGTGTCTAATGCAACAAACTCCATTAAAGTACGTTTCTTACTTTTTGTTGGAAGGAAATCGACTTTGGTTTTTACCGTAAAGTGTTGCAGATTACGTGGTACACGTCGTGTTTTAATTTTGGTTGGTCGTCCATCTTGGAGAACATGAGCAAGGTGTTTGATAACGGCTTTATGGCGGCTCTCATCAACGACTTCACCATGTTGATCTAGCACCATAAATGTATCGAGTACATAACCATCTTTACTTGTCATGACCTGCGCGTCGTGGACGTTAAAGTTACGTCTATCGAGTTCAGCGACAACCGATGCAAACAACGCGTGCTGGTCTTTGCTATAGACAAACACTTCTGTGCCTCCCCGAGTCGCTTTTTTGGAAATCAAAATCAGCGGTTGAGAGTGATCTTCATGGCGGAGCAAGTGCATGCAGTGCCAAGCAATTTGTTTATGAGTATGGCGAAGGAAGTAATCCGCTTTAAAGCGTTGCCAAAGTACTTCGATTTCACGTGCTGTGAAGCCCTCTTTGCGTAGCAGTGCTGAAGCCAACTGTTGGTTATGGCGGATACGTTCACGAACATCGACCGGGTTTTCGAGCCCGCGACGCAGTGCGCGTTGAGTCGAGTAGAAAAGCTCAGCCAGTAACGTGCGCTTCCAACTGTTCCATAACTCGGGGTTGGTTGCACAGATATCGGCGACTGTTAGACAGACGAGGTATTCTAGGTACTCCTCGTCACGAACCTGTTTTGCAAACTCAGTGATCACTTCAGGATCATAGATATCTCGTCGCTGGGCTGTCACTGACATTAATAGGTGATTGCGCACCAACCAAGCAACGAGTTTCGCTTCTGGTTTAGAGAGGCCGTGTTCGATACAAAACTCATAAGCTTCGCCTTCTCCAATGACAGAGTGGTCACCGCCTCGACCTTTACCAATATCGTGGAAGATGGCAGCGATGATCAGCAGCTCTTTCTTTTGTATTCTCGGATAGACTTCACAGCAGATCGGGTGTTTATCGTGGTTTTTCGCGTAACTGAACGTGTTAATGTGCTTGAGAAGGCGAACACTGTGTTCATCGACCGTGTAGACATGGAACAAGTCAAACTGCATTTGGCCGACAATCTGGCTCCATTGCGGTAGGTATGCAGAAAGCACTCCTAGTTTATGCATCAAGCTAAATGCTTTGTGTAGTGCATTAGGATGTCGGCAGAGCTCTAAGAACTTCTCTCGAGCCGCTGGAATGGTGTGCAAGAACTTGTTTAAACGACGCCGCGCAGTGCGAAGTTGGCGCATCGTTGGTGGCGCTACGCCTTCAATGGTTGAATCGTTCGCAATATGAAGAAACATATCCAAAATGGTTTCTGGTCGGGCTTGGAATAGGGCAGGCTTTCGCGCTTCAATTAGGTGGCCACGGCGTTGGAAATCGTCACTTAGCACTTCTGGTTCTGCTTCTACACCGTTCTCCAAAATTGCTTGGTCAAACAGCTTAAGTAACATTTTGTTGAGCTCTGCGACGCGGCGTAGTGTGCGATAGAACTCTTTCATCATCATCTCGACACCGCGATTGCCTTCTCCGGCAAAACCTAGGCTTTCGGCTACTTGGGCTTGATGCGCAAAAGTAAGACGGTTGTCATAACGCTTTAGTTCAATATGCAGCGCAAAACGCACTCGCCAAAGGAAATCTTGGCATTCTACTAACTCTCGATATTCTGCGTCGGTTAAGAACCCGTAACGGCTCATTTCAAGTAGAGAGGTAGCGCCGAAGTGACGACGAGCTATCCAGCTCAGGGTATGAATATCTCGTAGTCCACCTGGGGTAGATTTGATATCAGGCTCTAGGTTATAAGTTGTATCGTGATAGCGAGCATGACGCGATTTTTGCTCTTGTATCTTCGCTTTGTAGAAAATTTCGCTCGGCCAGAATGATTCGGAGTGAATAACCATCTTTAGTTGGTGGAATGTATCTTCACAACCACAAAGTAGGCGAGATTCTTGTAGGTTGGTTGCAACGGTTAAATCTTCCCGGCCAATAGAGGCACACTCTTCAACGCTACGTACTGCGTGGCCTACTTCTAATCTTAAATCCCACAGTAAGGTAATAAATTCACTGACTTTAGATGCAAGAGAGTCCGGCAGTGTCTTACGAGATACGACAAGAATATCGATATCAGAAAGAGGGTGTAACTCTCCTCGACCGTAACCACCAACAGCCACTAAGCTTATGTTTGGCAATTCTGAAAAGCCGAAGTGTTGCCATAAGCGGTTGAGTAGCAAATCGATGTACTCTGCTCGCCCAAGAACGAGATCAGTGACCGGGTGGTGGTTGAGAAATTCCGTTTTCTGATAATCAGCAAATTTTTCTAGTTGTGATTTAAGTTCACTGATTGTGATCTGCTGATCTTCGAACATCAGCGGCGATTGAAAAGGCATACAGCAAGTCCGTGCAAAATAGTCCTAGCGACCAATTTAACAGAAGGGTAGATAAAAAAATATCCCCGACTGTGCGGGGATATTATATGTATTTGATTCGATTATGCGTTGTTCATCATGCGTGGGATAGTGTCATCACTGCGTAGCGTGAGAACTTCGCAACCAGTCTTGGTGACTAGGATAGTGTGCTCGTACTGAGCTGACTTCTTGCTGTCACCAGTGTAAACCGTCCAGTCATCCTCAGCATCAACCGTAACACCAAATTTACCCGCGTTAATCATAGGTTCAATAGTGAAGCACATACCTTCTTTTAATACGCGACGGTCATTGTTTTTGTAGTGCACGATTTGCGGTTCTTCGTGGAACTCGTTGCCAATGCCGTGACCACAGAAATCTTTCACGATAGAGAATTTATTACGTGGATTCTTTTTGTTGTTCTCTTTGATGTACTTCTCGATAGCTGTACCAATGTCACCCACGGTTGCACCAGGCTTGACTTTACGCATACCGACGTAGAGTGCTTCTTGAGTCACCATACATAGACGTTTATCTGCTGGAGACACATCGCCAACAAAGAACATTTTAGACGTATCACCATGGTAGCCATCTGGACGAACGCTGAGATCAACACCTTCCTCATTTGGAACGATGACTGTGATATCTACATTGATGATGTCGCCGTTTTTCAAAACAGCGGGCTTCAATTGGCCGTTGCTGCCTACTTCATCTTGAGAAGCAGGAATGCCGTGACAGACAATATGGTTGATGGACGTACAGATAGATTTAGGGAAACCGTGGTAATCAAGAGGAGCCGAGTAAGCACCTTTCTCAATCCCGTAATCGTGACAGATTTGGTTTAGCTCATCTGTTGTAACCCCTTCTTTAATATGAGGTTCGATCATTTCTAGGATCTCAGCGGCCAACGCGCCCGCTAGTCGCATACGTTCGATTTCTTCAGCTGTTTTAATCTTGATTGACATCGGCTTTCTCTATTT
>NZ_CFHWOM010000103.1:0-6163 GCF_984391705.1 Vibrio sp. | reverse complement strand
CGATGCTATCGAGAATGCGAAGAAGCTATAAGGCTAACTAGGAGGCGATATGGCAGCAATAACCTTTCACCTAGACGTAGTGAGCGCTGAGAAGAAAATCTTCTCTGGTCGTGTTGAAACGTTTCAGGTGACCGGTAGCGAAGGTGAACTTGGTATTTTCCATGGGCACACTCCGCTGCTAACCGCTATCACGCCTGGAATGGTGCGACTAGTTAAGCAGCACGGTCACGAGGAATATATTTATGTTTCTGGTGGTATGGTAGAAGTTCAACCAGGTACAGCGACTGTACTGGCTGATACAGCTATCCGTGGTGAAGAACTGGACGCAGCTAAGGCTGAAGAAGCTAAGCGTTGTGCTCAAGAAGCAATTCAAAACCAGCACGGTGATATGGACTTCGCTCAAGCGGCTAGTGAACTGGCTAAAGCCATTGCTCAGCTACGAGTAATCGAGCTGACAAAACAGCGTCGTTAATCAATAACGTTGTTTTAAAAGTGATAAAGGCGGTCAATTGACCGCCTTTTTGCTTATTATTTATTAGAATTTTTTTCTGTTCAATTAACTAATTATCAATTAGTGTCTAAAATACCTCTCAATTTTAATACAACGTCAGACAGGTCCATAAATGAAATTTAGCGCAGTAATTCTTGCGGCGGGTAAAGGCACTCGCATGTATTCAAGTAAGCCTAAGGTACTTCATACTTTGGCAGGCAAGCCAATGGCTAAGCATGTGATTGATACGTGCAATAGCTTGGGCGCGCAGAATATCCATTTGGTCTACGGTCACGGCGGTGATCAAATGCAAGCAGAGCTGGCTAATGAAAATGTAAATTGGGTGCTACAAGCCGATCAATTGGGTACTGGTCACGCGGTCGATCAAGCTTCTCTTCAGTTTGAAGATGATGAAAAGATCTTAGTGCTTTACGGTGATGTGCCATTGATTTCTGAAGAGACGATTGAAGGCTTGCTGGACGCTCAACCTACAGGTGGTATTGCACTGTTAACTGTCGTCTTAGATAACCCTATGGGGTATGGGCGTATTGTGCGCCGTAATGGTCCTGTAGTGGCGATCGTGGAACAAAAAGATGCCACTGATGAGCAGAAGTTGATCAAAGAAATCAACACAGGTGTGATGGTTGCGACTGGTGGCGATCTTAAGCGCTGGCTTTCTGGCTTAAACAACAACAATGCTCAAGGTGAGTATTACTTAACAGACGTTATTGCAGCTGCTCATGATGAAGGCCGTGCTGTTGAAGCTGTGCACCCTGTGAACCCTATTGAAGTCGAAGGCGTGAATGACAGAGCTCAGCTTGCTCGTCTAGAGCGCGCATTCCAATCTATGCAAGCTCAAAAGCTGCTAGAACAGGGGGTGATGCTCCGTGATCCTGCACGTTTTGATCTGCGTGGTGAGCTGCAATGTGGTATGGACTGCGAAATCGATGCGAACGTAATCATCGAAGGAAACGTATCCTTAGGTGATAACGTTGTTATTGGTATGGGCTGTGTGCTGAAAGATTGTGAAATCGACGACAATACAGTTATTCGTCCTTACAGCGTAATTGACGGTGCAACCGTTGGCGAAGAGTGTACCGTGGGGCCATTTACCCGACTCCGCCCTGGGGCTGAAATGCGTAACGACTCTCATGTTGGTAACTTCGTTGAGGTGAAGAACGCACGTATCGGTGAAGGCTCGAAAGCTAACCATCTTACTTATTTGGGTGACGCAGAAATCGGTCAACGCACGAATGTGGGTGCTGGTGTGATCACTTGTAACTACGACGGCGCAAATAAGTTCAAAACAACGATCGGCAACGATGTGTTTGTTGGCTCTGATAGCCAGTTAGTCGCACCTGTGACGATTGCTGATGGCGCTACTATTGGGGCTGGCACAACATTGACCAAAGACGTTGAAGAAGGTGAGTTAGTCATTACTCGCGCCAAAGAGCGTAAAATTTCAGGCTGGCAACGCCCACTAAAGCAGAAGTAATGCTCCGCTATATTGTTTGAATAAATAACAAAGCCGCTTCTAGCGGCTTTGTTCTATCTGTCGTTTATTTGTTTACGCCCGTTTAATAGCTAGGGATCGCGATACGTTTTTCTAGCCAGCGAACAGCCTGAGAAACCAGCAAGATTAAGACTAAATATTCCAGAACTAAGAAGGTGTATATTTCTAGAGGTAAGTACTCATTAACTACTAGTTCATTGGCACGTCGAGTCAAATCACTTAAACCAATCACACTGACTAATGAACTCATTTTAAGAATATAGACAAACTGGTTACCGAGCGGAGGTAGTATTTGTCTGAATGCTTGAGGTAGGATCACTAAGCGCATCTTTTGCCAGTAATTTAATCCCAGTGACTCTGCTGCCTCGTGTTGGCCACGACTGATTGCTTGAATTCCCCCTCTAAATACTTCTGCCATAAATGCACTTTCCGCGACAGTTAAAGCAATGACCCCAGCCCAGAAATGATTAAGTGATATATCGAGCAGAGTAGGCATTCCGTAGTAAACCCAAAGGAGTAGCACCAGTACCGGTATTGAACGGATGACTTCGACATAAACTCGGTTTGTCCATTGAAGTACAGGGGAGCTAGATAGAGCTAGCAAAGCGATGACTAATCCTAATGTCATGGCAAACAGCATGCTGAGCAGTGACACTTGGATAGTGTCATTAAAGCCAGCGACAAGGAACCGAATATTGGTCAACCCTTGCTCTGTGGAAGGGGCAAGTACATACCAGCCCCATTGATAATCCGAGCAACCTGTCAGTAAAAGAGGGAAAAAGAGCCACAGAGTTCGATTATTCAATCTTCATTTCCTAACTAGACTAAAAAATGCCACATGTTACTGCTATGTTATCAAGGTTGCCTTGGTAAATCTTTAATCAAAATAAGTATATAAGGAAATACAATGAAAAAGCTTATCTTTGCTGTTGGCCTCTGGCTACTCGCTATCAGTCATTTCACTTTTGCAGAAAGCCGGTTGAACGAAATATTGGATAGTGGCGTATTACGTGTTGGCACGACTGGTGATTGGAACCCGATGACCATGAAAGATCCTGCGACGAATAGTTATCGTGGCTTTGATATCGATGTGACAACTGAATTGGCAAAAGATCTAGGTGTTAAGGTGGAATACGTAGCGACAGATTGGAAGACTCTGGTCAATGGTATTACTGCTAATAAGTATGATATTACTGGTAGTGCCTCATTAAACATGTCACGTGCAAAGGTAGCAGGTTACAGCCAACCATATTTCTATCTTGCCTTTGTGCCTGTGGTGCAAAAGAAAGACTTAGATCAGTTTTCTGATTGGGCGGACTTTGACAAACCAGGAGTGAAAGTGGCGGCAACGTTAGGAACAGTACAGGAAAAGATGGTGAAAGACTTTTTTCCTTCAGCTCAGCATATTGTGATTGAAGCGCCAGCTCGTGACTTCCAAGAACTGCTTGCTCGTCGAGCTGATGTTTCTGTGACTTCAAACGTAGAAGCTGCGACGCTGGTGGAAAAGTTTAAACAATTGGCCATTGTTCCAGTTAAAGAGCCTCGTAAGCCTACACCTATTGCGATGCTGCTACCGCAAGATGATCAAGTGTGGATTAATTACATTAATCATTGGGTGGAGTTGAAAAAGACTCAAGGTTTCTTTAAAGCAACGGCGGAAAAATGGGGCTTGAAAAGCCTTTAAACAATGAGAAAACCATCGAGCCAATATAACGGCTCGATGGTTGCTAAGTTAGATTTCTTCTTCGCTCACTACGCGAGCATTGTCTGGCGTGGTGAAGTGCTGAGATAGTTCACGATTTGACACTATGTAGCCTAGCCACATCCCAAACATGCATAGGATGATGGCAATACCAGTGACCATCTGAGCTTGGCTCGCCATTGCAGCTACCAATGCACTCGCAAGGCTACTAACACAAATCTGGAGACTATTTTGTAGACCTGCAGCGGTTGCAGGACTTTGTTTCGCACTCGCTAATGCTCGGTTAACAACGATTGGGTATAGCGCTCCATTTGCTACTGCAATCAGGCAGAAAGGCGCTAGGATTGGCCAGATTGATGTCAGTTGCCACTGTGAAGCGATAAAAATCAGTAGTGCAGCGACGCTAAATAGACCAATGAGCTGACGCAGTACTTTTTCATCGCCAAATTTACGCACACCTACTTTACCTAGATAACCACCCGCCATAAATGCGATCGTCTGAGGAATGAAGCTCAGCCCGATATCTTTTGCTTCGTAGCCAAGTTGAGCCATTATTTCTGGCATGCCGGTTAAGTAAGCAAAAAACGCGGCAGAAGCAGTCGCAAACATGAATACGTTGCCTAAGTAAGTTTTAGAAGCGAGTAATGCTTTGATGTCTGCAGACATGCTGGTTTGTTTTGCTTCAACCTTTTCACTCTTTTGTGCCATCGTCGCGATGACGAGCACTACCCCCATTAGTGTGAGAGTGACAAAAATACTGTGCCAGCCAAAACTATCGGCAAGAAGTACGCCTAGCTGTGGTGCTAGTGCTGGAGAAAGAGCGACCAGCGGCATAATGGTGGCAAAGATTTGTTGGCTGCTGCTAGAGTGGCGTTTGATTACCATCGCTTGCCAGATAACTGCTGGAGCACAAACACCGATGGCTTGTACAAAGCGCAGTGCCAGTAGTTGCCAGACTTGATCACTGAAAGCTAACCCGAATGAAGCAATGGTGAATACGACTAAACCTGCTGCAAGGGTATTTCGGTGTCCATATTTGTCAGACGCTAGACCCCACATCAATTGGCCAAAAGCCATTCCGACCAAAAAGACGGTAAGTGATAGTGCGATTTGCTCTGGCCCTGTTGCAAAATCAATCTCCATCGCTTTAAACGCAGGTAAGTACATATCTGTTGCGATGAAGCCAAGCATAGACAGTAGGGCTAAGTAAAAAAGTTGTAATTTTGAAATATTCATTGTTTATCCATTCAAAATAATTGATAGGTGTTTATCCGTTGGCGCCAACCTTTTTATTAACTTGCGTAGTCTATTCTTCGCTTTTAATAAAATGAAACGCTAAAATTTATAGTTATCAATCAAATTTTTTGAAAGGTTAGGTATGGGGGCTTTTTCTCAATCGTCACTAGAGCTGGTGGATACCGTTGCTCGACTAGAGAGTTTTACCGCTGCCGCTGAGGTATTACATAAAGTACCTTCTGCCGTGAGCTATAGTATTCGCCAAATTGAACAAGAATTGGATGTTGTGCTGTTCAAGCGATTACCAAGAAAAGTAGAGCTCACAGCGGCTGGAGAAGTTTTTCTTAAACAAGCTCGCACTATGTTACGGCAAATGGAAGAGGTGAAGGCGCAGACTCGTCGAGTTGCACAAGGGTGGCAAAAAACGTTAAAGCTCACATTGGACAACGTTGTGAAGTTAGAGAGGCTTAAACCACTCATTGAAGACTTCTACCAAACGTTTCCCAATGCGGAACTGCAGATCAACATGGAAGTGTTCAATGGTTCATGGGAAGCCATTTCTCAAGGCCGTGCAGATGTGGTGATCGGTGCTACGTCTGCAATACCTGTTGGTGGGGATTTTGAAGTCAAAGAAATGGGTATTCTTGATTGGGCTTTCGTGATGTCTTCCAGCCATTTGTGTGTAAAGCAGCAGAGCTTGACGGAAGAGTTTGTTAGTCAGTTTCCGGCAATTTGTCTAGATGACACTTCAAGTGTGCTACCAAAGCGTCATACGGTGCATTATCCGAAACAGCGACGTTTACTGCTGCCAAATTGGTACAGTGCGATTGAGTGTTTAAAGCATGGTGTTGGTGTGGGTTATATGCCACGCCATATAGCGCAGCCGTTGATCTCTGAAGGCGTTTTGGTTGAGAAAATTCTTCCTGAAGATAAACCTCTGAGCCATTGCTGCCTAGTTTGGCGCAAAGATGAAAACCACAAAATGATTCAATGGATGGTCGATTATTTGGGCTCGAGTGATCAACTTTATCAGGATTGGTTGCAAGCTAAATAACAAAGCACCAGCTAGGCTGGTGCTTCAATCGGAATAGAAGGGCTAAAGTCTAAGGACGCTCAAATACCGTCGCAATACCCTGACCTAAACCGATACACATGGTTGCCAGACCGTATTTCGCGTCTTTCGCTTCCATAAGGTTGATTAACGTTGTTGAGATACGTGAGC
>NZ_CFHWOM010000102.1:0-6176 GCF_984391705.1 Vibrio sp. | reverse complement strand
TGGTGGCGCAGTATTGATTACGGTGATTATATGAAGATCACAAAAGAGCAAGACTAACCTTAGTAACAGTCGATTTCTGACACTCCGTTAAATATGCTTGATGTTGAATACGTCAGGAGGTTTGTATGGGTGTGTTGGAACAGTTGCAAACAGCGGCTGATAAAGACCGAAAAATAATGGTTGCCTATTACGGTGGAAGTAATCCTGGTGATATACGAGAGTTAACCCCGATCAGTATTGATGAAGAGACAAGATGCTTTCAAGCGGTCTGTCATATCAGCAATGAAGTTAAAACATTTAGGGTTGATGATGCTGAAATCATAGGTCGGGCAACTAGCACCTACCATTGGGAACCTAAACCTAGTAAATTCTCCTTGATGTTTTCGGGGCTTAAATCTCGCCTAGAATTGGCAGGTTGGTTTGCTCTTGTGGGAGTTATGGGGTTAGGTATTCTCGCTGTCATTACTTTTGTACTTTGGATTGTGTATAAAATTATTTCTGCATAAGTATTGAGTTTGATTGTGTATATTACTGATGATATACATTTGTAATTGTCTGAAAAGTATAGGCAATTTTAAAATGCATAAAGGCTGCTTCTTTTGAAGTGGCTTTTTTTATGCCTCACGTTTTACGCATAGGAGGCGCTCTCTATGACCTCCAAGTACGCAATGAACAAAACGGAGGCGGCGAACTATTGGAAGAAGTCACCCAACACAATCAAGAAGGTGATTGAAGAAAACGACATTAAACCGTGTGGAAAAGACGGGCGCGGGAATGATGTTTTCGAATGCAAAGACCTTGCGCCGTATTTGGTTGAGCAGAAGAAACTAAGCAGGCGTCGAAATCGGACGCTTAGCGATAAGAAAGTTGAAGAAATCCAAGAGCTGTTAACGACTTTTGGTTCAATGAAAGAGTTTAAAGAGTATGAGCTGGCACTTGGTCAACAGCAAAAGCGCGAGCTAGACCAAAGGCAGCTCGTTAAGTCGCATGAAATCATCACGGTTTGGGGTAGCACCTTTTCAATTCTTAAAAAGAAGGTTCGCCAAATTACCACCGAAGTAGAGCGTATTTGTGATACCTGGACGCCTAAGCATTCTGAGCGATTAGATAAGAAGCTCGACACCATTTCTAACGAGATAACCAGAAAAGCGCAGGAGTTCGCCAATGAGTTACATGAGCATTGCGGAGGCGATGAGGGAAGCTCTAGCGGTCATTGATGTTGAAGATATCCCCCCTGTAGAAGCTTGTGATAAATACCTGTTTATTGCAGATACAGGCGGCGTTGTTAAGTTTGATTCATCCATAGCCCCTTATATGAGAAAGCCCCTAGAACGCGCTTTTAGTCGTCAGTGTCGAGAGCTCATCCTTATGGGTTCGGCTCGTTCCACTAAAACTAAAACGCTGCTAGATGGTGTGGTGTTTTACCGAGTATGGCAAAACCCTTGCGATATCTTGCTGATCTTCGCAACGCAAAAAACCGCGCATGGTTATTCCGATAAAGAGCTAGGCCGTATGGTTCGAAATACCGAACCACTGCAGAAGCTGCAGACAGGCAACCGCCATGATGATGGTATAGAGCGTAAGCGATTTAAAAATGATTCCACAGTTACCATAAACTCAGCCACAAACGATGCGCTATCCGCTCAGGGTTACGGTGTGGTTATCTTCACCGACTACGACAGGGCAGAAGATGACGGCAACGGGGCAGGTGGTAACGAGGGTGATAAGTTCGGTCGTGGTTCGAAGCGTACCTTACAAGCGGGTAGCGATGGCATCACCATTGCGGAAGCATCCCCATCACGCACCCCTATTAAAGACCAAGAGGGTTTAAGGCCGCATCAAGCACCTAGAGCCGCGGGTATCACTGCGCTGTACAACGATGGTACTTGCGAGATTTGGTATTGGCAGTGTCCCCATTGTCAAAAGTGGTTTATGGACAAGTGGGAGTGCTTGCAGTGGGAAAAAGGTAAGCCTGACACCGCAAAGGTAGTGTGTCCTTGTTGTGGTGAATCAATCAGCCCTGATGAGAAATACGACATCAACTTAGTTGGTGATTACATGTTTCCCGGTGAAGTCGATGAAAAAGGCGTTCGCCAAGTTATTGAACAACCCGATCTCTATCGTTCTTCGTTTTGGTTTGAAGGGCTATGTGCCGCTTTCAACGATTGGGGCGATATGGTCAAAGAGTACGTAGTAGCTCAAGAGCACTATGAAAAGTTTGGTGATGAGTCAAAGCTGCAGGTGTTTTTTAACACCACTGTAGGCAGGCCATATACACCAATTGCGGTTGATTCTGAATTGACGGGTGAAAACCTACAAGAAAGAGCGATTAACTACCAACTACCGCAAGGCGTAGCCCCTGCAGATACCCGTTTCTTATTGGCAACCATCGACGTACAGGGCGGCGCAAACAGTCGCTTTGATGTTCAGGTGACGGCTTTCTCTGAGCAGTGCCAATGGCAGCCGATAGACCGCTTTCAAATCCTACTTAATGAGCAGAGAACGGAAGCAGGTGAACCTCAACGAGTACAGCCTCATGTTTATGTTGATGACTGGCTACCTATCATCGACAAGGTGATCAATAAAGAGTACGCCATAGACGGCACTGATTTAACCATAGTCCCCCGCTTAACCTTATGTGATTCCGGTGGTTCAGATAACGAGAACGGCGAAGGTAATACCACGTTCCACGCTTATCAGTTCTATCGAGAACTGCAGAAGAAAGGTTTAGAAAATCGATTTCTATTGCTTAAGGGTAACCCGCGAGCATTTAGAGAAAAGGAGTGGGACGGCTGGACAAAGATTAGTGAGCCTGACTCATCCAGTGATCACCCTATGGCGGCGCGTGGCGATATTCCCCTACTCAACATTAACTCAAACGTTGTGAAAAGCTCTGTTTACTCATCAATGATGAATGAGCAAAGCGATAGCCCCCGTTATTTCCGTCCTCCATTTTGGGCTAAACAGGATTGGTACAACGGCCTGCTATCGGAAGAGAAGAACGACAAAGGCCAATGGTACTGCCCGAAAGGGAAGAACAATGAGCCGTTTGACCATGCTCAATACGCCTTTGCGGGGCTTTGGCATACACGAGCAATGGCAATTGATTGGAGTAAGCCACCTAATTGGGCGGCTCCACTGAACATAAATGTGAACGTTTCGAAGCGAGGCGAACACACCACCAAATCACAACCACGTAAGCGTAAGCGCGTGATATCAAGAGGTTTAAGTTAATGAGCAGCATTGCAGATTTAGAAGCTCGCTTGGCTCGTTATAAAGCCACAGAAAAAGAAATCTTAGAGCAAGGTCAACGTATCAAGGATGAAGATGAGCGGGATTTACAGCGCGCGAATCTCAGCACCGTTCAAGCAACCATTAAGGAGTTACAAACTCAGTTGGCTGCTTTGAGAAATCCTAAACGTGGACGAACGCGCCAATACGCAGCAAGGGTGTGATATGGGTAGCATGAATTGGATAGATAAAATCGTTGCTTACCGTGACCCCGAAAAAGGGCTAGCACGCATGGCGGCGAGAAAGAAGCTCAACGCCAACTATGAAGCTTTAACCCCGAAAACGGGCAAACGTCCCCCGCGAGAAAAGAAGCTAGCTAAGGAACTGGCAAAAACCAGTCAATTACCTTTGGCTCAACAAGCTCGATGGTTTGAGGAAAACTACCCAATAGTGTCTACGGCGTTAGATGAGGTGGTTAAGAACGTGATTGGGGCTGATGGCCTGATAGTTCAACCTCAACCCAAACTAAAAGACGGCACTGTAGCCACTGATTTTGCGAAACAGATTCAAAGAGTTTATGAGAGCTCGTCGCGCACTTGGTGTATGGATGGTCGAACGTCGAGACCTGACAGCGAGCAATTGATTTGCCGTGGCATTGTCCGTGATGGCGAGATGTTTTCTCGAATCTATGCCTTTGACGGTCATGATTACTTGGGTGATGTGCCTTTTGGGATTGAGCCGTTTGAGTGTGACCACATACCCGCTGATCTTTACGACAAGAAAAACAACATCGTTAACGGTTTTAAGCTTGGCGAGTACAACCGAACAAAGGGTTATTACTTTGTGCCGGACTTAACCGCCTTCACTCAAAAGCCATTGTTTGTTGAAGTTCAGAACGTGTTACATACCCGTTGGCAAACTCGCATTGGTGGCTTGCGTGGCATTTCAAAACTAGCCCCTGCATTGCTCAGTATTCACAACCTCAAAGAGTACGAAGATGCCGTGCGCCTTGGTCGCTTGGTGGCTGCTCGAATTGTGCTAGTGCATAAAAAGAAGGGCGGTAATTACGTACCAGGTCAAGATGGCGGGGAAGGTTCGGAGGATGAATACGACGAAC
The DNA here is from genome assembly GCF_984391705.1 of Vibrio sp. Lineage (NCBI taxonomy): Bacteria > Pseudomonadati > Pseudomonadota > Gammaproteobacteria > Vibrionales > Vibrionaceae > Vibrio > Vibrio sp. Next base: position 1,828 of record NZ_CFHWOM010000102.1, on the reverse strand, counting down.
CATTGAGTTTTGAGTATGGCAACGTATTAGAGGCCAATGTTGATGATGAGTTCGAAACCCTTGAATCTGCCAAAGGTGCTGAAAGTGCTGATGTGTATATGCAGCACCAACAGCGCAACGTTACTGGCACGATTGGTGCGAACAACTCAGCTGTAACAGGCATTTACAACAAATCATATTCCGCGCAGCGACAAGAAATGATTGATCGCTGGGCGGGGTACATCATTTTACGTGCATTAATGGTTCGCCAGCATGTGCGCCCTGCTTATGAAGGTTGGCTTAATGCTGCCACGTTAAGTAAAACACTTGTCCCACCTAAAGACCTTGATTGGTCAACGTTGTATGACGCCTCTTTTACTGGTCCAGTCATGCCGTGGATTGACCCTTATAAGGAAGCTTCCTCAATCAAGATGCTCAAAGAAATTGGCATGCTGCCACTGACGCTAGCACTTGCTCAACGTGGTTTGGATGTGAGCTCAATTCTTGAGATGTATAAGCAAGAAAAAGATGAAATGGAGCGGTTGGAACTCACCGAACTGCTTTCAATGGTGGCTGACGAAACCACAAACAAAACGGATAGCAAAGATGGCAAAAAAGACGAGTAAGTTAAAAGCCCAAGGCAAGCCGCCGCAGGGTGACCAAAGTTGGTACAAGCTAAAAGCTTCCGCTGAAGGTGTGAAGCTTTTTTTATATGGCTATATCGGCGAGTGGGAGATTTCAGCTAGCACAATGCTGCATGAGCTGAATAAGCATGATGGTAAAGACCTCACCATTCACTTTCACACTGATGGTGGTGAAGTTGATGAGGGCATGGCGATTTATGCCGCCCTTAAAGATTACCCTGGTGAAGTGACAGGGATTGTTGATTCAGTCTGCGCCTCAATCAGTTCCGTTGTGCTCATGGCCTGTAAGAAGCGCTATATCCGCCCAACTGCGCGAGTCATGATTCATCAATGTCATGGTATCGCCTATGGTACGGCAGCTGAAATGCGCGCCCGTGCTGATGAAGCCGAAACCATTAACAATCAAATGATCGAGCTGTTCGCCTCAGTGTCAGGCAAAAGTGAAGATGATATTCGAGCAGATATTGCGGATTCAGATTGTTGGTTAAGTGCAAACGAAGCCGTTGAATACGGTTTGTGTACAGGCATCTACGAACAGTCAGACAACCCGTTAGAAGCGTCTAATTTCAACGCTCCCAAACTAAAAAATCTAAAAGCGTATAACGCCCCTGATTCTCTTGTCGCGATGTGGCAAGACAATGGCGAGGATGGTGAACCCACCGCGCCAGATTCACCAACGGCTGATGATGAAAGCCAATCCTCCCCTGAAAAACTAACTGCAGAGAACACCATCATGGATTTAGAAGAATTTAAGAAACAAGAAAAGCAACGCAAAACAGGCATCACACAGCTGTTTGCCAAGTACCCGAAAGCCCAAAAGCTAAAGGCTGAGTGTTTGGATGATATGGATTGTGATATTGAAACCGCGCGCGTTAAGTTGCTGGCGTTCTTAGAGCCGCAAACTGATAACCCAGAAGGCAATGAGCCACAATCCCCGAAAACCGCAGGCCAACAAGTAGCGCTTACAGCGAGCAACGCCCAATCGCACCTTAGCAACTACATTGGTGCTCGCCTTAAAGCGTGTAATTGGGACGATGACAACCCTTACCGCCACATGTCAGCCACCGAAGCACTGCGCGCTCATGCAGGTTACGTGGGAGATACAGACGCAACCCAAATGAGCAAGAAAAAGTTAGTCGCTCATGCGTTTACTAACAACACACATTCACTAGGCGACATCATCGAAACGCATGTAGGTGCGTTGA
>NZ_CFHWOM010000101.1:4912-6490 GCF_984391705.1 Vibrio sp. | reverse complement strand
GCACCTCAGACTGCAAAATTCCTGTCGAATCCTAAATCAGCCCCAAAGTGTTCTTCGCATACTACCAGAAAAGTCTAACCTGTCTAGCCTTGTGCGTTTAAGTGCTCAATATTAGCGCAGTGAGCTCTTCATCACGCGCGCTTTTTCACGAGCCCAATCTTTTTCTTTTAGATCAGTACGTTTGTCGTGCAGCTTTTTACCTTTTGCTACACCAATTTTCATCTTCACCCATGAGCGAGACCAGTAGAGCGAAAGCGCTGCTAGTGTCATACCTTCACGGTTGATGCGACCGAGTAGGTTGTCGAGTTCACGACGGCTCATTAAGAGCTTACGTACACGCGTTGGGTTTGCCACTACGTGAGTTGATGCTTGATTAAGAGGAGTGATGGTCATACCGCTGACAAAAGCTTCTCCGTCACGCATAAATACGTAACTTTCGGCGATGTTTGCTTTGCCTTGACGCAGTGCCTTAACTTCCCAGCCTTGTAGCTCTAAGCCAGCTTCAATTTCATCATCAATGAAGTATTCGTGGCGAGCTTTCTTATTGACCGCGATGGTATTGCTACCCGCTTTTTGTTTAGATTTTTTCTTTGCCATAATGGCTGCATTATACGGTTAGGATTTAAGTTAGGAAATCCCTTTATTTGCGCTGAGTGCAAATAAAAGTAAAATTGCTTACAAGCTTGAAGTTCAAGCAATTGATACGAGGAGTCAATATGAAGCAAGTCAGCCGTTCTGCTTTGGTTTCGTTTAGTGCAGAACAGATGTTCAATCTAGTGAACGATGTCGCTAGCTATCCTGAGTTTTTGCCAGGGTGCTCGGGTTCACGTGTGATTGAATCGAGCTCAGAGGCAATGGTGGCTTCAGTTGATGTTTCTAAGGCAGGGATTAGCAAAACATTTACCACATCAAATTCGTTAGTTTCTGGCGAAGCGATCATGATGAATTTGGTGGATGGGCCATTTAAGACGCTGAAAGGCGGTTGGTTTTTTACTCCTCTTGATGAGCAAGCTTGTAAAGTAGAGCTGAAATTGGAGTTTGAGTTTTCAAGTAAAATGATTGAAATGGCTTTTGGTAAAGTATTCAATGAGTTAACCAATAATATGGTGAATGCTTTCACTCAACGTGCAAAACAGGTGTATCCAGCTTATGAGTATTGAGTCCGACATGATCCATGTTGAAGTTGTTTACGCTTTGCCTCAGGAGCAGCGTGTTTTTACGCTGGTGGTGAACAAAGATATGACGGTTGAGGAAATCATCCTGCAGTCTGGCGTTTTGGAGCAATATCCTGAGATTGATCTGAAGAAAAATAAAGTCGGTGTGTTTAGCCGTAACGTTAAACTTGACGCCAATGTGCGTGATAAAGATCGCATCGAAATCTATCGTCCTTTGCTTGCGGATCCTAAAGAGATTCGTCGTAAGCGTGCAGAACAAGCTAAAGCTGCGGGAACAGCAGATCCTGTCACTGGCGGTAAGAAGAACCCACTTCGTAAAGAAGAGGCGTAATCTTTCAGTCAGCTAAGCTTGGCTTCTGATACGCAAAAGGGTTGATGCTTTCACATCAACCCTTCAAATTTT
>NZ_CFHWOM010000101.1:0-4812 GCF_984391705.1 Vibrio sp. | reverse complement strand
CTGCTTTCTGCTTTCTGCTTTCTGCTTTCTGCTTTCTGCTTTCTGCTTTCTGCTTTCTGCTTAGTTAATACTTTCGAAAAAGTCGCTACTTGCTGGGAAGTCACCTTTTACTTCTACCAGTTGGCCTTGGCCATTGAAGTTAACGATCAAGTCTTTTTGTACTGAGTCGTTGTGGCCTTCAGTGTGGTGGTAGATGTAGTACCAAGTATCTGGGTAGCCATTTTCAATCAACATTGGTGAGCCCATTACGTAACGAACTTGCTCTTTCGTCATGCCAAACTTTAGTTTTTCAACTGAGCCTTGTTCGATGTAGTTGCCTTGGTTGATATCAATACGATAAACCAATTTTTCTAATAGAGAGCAGCCTGTCAGGGTAGACACAGCGAGCGGTACAGCGATAAGCCACTTTGTGAATTGCATACTTAAATTCTTGCTACTGATATTGGTTAAACTTTGCCGATAATAAACAAGCTGAGCCTCAATGTAAAAAACTCATGCAGTTTTGAATTGTTTCAGACTGCGATTTTTGAGTTTTGTTGCAAAGTCGAGCCAAAAAAGTTGTTTTATGGAACTTTGGCTCGGCTAGTTAGCGAGTATTAAGCGGCAATCAGCAATTCGCGAGCGTTCGCTAAGGTTGATTCAGTGATCTGACTGCCTCCAAGTAGGCGAGCAAGTTCAGAGATTCGCTCGTTATCATTCAATGAATTCATTTGCGTTTCGGTTTTTCCGGCTTTGGTTTGCTTAGCGACAAACAACTGTTGATGACCGCAGCCTGCAACTTGAGGCAGGTGAGTTACACACAGCACTTGGGTTGATTCGCCAAGCTTACGCAGCATTTTACCAACCACGGCTGCTGTAGGGCCGCTGATCCCCACATCGACTTCATCAAAGATTAGACTTGGAGTATCAACTTTCTGCGCGGTAATCACTTGGATAGCTAATGAAATACGAGACAGCTCACCACCAGAGGCGACTTTAGCAATAGGTTGCATTGGTTGACCTGGGTTGGTTGAAACAACGAAACAAACACTATCCATCCCTAGTGGAGAAGGGTGAGTTCCTTGATTATTGACATCAATACTGAACTGGGCTTTTTCCATGCTTAATTCGTGCATGCTTGCGGTAATAAGTTTGTTCAATTCTTTCGCGTAGCGGCCGCGTGACTTGTGAAGTTTTTCTGCTGCGATCAAGAAAGCTTGATACTTGTTCTCTACTTCTTGCTCTAATGCATCGAGCTTTTCATCTGAGCAGTCAAGCGCTTCAATTTGACTCAATAAATCTTGGTGGTGTTGATACAAGTCATCTGGCATAACGTGATGTTTGCGAGCTATCGACATTACTTTGGAGAATCGCTCCTCGACATACGCCATCCGACCGGGATCGACGTCAATATTGTCGAGATAGTTGCGCAATTCGCTATTCGCTTCTTCCAGTTGAATGATGGCTTCAGCGACCATGTTGGGCAGGTCAGCAAGCTTTTCATCTAATTCTGCTAATTGAATTAAGGAATGATTGGCTGATTGCAAAATACCAAGCGCATTAACTTCTTCGCCTTCGTAAATAAGTTCGATGGCTTGTTGGCAGGTAGAGGCAAGCTCTCCGCTGTTGGATAGTCTTTTGTGCTCTTGTTCAAGCTCTTCATATTCATCCTCGCCAAGTGAAAGCTCATTGAGTTCTTTTATTTGATATTCGAGCAGTTGTTTTTGAGCCAAGTTGGCTGCGCTGTTTTCCTTCAATTGCTTGAGGTTGTTATCCGCTTGTCGCCAAGTTTGGTAAGCATTTCGGGTACTTTTTAAAAGGTTAGTATGCCCTGCATATTGATCAAGCATGGCCATTTGGTACTCGCTTTTCATCAGTTGATGGTGAGCATGTTGACCGTGAATATTGATTAAGAGCTGCCCAAGAGATTTGAGTTGTGAAAGTGGTACTGGGCTGCCGTTAATAAATGCGCGTGAACGTCCTTCTTTGCTAACAATTCGACGTAAAATACAGTCGTTGCCATCAAGAAGGTCATTGTCTTCTAGCCAGCGCGTTGCGTGAATATTATTTTCAAGAGAAAAAGCGGCACTGACTTCTGTTTTCTCTTCCCCTTGTCGGACCATGCTGGCTTCTGCGCGTCCGCCCAAACATAAACCTAATGCATCAATAGCAATAGATTTACCTGCGCCTGTTTCGCCTGTAATGGTCGTCATTCCTTTGGATAGCTCTAGCTGTAGAGACTTAACAATTGCAAAATTATTAACACTTAGATGAGCCAGCATGTAGTTGTACCTGTTTAAATGAACAATACTGTATATAAGTGCAGTATATACTGTTTCTTTATACAGTAAAGGTGGGCTGGTGGTTTTTTTTATTGGGAGAGTTTTTTTGTGATGGGTACTAAAAAGCCGCAGTGATTACTGCGGCTTGCATTGGGTTTATCCTCTATGGACGAGTTGGGTTAATGGTCAGCGGCTCTAGCGTGACCACTGCATTGACCCCAGCCCCAGGGTGATCGACATACGAGGTGTCTTGCATAATGGTGTAGTACACATCAACAAAGTCATCATCATTGGTTAGTGCGCCATCTGGAATGGCTGCGATGATCTTGTTCGTGATTTGCGGAATAATTGCGTAGGCTTGCACTTCAGGATCAGGAATCGCTTTTAAGACTTCTTCTGCAACCTGTACTAACAAACTCGCGAGTTTTTTATAGTCGGTTCCATCATCTTGCTCCATGATGACGATGTCAGCAGCCCCCCAACGATAGCGAGACCAATGAATCATGATTTGATTTGGGTAGTAATCTTGATTGTCATAATCCAAGTAAGGTAATTCAACCAGATCTAAAGTCGGCTCATCGCGACTTGGGTTTACCCCTGTCACCAAGGCATAAATCTCAGCTTTGCCCGAAATCCAAGGTTCTTGGTCGTTTCCTAGGCGAATTTTCTTTAATTGAGTGGTGTGAATCGGGGCCACTTCACCTGAGCTACGAGCGCTGAATGTCGTATTGTCACTGCGGCTGTTGAGGAAAGGCTGTACGCGGGTTGATTGACCCAGTTTGTTCATCTCAGCTTGCATCGCTTGTAAGCCAGCTTTGAGTTCGGCACTACTATTGCTATCAACCACAAGAACAGGAACGTCAGGCAATTGGTAAACATCAAGCTGGTGAAGTTGGCCGTACACGTCATACGCTTCAATGTACTGCCATTGCTCATCGTCACCGCTTGGTTCAAATGCAAACAGTGGTTCGATCTCTCCTTGTTGCCATGCGTCTAGCATCGCTGGGTTTGCTAGGCGAACTTCCAAAATCTGATCGGCATATTCGGTAATGCCTTTCCAGCTACGAATTTGATCATCAGCTTCTAGTAACTGATGGCTAAATGTTGAAAGTGGATTAATCTCGGCAAACTCAGAAACCGCGACGCTAGTGTCTTGAGCGGTAATTTCTTTTCTAAGTAGCGGTTCTACTTCGGCGTAACTTTCGCTCAGTTCCAGTGCGAGTTCGCGTTTAGTCTGAGTGATGTCGTTCGCTCTTGCGTTGGATGTATCGGTGACTTTTGAATCTTCTGATTGGCAGCCCATAAGCACTAACGTAGATAGAGCGGACAATATAATCGTTTTTTTCATGCTGTGTCCTCTATGGTTGGATATTGAATAGAGTTTTTATTCTATTCGCCAAGAGAATATCATCGCTCAGTTTTCATTCAATTGGCTTGATGGATTGATATTAGAATTTGCACACAGGATCAAATTTTATAAATTGTAAATTAGCGATAGCTTATATGGATAAATGGGGAAAAGTAGTGGAAGTGTTTGTAAAAGTATAGGGTTAGCCCTATTGCTAACCCTATGGGAATGCTAGAAGAGTTTGCTAGACCAACCGAGTTTATTTCGTAACACGTGATAATAGCTGTAATCTTTCGGGTGGATCAGTTTGAGTACATTAGGGCTTTGATAAATATGTACTTCGTCACCTGGGGAAACAGGGAGAGATACTTGGCCGTCGCAACTGACTTCTTGAGTACCACGATTATCAGGTGAAACCACGAGTTTTATGCGACGATTGCCATCAACCACTAATGGGCGGCTCGATAGTGTATGTGGAAACATCGGAACCAAAGAGATCGCATTTAGGCTAGGGGATAGTATTGGACCACCTCCAGACAAGGAGTAAGCGGTTGAACCTGTCGGTGTGGAGACAATTAAGCCGTCGGCACGTAGAGAGAATGCGAAGCTGTCATCAATGTAAACTTCGAACTCAATCATGTGCGCCACTTGGCCTGGGTGGAGAACGGCTTCGTTGAGTGCAGCATTGTGGCTTTTTACTTGCCCGTGACGATGCACTTCCGCTTCGAGCAAAAAGCGCTCTTCTTCAATAAATTCGCCATCTAGTACGGTTTTAAGAGCGGATTGGAAATCTTCAGGGTTTAAGTCCGTTAAAAAGCCAAGATTGCCTCGATTGACGCCAATCACGGAGATATCAAATCTTGATAATACGCGGGCAGCACCAAGCATATTGCCATCACCGCCGACCACGATGGCAAGATCAGCCGCTTTGCCTAATTGAATCAAGCTAGCAAAGTCTTCTTTGGGTACGTCATCGAGAATTTCAATTAAACGGTCATCGATAAAAACTTGATAGCCCTCAGATTTCAACCAAGTGTATAGCTCCCGGTGAGTCTGAATTGCTTGCTGATCTCGTGGTTTTCCGATGATGGCGATCACTTGAAAAGATTTTTTCATAGGTTTTCCGCACTAAATAGGCTTGATTCGATAATCTTCATCCCCATAATAATGGCAAGTTAGCTATTTATGCGAATTTTTGTGTAT
>NZ_CFHWOM010000100.1:0-6738 GCF_984391705.1 Vibrio sp. | reverse complement strand
GAAGAAAAGATAGCTAATTGTATTAACCGCGAACATAAGCTGAGTCTACATTACCCGATAAATCGGCTCCTCGGCGCTCATTGGTTCACAACTGGCTTAACCAGTGCGACGCATTATACAGATCACAGTTTCACATGCAAGTCCTGTTTGAAAAATAAACGAGAAAGATGTCAGCCTGAATTTGGCGGCGCTTTGCACTTAAAAAACAAAAGAGCAGACTGAATCAACAGTCTGCTCTTTCTCTCTATAGTTAAGCGGGCAATAGTTTACGCTAAACGTTGACGCACGGCCTCAAACAGACATACCCCAGATGCGACTGAAACATTTAAGCTAGATACGCTACCTGCCATCGGTATCTTGATTAGGTCGTCACAGGTTTCACGAGTTAGGCGACGCATACCATCACCTTCTGCTCCCATTACGATAGCCAGCGAGCCCGTTAGCTTCGCTTGGTAGATATCATGAGTCGCTTCACCCGCTGTACCTACAAACCAAACACCCTGTTCTTGTAACGCACGCATAGTACGAGCCAGATTCGTTACTCGCACCAAAGGCACCGCTTCGGCTGCGCCACACGCGACTTTACTTACGGTTGCGGTGATATTTGCTGATTTGTCTTTTGGAACGATGACAGCTGCAACACCAGCAGCATCAGCATTACGTAAACATGCGCCTAAGTTATGCGGATCCGTTACGCCATCAAGAACAAGCAATAATGGTGACTCATGCTTAGCAAGAATGTCGTCTAAGTCATTTTCATTCAGCTGCTTAGCAGGCTTAACGCGAGCCATAATGCCTTGGTGATTCGCACCGCGCGCTTTGTCATCGAGTGTCTTACGCGTCATCTGTTGAATCGACACACCACACACTTGCAGTTCATTTAGAATTGGCATTAGGCGATCATCTTGACGACCTTTTAATACAAATGCTTCGATGAAACGTTCTGGTTCACGCTCTAGTACCGCTTTTACTGCGTGAATACCGTAGATAAATTCGTTACTCATTTAAAAACCTATTTGGTTAAATTTTTACTGTGCTGGCTTTTTAGTGCGCTTAGTTTTCTTAGGTTTAGCACCTGGTTTTTTCTTACGAGCCTTGGTCACTTTCGGCTTCTTAGCCGCGCCTTTTGCCTCTGGCTTTTCAGGTCGCTTAGTAGGCTCTACCCCAGGGCTCGCCTTACGACCACCTTTGGTTGCCGCACGTTTTTTCTCTTTGGCCTTTCTCTTAGCCTCTGCCGCTCGTTTCTTGGCGGTCTTTCCTTCGCCGCGTAGCTTACGACTTGTTTCGACTAATTCAAAGTCAATTTGGCGATCATCAAGGTTTACTGCCAGTACTTTCACTTTAACCGCATCGCCTAAGCGGTAGATTGCACCAAAACTTTCACCGATAAGCCTTTGACCAATTGGATCAAATTGATAGTAATCATTAGCCAGCGCTGAAATATGCACCAAACCATCAATATGCAAATCGCTTAGTCGTACAAAGAAACCAAAACCCGTGACATTGGCAATCACGCCATCAAGCTCTTCACCAACGTGGTCCTGCATGTACTCACACTTAAGCCAATCGGACACTTCGCGAGTCGCATCATCTGCGCGGCGTTCGGTCATTGAACATTGTTCACCGTAGAAATCCATATCATCAAATGAGTAATGGTAGCCACCAGTTGGTGTCCAACGATCTTTCAAGGTGCCATTTTCTTTCGCGATCAGGTATTTGATTGCACGATGCAGCAATAGGTCAGGGTAACGGCGAATTGGTGAAGTAAAGTGCGCGTAGCGCTTCAGTGCCAGACCAAAATGACCACAGTTGTCGGCGTTGTATACCGCTTGCTTCATCGAACGCAATAGCATGGTCTGAATCAATTCTTTGTCTTGGCGTTCGGCAATCTGCTTAACCAAATCCGCATAATCAGTTGGTGATGGTTCAAGACCACCGTTAAGGTGCAAACCAAGTTCACCTAGGAAATCTCGGAACCCTTGTAAGCGAAGTTCACCCGGAGATTCATGAATACGGTAGAGCGCTGGCTCTTTAGCTTTCTCCACTAATGAAGCTGAAGCGATATTAGCCAGAATCATACATTCTTCGATGATCTTGTGTGCATCATTACGAATCACAGGCTCGATGCTGTCGATCTTACGCTCAGCATTGAAAATAAATTTGGTCTCTACGGTTTCAAATTCAATGGCACCACGGTTATCACGCGCGTGTTTAAGTACTTTGTACATGCTATGTAGCTCTTCAAGATGCGGTACCAGTTTGTGGTAACGCATTCTTAGCTCTTCATTGCCTTCTAAAATATCATGTACTTTGTTGTATGTTAGGCGAGCATGGGAGTTCATTACCGCTTCATAGTGCTTGTAACCTGAAAGCTTACCCGTTTCCGAGATAGTCATCTCACACACCATACACAGACGATCCACCTGCGGGTTAAGCGAACATAAACCATTCGACAACACTTCTGGGAGCATTGGCACAACTTGCGATGGGAAGTAAACGGAGTTGCCTCGATTAATCGCTTCTTTATCTAAAGCGGAATCAGGACGTACATAATAACTGACATCGGCAATCGCAACCCAAAGACGCCAGCCGCCGCTTTTTTTCTTCTCACAGAATACTGCATCATCAAAGTCACGAGCATCCTCACCATCGATGGTAACCAATGGTAAATCACGTAAGTCAACGCGCCCCACTTTCGCCTCTTCAGGCACTTCCTCCCCCAGTCCTTCAATCTGCTTATCCACCGCTTCCGGCCACTCGTGAGGGATCTGGTGTGTGCGAATAGCAATTTGGGTTTCCATACCTGGCGCCATGTTTTCGCCCAGCACTTCGACCACTTTGCCCATCATCCCGCGAGAGCGCGAGCCACGATCAGTGATTTCTATTACCACCACATTCCCCATTCGCGCACCTGCGCGAAGGTCATTTGGTATGAGAATATCCTGGCTGATACGTGAGTCATCCGGAACAACATAAGAGTAACCGTACTCAAGGAAAAAACGGCCAACAATTTGGGTTACACGCTCTTCAAGTACACGTACAAGTCGACCTTCCTTTCGACCACGTTTTGAATTGTCCGTCGGCTGTACCAATACATAGTCGCCATGAATGATATTTTTCATCTGATGATGAGGCAGTACGATATCGTTGTCTTTGCCGACACTTCCTTCAGGACGTACCCAGCCGTGACCATCTTTATGACCAATCACATAACCTTTCACCATTTCGAGCTTTTCAGGTAGTGCGTAGCATTGGCGACGAGTAAATACCAATTGACCGTCTCTTTCCATTGCTCGAAGGCGACGACGTAGACCTTCATAATGGTCTTCACCCGATAACTTAAGCGCTTCAAACAAGTCATTACGGTTCATTGGAACCCCTGCTTGGCTAAGGAATTCAAGAATGTATTCTCGGCTTGGGATCGGATTTTCATAATTTTCCGATTCACGTGCTGCAAAAGGGTCATTATGGGTATTGTCTGACATAGGCGTGCCTACTAAAGAAGGAAGGAATTAAAACTAGTATATCTGAGTCGTTGTTCTAGGCACAGGTAAGTCGAACTAAATTCGCTATTTTTCCGCATCTTTTTCATAACTTTGCATCAATTTTAACAACTCATAACAGCGTACGATAAAGATCACAATTCCATGTAACTAATAGAGCAAACGATTGCAGCAAGGTGTTTGGAGAGTATGATGCGAACCAACCGACTGTTCCCATTATCTTAGGTATTACTTATGAGTATCAAACGATCTCTCCTTGCCACCGCTATTGCTAGCCTTGGCCTTTGTTCACTTTCAGCCAGTGCAGCTGAAAATGTTGATTTAATGATCACTGACGCTATGGTCCTCACCATGAACCAAGACAAAACTGTGTACGAAAACGGCACGGTTGTAGTCAAAGACAACAAAATCGTGGCTGTCGGTGATGAGACTTTAGAGCAACAATATGAAGCTGACAGAGTCATAGACGCTGATGGTGATATCGTCATGCCTGGCCTCATCAATACTCACACCCATGTATCAATGACAGTATTTCGTTCACTAGCAGACGATGTACCAGATCGCCTACACCGCTACATTTTTCCTTTAGAAGCAAAACTTGTTTCACGCGACATGGTTCGTATTGGCGCGAATCTGGGTAACGTTGAAATGGTTAAGGGTGGCGTCACCACTTATGCTGATATGTATTACTTTGAGGATGAAGTAGCAAAAACTGTCGACCAAATTGGCATGCGCGCAATTCTGGGTGAGACGGTGATTAAGTTCCCTGTAGCCGACGCAGCTAATGCGGAAGAAGGCATCAAATATGCTCTGAAATTCATTGAACAATACAAAGATCACCCACGCATTACTCCGGCATTTGCGCCGCATGCGCCTTATACAAACACAACAGAGACTCTGCAGAAAGTCGCAAAACTCTCCCTAAAGCACGATGTGCCAGTAATGATCCACCTTGCAGAATCTCACCGAGAAGAAGAGAAGATTGCTAAGCGTGCTAATGGTATGTCCCCGGTTCAGTACATGCATAGCATCGGTGCTCTAAATAAAAATCTCGTTGGAGCGCACATGATCCTAGTTGATGACAAAGACATCGAACTGGTTAAGAAGTCAGACATGGGTGTTGCGCACAACATGAGTGCTAACATCAAATCAGCAAAAGGAGTATCTCCTGCACTTAAGATGTACGATGAAAACGTTCGAATTGGTCTAGGCACTGATGGTCCAATGTCCGGCAACACCTTGAGCACGATTGATGAATTCAACCAAGTGGCTAAGGTGCACAAGCTCGTCAACAAAGACCGCGCTGCGATGCCACCAATCAAAGTGATTGATATGGCAACTATGGGAGCAGCAAAAGCACTGCATATGGAAGATAAGATCGGTTCACTCGAAGTAGGTAAACTTGCCGATATCATTGTCGTTGATACCAAAGCACCCAATATGGTCCCTGTTTACAATCCTTATTCGGCTTTGGTTTACTCTGCAAACTCTGCAAACGTAAAACACACAATCGTCGATGGAAAAATCCTGATGCAAGACCGCCAAATGCTCACGGTTGATGAAGAAAAAATCCGTAAGGAAGCCCTAGAGTTCACCAAAGTCGTACGTGAGACAGTCATCGAGTCTGGAGAGGTAGTGCAATAACCACCACCCCAGAAATACAATGCCCAGCAAGTGCTGGGCATTTTCTCTTTAAATCGCTGTTGACTGAGTGCAGTAAACCAACAGCGTTAAATATCTTTATAGTTACCAGAAGGTATCGCGTTTTTTGGCTCTAACAATGATGTTTTCTGGCATTCTACGCTCTAGGCCTTGGCGAAGAATCGAGATTCGTTTGTGAGTTCGCTGGTCCGCTGTAACTGAGTTATACAGCCAACGATAAGCATCTTCGTAATCCAGCGGACTGCCATAATCACGCAGCAATAATTCAGCAAGGTGAATTCGAGCATTTAAGTTGCCCATGGCTGCCGCTTCACGCAGATAGGGGATCGCTCGCTCCTTATCTTGCTGCACCAAAGTGCCACGAGAGTAATAACGGCCGAGCTGCTCCAAGGCGGCGGGTAGGCCTTGATGAGCCGCATTTTCCATATAGTAAAGACCAAGCTCTACATCTTGATCAACACAAACGCCCCATGCCAACATGTCTCCATACAGGAACTCATAGGAAGGTAAGCTAATGCGTGTAGCACGCGCGACGATGTCTTCCACCAACTGGCAACTGTCCGCTTTTACACGCTCTAGATGTTGATTGTTATTAATAAGTTTAATCAGTTCCGCTTCGGTATAAATTGGTACCGGCTCACCAATATCAGGCAAATCGTTCGCCTGAACTGCAGAGGCACTAAAAGCCAATACCATCGAAGCCGCTAATTGTCTTAGCTTCATTTTCTGCACTCTTCACTTCGATCATTGGCGCAGCGCATCCACCCTCACAGAAAGCGAAAACGACAACACCAGTTTTGCCACAGATGCGGCAAGCTTGATAGTTATATCGGCAACAGCTGCTAACTCTTTAATCAAAATTGCCGCTATCAGGCAAATTGTTGCCATTCAGTATCAATAGATCAAGGAAATTTGGCTATAAAAAAACCAGCACTTTTGTGCTGGTTTTGTAATTCACTGATAACAATCAGAAATTAAGCTTCGTATGGGTGAACCTTAATGATTGTCTCATTACGGTCAGGACCAGTAGAGATAATATCTACCGGAATACCCGTTAGCTCTTCGATGCGCTTGATGTAGTCTAGTGCCGCTTGTGGTAGTGCATCTAGAGACTTAGCGCCGAATGTTGTTTCAGACCAACCAGGCATTGTTTCGTAGATTGGCGTTGCTTCTTCAAAAGATTCTGCCGCCATTGGAGAAACTTCTAAGATAGAGCCATCTTTCATCTTGTAACCAGTACAAATCTTGATCTCTTTAAGACCATCAAGAACGTCTAGTTTAGTTAGACACATACCAGTTAGAGAGTTGATTTGGATTGCGCGGCGCATTGCTACTGCATCAAACCAACCAGTACGACGTAGACGACCAGTCGTTGCACCAAACTCGTGGCCAACTGTACCTAGGTGCTTACCGATTGGGTCTTGCTTATCTTGACCGTCGTAAAGCTCAGTTGGGAATGGACCTGAACCTACGCGAGTACAGTACGCCTTAGTAATACCAAGGATGTAACCGATGTGGCGAGGACCAAAACCAGAACCTGCAGCAACACCACCAGCAGTCGTGTTAGAAGAAG
>NZ_CFHWOM010000099.1:2750-7053 GCF_984391705.1 Vibrio sp. | reverse complement strand
AAAGGATACAGAAATGTTTAAAAAAACAGTCATGGCTTCTCTATTTGCTACCGCATTGGCAGGTTGTTCTTCAATTCCAGGTATGGAGTCTGCGACAGTTGACCGTAACGAAATGAGTGAATCACTTCTTAAATCCTGTGTCGAGCTAGGCTCTGAGTACACACCAGTATCTTACGCTGTGGATAAGGTGTCTAAAGTGATGGTGTCGATTCAAGAGCGCCAATGTGCTGTATTCCAAGATTACCGCACACTAGCTGAAAAGCACGCAGATGTAGCAGGTTTCCTAAAGATCAATGCAGATAAGAGTGACGAAGAGCTTCTTGTTGCGATGGATGAATTTGATGAAGGCAAAGCTGAAAATAAGAAAATTCGTCCACAAGTTGAAGCGTATAAAGCTGCGTCAAATTCAATCTTTGATAAGAATGTTGAATTAGCGAAAGACATCGCGTTAGAGGCGGCTGAAGTTGCAATTATCGCTTCAGATAACGCGGCAGTGATTGCTCAAGATTCTGCAATGGCGGGATTCGGTAATGCAGTGTCTTTCTTATCAAGTGAGTCAGAGGAAGACGAAGAAGCAAAAGAAAAGGTACCAGTTGTTGAAGCTTACAACGAAATGAAAGCACGCTCTGTTGTTGTTTACGATGCAAACGACATGATTTCGCTAGACCAAAATACAATCGAGCAACTAGAGAACCTAGACAAAGTTTTAGCAGAGAAAGTTAAGTCGTAATGAAATATTCAAAGATCGCAACACTTGTCGCTGCTGGTCTTGTTTTGGCTGGGTGTAATAGTACTCCCGGCCAACAAACTTATGCAGTTGAGAGTAACGCAGGCAACTCGTCTTTAATTATTGGTAAATCAGCGTTTGAATTCACCAACAGTGATATTGAAGTTCCAGCATACTTCAACACTCAAGGTCTTCAATTCTGTACATACGAAGCAAACGAGAAAGACAGCCGTTGCCCGTTAGCTAAAAAGACTATTCGCCTATACTTTGGTGACGTTCAAACTGACGTTAGCGAGAGCCTTCAAGGCAAATCTGCTGATGTATTCAATGCAATGCATTCAAGTATTGGCAAGTTCGAAACAAAAGCGCTTGAGAACACATTAGAAAACCAATTTGCAGGGGTGAACCGTTTCCGTATCTTGACGCGTGACACTAAGTCAGTAAACGCGGCGATGGAAGAGATTCTTGCCGATGAAGGTGCAGCAAAAGTCGCACAAAAAATGAGTGGTCGTGACAAGTTATCGACGGACTACATCATGAAGGTCGACGTGCTTAAAACTGGCGATATGCTCTTTGGTTCTACGCAGTCTTTATTCCAAACATCAATGGAAATGACGACGGGTGTTATTGACCCGTACACTCGTGAAAAGCTGAGCTACCCGAATATCGGTAAGATCCGCGTTTCTAACTTTGATGTTCGTGATAAGGAAAGCTTCACAACCGTAATCGCAAATGGTGACTACTACCGCGGTTTTAACTACACCAGTAGTAAAGACGTTGATTCTGTGATGAACGAAATGGCGTCACGTGGTTTCGATATCATGTTGACTCGTCTGCTAAAAGAGATGCCAGCAACAGCACAAGTTATGGGCATTAAAGGCGACCGAATCTCGCTAGATCGTGGTCAAAATGCTGGTGTATTACCAAATGAAACCATGGTTGTATTTGAGTACAGTGCAGGTTTTGTTGAGCCAATCGGTGTGGCTACGGTTAACCCTAGCCAACAAAGTGCTCAAGGCAAAATCGTACGCTGGAAAGACAGTAAGCTTGCTGATCAAGTGAAAGACGAAGCTGAGCAGGGTATCTACCGTCCAGATCGTCAGCGTCGAATCTTTGCAGTTAGCGTCGGTGTCCCGATGGAATTCATGAAGGAACGCAGCACATGGGCGCAAAAGGGATAAGTCTTAGTCTTACCCTCGGTGGATTGCTCTCGGCTGCACCTGCAGCTGCGCTTGAACTTGATAAGAGCCAGTCAACACTGGCTCTTGTTGAGCAGGGGTGCGCCTATGGTCGTGGTGCGTTAGCGATAGAGGGGGCGAAAGCGGATGCGATCAATAACCTGCGACTGTTTTTAAATGGGCAGGTTTCACTTTCTTTATCTTCTGAAGATTCCGAATTACTCAACGAACAGTTTAATCAAGCTGCTCGAGAAATGTTAGTAACTGGAATCGAGAGAGGGATGATCACAGCGGATTTTGGGCAACCTGAAATCTACGGCGATGATACCTGTGTGAATGTGCGTCTTATGCCACCAACGCAAACAGAAGAAGACTCAGACGAGGGTATTGTTTGGGGTTCTGACTCGACGGTTTCTGTTGTGGTCATCGGTGAGGGTATCTCGAACGCTAAGCAAGGTTTAAGTGCGCGCCAAGCGGCTGAGCAAGATGCATTTCGTCGTGCTATCAGCCAAGTTTTGGGCGTGATGGTCAAATCTGGCTACCTTCAGCAAACCTATTTAAGCATGTCGGCAAACGCGGTCAGTGATGACTTTAACTTGCATGATGTGGCTGTCCAATCCTTATCAATGCAATCGCAAGGTATGATTACTGGTTGGAGCGAAATTTCTAGCCAAACTAAACCAAATGGTGTGCTTGTCGTGACGCTCGATGTGTCTGTTGAACGCCAAAAGGTTGAGGCTAAGATCGCTCAACTTATCAAGAGTCTAGGGCAACCTGCCGTTTACGTGGATGCGCACCTTCCGGTTGTTCAAACCACGTTCAGTAGCTCTCTTGCTCAGATGGGCTTCGATCTCTCTGGTACTCCAGAGCAGGCAACCATCATTCTTCAAGTTCAAGAAAAAGAGAAAGTGACGCCTTCCGGCTTGCAGTTGGAATTGGCGGCTAAGCTATTAGACCGAGCGGGTAATGAATACGGTAATTGGCACAACGATCCAACATTGATGACCCTTCCTAACAAAGAGGGGATGCTGAATGAACTAGCGTCGGTGCACTTAGCTGTCGATCAAAACCAGAAAATGCTGACTCAAGCGTTACATAGCGCCGTCCAAAAGATGGCAATGCGTGGTGGCCCGGTTCGAGAATTGATCTTTACGCAGAAAGCGGCAGGTCAACAAGGTCAACTTTATACCTTGCTTAGTGCGATCAACGGCGTTTCTGATATCAAGATTGAAAGTCGTTCTGGCAAGGTGATTGTCCGACTTCGCTCATTAAACAACGCCAATGACCTTGCTCAGTTTATCCAGCCAACGTTGCGCATTCATCAGCCAAATTATCAGTCCAAGCTACGTGTTTTGAACGATTACCAAATCAACGTGCTTTAAGACCTCTACAGGATATTTATGTTTAAAAAAACACTTCTTTCATTGGTACTAGCAAGTGCCTTTGGTTCTGCACATGCAAATGTAGATTTTGACCTTAATGATCTCGTTCCTGCAACCGATGCACCTTCTGAAACTCAAGCTGTAAATACAGATGACGTAAAAGAGGTGGGTGATCTAGTTGTGGCAGCAGACCCGAAAGCCGCAGTACTTGTTGCTCACCAAAGCCTGATCGAAGACGAAGGTGATGGCGTTAAGATGATCGCAGTTGGTTCGGGTATCGGTATTCTATCTACGGGTTCTGGTAGCTACGAAACTTACGAAAACCGTAACGCGACGTTGTTATCTAAGCGTGGTGCATACATGAAAGCTTTCCAAATTGCGAAAAAGCAATTAGTGGAAAACATGGAAGGCATGAGCAACATGTGTGCGACAGCGATCAACGAAACCATGGATGTGATTGATACTGCGACAGAAGGCGCGGCAAACACCACAAGCATGATGAGCGATAACTGTGCTGAGTCAGTAAAAGGCGCATTGGCAGGTTACGTGACGTTCGATGTGTATGATGATCCAAGTGAAAACCTAGTTCGTGTTAGTTTGATTTCAACGCCGAAAACACGTGAGCAAACGAAGCGTAAAGTGGGCGCTCTGACTCAGACTACAGAACCAAACGTGATTTTCAAACAAATCATCGCTGATCTGCAGGCGGGTGTGATGCCTCCTGTTGGTGCGAAAGTGATTACCAACGCTGAAACGGGCGAGTCGTTTGTACTTGGTTTCGGTTCTTCGATCATTCGTGACAACAAGAATAAGAGCGTGAAACGCAAGCTGCTTGGTATGTCGAAATCTCAAGCGCAAGCTAAAGCGAGAAACGGTCTGATTGCAGTAATGCAAGGTGAACAAGTTTACTGGGAAGGTGGTTTCACTGAGAACCAGCTAGAGAAGAATGAACAGTTCGAGTACCCACCTGAGAGCGTTAACCCAGCAGATGCGAAAGTATTGGCAGAAGACAAACA
>NZ_CFHWOM010000099.1:0-2650 GCF_984391705.1 Vibrio sp. | reverse complement strand
TTCTGGTAGGCCTTTTAGGTCTACCAGTTTTTGCTTCCGACTCTCATTCTTGGTCGTTCAACGGCACAGATTATGAGCTTAAAACCAGTGATTCAGAAGTGTCAGTTGAAGTGAAAAGACAGCATGAACTGACCACGAAACAAATGAAGTCATTGTGTCGTAAAGGGCTCGGTTTAGAGCTTCGCAAAAAATACGAAGACAAGTTGCTTGAAGGTGGTTTCATTCGTGAAACTTTAGATTCGTGGCCTTTTGCGAGTCTAACTTACGAACTGACCAATATTCAGTTTTCTTCACTGAGTAAGAACCAAGCTCAGTGTAGTGCTATGGTGAATGATACTGGCTACAAAACCAATCTCCAAACCACAGCGCTGAACTATGCCATTGCGTATTACTCAACCAAGCAGTACCAGCACATCAAGCCGATATTACCGTTGATCATCAAAGAACCTAGCGTTGCAATGGATGCCGCAGGTTTAGTCACCTTGCTCTTATCTCAATCAGACGTGACCAAAGCTGAAAATTACTATCAGCAGTATGTCGATGTTTCCGCAATTTCCAACAGTGAAATCAAGCACTGGCTAGCTCAATGGCAGTTTGAGCAAGGAGAACTTGAGGAAAGCTTGTTCATCGCAAAGCAGTGCTCAAGCAAAGAATGCGAGCGTTTGGTGATAGACATTGAAGATCAAATGTTTGAGCAACAAGCTGAGAGTGTCGGAGATCTGTCTTCTTATTTCTGATTTAACAAATTACGGTAACTCAATTTATGAAATTGAAATATTGCGCACTGGCTGCGTTGTTAAACCTAATTGTGATGCAACCAAGTTTTGCAAATGATCCTTTTGCTGAACTGGACCAAGAAATCGAACAATTAACCGCTGATGATACGGATGAGTTTGAGCAATGGTATGCCGCCCAAATTCAAGAGTTCAATCAATGGCAGCAAGCTTACTTAGCGGACTGGGACAAAAAACAGAAAGCCTCTATTCAAAAATGGGGTGACACCAAAATACCTTCTCCGGATGTGGTAGTGGTTTATGACGAACAACATAACGCACGAACCGTCGTTGATTTGGAGAAAGGTGAGATTACGGTTAGCTACTTACCGCCTGCGGAAGAAGAAAAAGCCGAAGCTCCAGTTGTTGAAGCTGAAGTCGTCAATGCCGTTATCGAGAAAAACGCCAAGGTGTTTGAAGAAGTTGGTGTAACTCAACCTAAAAAAGCTGAGCCCACAATGGTTTTCGTTGAGGAAATTAAAGTAGAACCAAAGACTTTCGAAGAGGTGAAGAAAGAGATTGAGGCGCAAACTGAGCGCCAAATGAGTCAACTTGACATCTTTGCTGCTGAGAAAAGTGCGGTGTTAAGTGAACAAAAGCAAGAGCAAGTGATTGTTCAGCAAAAACAACAAATGGTGAAGCTGGAAGAAAAACGCATTGCTGCTGTGAAGCAAGAATTAGCTCTGCAAGAAAAGCAGCTAAAGCAACAGCCTAAAAAGATTGTTGAGTATAAGGTCAAGATTCCAAAATCATCACTGGCGAACCGCGCCAATCAGTACCTTCCTGCGATTCAACAAGAAAGTGCAAAGCGAGAATTACCGCCTGCACTTGTTTTGGCAATCATGCACGAAGAGTCGCATTTCAACCCGAAAGCAAAATCTCATGTGCCCGCATATGGGCTGATGCAAATCGTGCCGACAACCGCTGGTCATGACGTGAATAAGCTATATCGCGGTAAAGATAAGCCGATGAAAGCGAATGACTTATACGATCCCAATTTGAATATCGAAACTGGCACGGCGTATCTAAAAATTCTTCAGAGTCGATACCTAAAAGGCATTAAAGACCCACAAAGTGCGACTTACAGTGTGATCGCGGCTTACAACACCGGGTCAGGTAATGTGGCCAAAGCATTTGGTGAGCGACGTGTTTCTAGTGCGATTAAGAAAATCAATACCATGAGTTCTGATGAAGTATATGAGCACCTTATCAAGAACTTACCTTATAACGAGACTCGCAAATATCTCAAAAAGGTCAACGATAGAATGAAAACCTATCATGCGCAGTCCAACTCAATTATCTAAAAGGAATTGAAGATGAAATATCAAATTCTTACCGCTGCAATCAGCGCAGTGATCTTATCTGGCTGTGCGAGTCAAAGTGGTTCTGAAAACACGGCGAAAGTGGAAACCAACAAAGGCAGCAATGTGCCTAGCTGGGTACTAAACCCAACTTCAGCGAATGGCTTTGCAGCGTCAAACTGTGTTACGGCGTCAGGTAACTTTTCTGTTGATCGTAACCACGCTATCTCTCTAGCACGTAACACGCTTGCGCAAAACCTTGATATTAAAGTCAGTGTGTTAGAGAAGAACTATCAAAAAATTGATAGCTCAGTTGACGGTCAAACCTCTGGCACATCTTTTGAGCAAATCGCTAAGCAAATAACTAATACTTCAATTCAAAAGAGCCAAGTTGAGCAAGTATCACTGGTTGAAATTGGTGGTGTAGAGCAAATTTGTGCGCTAGTAGTCATGCCAAAGATTGAATCAGAAAAGATGTTTAACTCTGCTGTAACGGCAGGAACGGATATTGATCCAACGGATAAAGCGGCGCTATACAAAGAGTTTGTGAGCCAAAAGACAAGCAAAGAATTGGAA
>NZ_CFHWOM010000098.1:0-7076 GCF_984391705.1 Vibrio sp. | reverse complement strand
CACGACCGCCACGGATTAGAACAACTGAGTGCTCTTGAAGGTTGTGACCTTCACCACCGATGTACGAAGTTACTTCGAAACCGTTAGTTAGACGTACACGACATACTTTACGTAGTGCCGAGTTAGGTTTTTTAGGTGTAGTAGTGTAAACACGAGTACATACACCACGTTTTTGTGGGCACGCTTCTAGTGCAGGCACGTTGCTTTTAACAACTTGCTTTGCACGTGGCTTACGTACCAACTGGTTAATAGTTGCCATTAACTAGCTCCTGATTTACTTAAAAGTAAGCTTTGTGAAAAATCTATCCCTAACTACTAGTGGCAGTTAGGGACGCAAAATTCTATTCAGCAGTGAGAGGTGTGTCAAGAAATATACGGATCTTTTTTTGTTCAATTGGACTTTTTATCCGTAAAGCTGAAATGACGCTTGAATAGTCAGTTCCAAGTGAGAGATTGAGGGTGCTTTATAGTCAGATCAACAAAGCCACAGTAGTCAACAACCGCAAGCTGAGAGCTGACTCTATTCGCCATCGCTCGCGCTGCTAAATCAGACGCCAACACAGCGCAGCTATGCCCTTTGAGTAAATGGTGAGCATGATGCTTAGGGTTCACCGCATAGACTGCATCTTCGATAAGCAATAGATCATCGCCATTATCGCAGACAAGGATGGCATTGCTAAGCGCTTGAACGGATTTTATTATGTGTAACATAACGCCTCGTTAAAAAGAGAGAAGCTTAGCAGCTTGTTGCAACTGGCTCTTAAGTGCAGAAAGCGATAATGGTTGGGCATCGAGCACTAAGTCAGCTTTCGCTACCCCCCTTTCAGCTAAAGAGTTTTCACAAACGTACACTTGCTCAATATCATAAAGGTCAAACAGCTTGAGCATAGGCGCATAATCTTTGCTCAAGATTTCTTTTGGGTCTTGACCATGCAGTAACTGATAAACGCCGTCCCCAATAAAGATCACGCTGATATCTTCACAATAGGCCGAAGCCGCGAGCAGCGCATCAATCCCCTCTCGCCCAGCAGAGCTGCCATGGGGAGCACTACGAAATAAGTAAGTTAACTGGCTCAAAACTGCACAACCCTATCTTGAACTAACATCGCTTCCGCCAAGCTACCTAAACCCGCTTGATGAAAACCTTCAGCCAAATTACTTTGGCTCAAGCCATGCTGATTAGCTTCATCTTGGCTGACAATGCCCCGACGCAGTGCAGCTGCTACACAAGTTTCAAGACGAACATTATGTGCGAGAGCAAGCTCATGCCACGCTTTAACAAGGTCAAATTCATCATTAGCCGGAACAGTCAACGCGCTGCCGTTGGTCACGCCATCTTGATAGAAGAAAACGCTAACCAAGGTATGCCCTTTAGCAATCACAGCTTGAGCAAACTGATAGGCGCTACGTGCAGATTGACTGCCATAAACAGAACCATTCACCACCAAGGTATAAGTCAATTGACTCAACTTTCATCATCCTCAGTTTTACGTTGGCGAATATAGAGGTAAACAGTGTGCTTAGAGATATTCAAGCGATCTGCCACGCGGTTAATTGCGTCTTTAATATCAAAGATACCTTTATCGTATAGCTCCATCACTATTTGACGGTTTTTGGTGTTGTTCGACACCGATTTATCCGCATTGATCTCTTCGATGGTGCGCTCCACGGTTTGGTCCACCAGCTCTTCCACATCACTTGCAAAGTTAACCGAAGAGGCAGCTTGTTTAGCTTCTTCTGTCGGCATAAAAGATTGCAGCACTTGCGAGAATGGTGCGTCTAGGTTGACATTGATACACAACAAGCCAATCACACGGTTTTCGCCATTGCGAATCGCCACCGTAATCGACTTCATCAACACACCACCTTTAGCGCGTGTGAAATAAGAGCGCGAAAAATTACGCTCTGAGCCTTCAATGTCACGTAGCATTTTTAGCGCTAGATCAGTGATGGGAGAGCCGACTTGGCGCCCGGTATTCTCACCGTTAGCAATCTTGATCGCTGAGGTATTTAGGTCTTCTAATGAATGCAGTACGATTTCACAAAATGGGCCGATTAAGCTCGCAATCCCATCCACAACCGCTTCATATGATCGAAGAATAATTTTGTCGTGCTCACTGAATGGCATCACATTGACAGATTCCATTTCGAGCAACATATCCGTATTTACTGTTTCTGTAGTTGTCACTTTTTAAGCCTTCGAGCGAAAAATCAACAAATTGGTGTAAGTTTATCAGAAATTTTGAAGAGAACATCTAGCTAAGCCACTATCTAGTGATTTAGAACAAATAAATAAGTGATGAATGACATACTTAGGAAAGAAAAAGGCCTAGCAGAAGCCAGGCCTTTGGTATGAGTGTTTCAATATCATTTATTGAACCGCTTCTTCACCATTGTCGATTTTTAGTAGCTCAACTTCGAACACCAATGTTGAGTTTGCAGGGATCGTTGGTGTGTCTTGCTGACCATAAGCTAGCTCTGGCGGAATGACAAACTTGAACTTAGAACCTACTGGCATTAACTGTACGCCTTCAGTCCAACCAGGAATAACTCGGTTAAGTGGGAACGTTGCTGGTTCACCACGATCGTAAGAGCTATCGAACTGAGTACCGTCAATCAAAGTACCTTTGTAGTGCACTTGAACGGTATCTGTATCTTTAGGTTGCTCACCTTCCGCTGCAGTCATGATTTGGTACAGTAAACCCGTATCAGTCTTCACGACACCATCTTGCTTTTCAAACTCAGCACGGAAATCATCACCTGCTTTTTTTGAAGCTTCAGCTTTTTCAGCGGCTTGCTTTTGCATGGTTTCCGCTACACGTTTATCAAGAGACTCAAGAGCCGCGCGTGTTTCTTCTTCATTTAGCTCTGCTTTGCCTTCAAACACATGCTCGATACCTTTCAGTACCAAATCTTTGTTTAGGGTAATGCCGATCTCACTTGGCTTATCTAGGCTTGTGCTTAGGTAGTTAGCAAAAGAGACACCAATCGCATACGCTGCTTTGTCGTCCTCGGTTTTAAAGTGAACCGCTTTACCTGTTTCCGCTTGAACCTGTTCTACTGCTGGAGCAGCTTCCGCTTTAGGCTCTTCTTCTTTCTGACAACCCGCCGCTAGTGCAACTGTTGCCGCAAGCAACGTCACTTTAAAAATAGATTTCATTGAACTCTCCAATTGAGACTTTTATCTTAGTGCACAAATCGTTAAGAAAGACTGGTGCGCACTCGCATGTTGTACCAATATAACCAATATGCGTCCGAAATAAACGAAACCAAGTGGATAATTGGACTTGATGCGAATAATTTTTAACACTCTACTAATAACTATTGTCATAACAACGTTAAATGGATGCTTTTTCTCCAGCCAAGATGTGCAACGTTGGGACATAGAATTAAAAGGGACCACCAGCTTTGCATTAAGTCGCGATGCCCGCTTTGCTATGCTTTATTCCAAGGAACACCAATTAGTACTTTGGGACTTGCATGAAAACCAACAACTCGCAGCACTTGGCGAGCAAGATCCTCAAGCAAACACTGTCTCACGAATCCGTATTTCTGATAATGGTCGCTTTGCCATTACCGCTACCCAAATGAACTTTGCTGTTTGGGATCTTGCTTGGACACAAGCAGAAGGATTGTGGTCAATCTCTGATGGCCTGATTCGCGATGTTGATATCGCCAGCAATGGTGACCAAGTACTACTTGGGTTATCCAACGGAAAAACAATTTACGTCAACTTAGTCACCGGCAGGCGATTAGAGTTCCTCGCACACAACGAAAAAGTCAATTCTGTAGCTTTATCACCTAATGGCCGTTTCGCACTTTCCGGGGGTAATGATTATAAAGCTTACCTTTGGGATACCAACACCGGGCAAATACTACGTACATTTGAACATGAGCAACGAGTTAATCGAGTGGCACTGCAAAGGGATGGGAAATATGCGTTTACTTCCGATGGGGGCAACCAGGCAGTTGTGTGGGATCTATCCAATGGCGAACCTCTTTCAGAACTAAGCAGTTTTTCAAGACAGCTCATTTTCTCGACTGCCCGTTTTTCAGATGATGGCCAGTACCTTGCGACAGGTACACCTTCAGGTCGGTTAATGGTTTGGAATAGCCATACAGGTAAGCGAGTAGATGGCTTTGAGGTAGAACCATTAAAAGATACTCGCCCTCCACGCGCAGTGGTGTATGATGCAGCCTTTGACAGCCAAAGCCGTATCATTTCGGGAACTTCGGCTGGTATAGCCCAAGCTTGGAATGTGGATTATTAAAATGACAGATAAGCGAGTTGAACAGCTAGAAAATCGTGTAAATGACCTTGAGTGTCAGCTAGCCTTTCAAGAGCAAACTATTGAAGAACTCAACGAAGCATTGAGCCAACAGCAGTTACTGATCACTAAGATGCAAGATCAGATGAAATATGTCGTAGGTAAAGTGAAGAATATGGACTCATCCAACCTCGCTGACCAATCAGAAGAAACGCCACCTCCTCATTACTAGAGTAATCTAGCTGAAGACGTACGCAATTACCGCTCCTGCAACCACTAAGCAACCGCCAATGCGACGTAATTGATTGTCTGGTTGCTCGCTCAATTGAGCAACCATGTTCCGCCAACCGTTAGGAGCAATAAGTGGTCCAAGACCCTCGACAATCAAAACTAGCCCTAGCGCTAGCCACAATGAGTTAGACATAATTTATCCATTAACATATACAAAAAATAAAGGCTCCACATGGGAGCCTTTATCGTATCTTAATTGCGATTACTTCGCTTCTGCGCCTGTCGCGTTATTCATGTACTGGAAGAATTCACTCTTCGGATCCAGAACAAGAATGTCACTCTTATCGCTGAACGATTTCTCGTACGCTTTCAGTGAACGCATGAAACTAAAAAACTCAGGGTCTTTGTTGTATGCATTAGAGTAGATCTTAGCCGCTTCCGCATCCGCTTCACCACGTGTTACACGCGCGGTTTTATCAGCTTCGGCAAGAACTGTTGCCACTTCTAGCTCAGCTTGAGCGCGAATAACTTCCGCACGCTCACGACCTTGAGAGCGGTGTTTACGAGCAACCGACTCACGCTCCGCACGCATACGCTTATAGATTGAATCACTGATGTTGTCAGGAAGGTTGATTTTCTTCATACGGAAATCAACAATCTCAACACCTAAGTCCGTTAGCGCGCTATCACGTGTACCTTCCAGTACATTGGCCATGATCTTGTCACGCTCACCATCAATCTCTAGTGCTTCTTTCGCCGCTTCTGTAGTGACTTCTTCACTATCTACGCTATCAGGTAGAACATCGTTATTACGTGGACCAGACACAATCTGTTTGATTTCACGTGCACCGATTTCAGAACGAAGTACGTCTGTTACTTTACGCTCAAGTAGCGCTTCAGCAGTCAGAACATTACCACCACCTGTAGTCAGGTAGAAACGACCAAAATCTTCGATACGCCACTTAACGTAAGTATCAATGATAACGTCTTTTTTCTCAGACGTTACGAAACGGTCAGAACGACCATCCATAGTTTGAATACGTGCATCAAGTGTTTTCACACGATCAAACAGAGGCATTTTGAAATGCAGACCTGGTTCGTAGATTTTTGATACACCATTGTCATCTAGGACACGACCGAATCGAATCACAAGACCACGCTCGCCTTCTTGAATAACGAAAACTGACATTAGCAACAGCGCGATCACTACCACTACTACAGGGATCATTAACTTACGCATTCTTAATATCTCCCTTGACGTGAACCAGTTGAACGAGATTGCGAATCTGACGCGCTACCGCTTTGATGAGTTTCAAGCTCAATCTGATCATAAGCTGAGGTTTCTTTCACCTTGCGTTTGGTCTGAGTTTGACCTTCGCCAGCTAGCTTATCGATAGGCAAGTACAGTAGGTTGCCGCTTGATTCTGAATCAATTAGAACCTTAGAAGTACTGCTGTACACCTCTTCCATCGTATCTAGGTACAGACGGTTACGTGTCACTTCTGGAGCCGCTTGATATTCAGGTAGTAGTTTCTCAAACTGAGCAACTTGACCTAGCGCTTCGTTTACAACGCGCTCAGAGTAACCCAATGCTTCTTTCTTCAGACGTTCAGCACGACCTGTTGCTTTAGGAAGAATATCGTTACGGTAAGCTTCTGCTTCACGTTCAAAACGCTCTTCATCCTCACGAGCAGCGATTGCATCATCAAATGCGTCTTTTACTTGCTCTGGCGGACGAGCTGACTGGAAGTTGACGTCAACAATGACAACACCCATGTCGTAGCTATCAATAATTTCATTCAACGTTTCTTGCGTGCTTTGACGAATTTGCTGACGACCACTTGTCAGGATACTATCCATCAAAGAGTCACCCACAACAGCACGTAGAGCAGAATCTGTCGCTTGGCGTAAGCTGTCATCTGCGTTTGTTACGCGGAATAGATACTTGTATGGATCAGCAACACGGTACTGAACATCCATCGCTACAGTCACTACGTTTTCATCTTTGGTCAGCATTAGACCTGAAGAACGTAGAGAACGGATAGCTTGAACGTTAACCGCTTCGTACTCATCAATAAAACGAGGACGCCAGTTCAGACCAGGATCGACCACGCGATCGTACTTACCTAAACGCAACACAACACCGCGCTCAGCTTCACCAATGGTGTAAAAGCCAGCGAAGAACCAAATTGCTACTGCGATTGCTGCAATGACGCCTAATCCTAGTACGCCACCACCGCCGCCGACAGACGGTCCATTGCCACCTTTACCACCAAACTTTCCACCCAGTTTCTGACTCAGTTTATTAAACACTTCGTCCAAGTCTGGCGGTCCTTGATCACGGCCACCTTTGTTACCACGATTATTATTACCCCAAGGGTCATTATCGCGGCCATTGTTGCCGTTGTTATTTCCAGGCTCATTCCACGCCATTAGAAAGCTCCATCATTTGATATGACGTTATACTGTAGCAGTCATTTAAGTAACTATAAAGTCACGTAAAACTGCCCCTTCTCTTTTTTCAAGTCTAGACCAATCCACTTGTTGCATGCGAACATCAATCAACAAGTTACCTTC
>NZ_CFHWOM010000097.1:0-7144 GCF_984391705.1 Vibrio sp. | reverse complement strand
CGCCCCATGCTGCCAGCGATTTGTTCGCACGAGCACAGTCAAACATGTTCAGAGCAAGCAGTTTTCGTACTGTCTCTTCGTGGAACTCTTTCGCATTTGGCGCTTTGTGGAAGTATAGGTAACCACCAAAGATCTCATCGGCACCTTCGCCAGACAGTACCATCTTGATACCCATCGCTTTGATCTTACGTCCCATTAGAAACATTGGTGTTGATGCCCGGATAGTCGTCACGTCATATGTTTCAATATGGTAGATAACGTCACGAATCGCATCCAGGCCTTCCTGAATGGTGTAAGTCATCTCGTGGTGAACGGTACCGATTTGGTCAGCGACTTCACGAGCAGCTTTAAGATCTGGAGCACCTTCAAGACCAACCGCAAATGAGTGAAGTTGAGGCCACCATGCTTCTGACTTTTCATCGTCTTCAATACGCATTGCAGCAAAACGCTTAGCGACTGCTGAAGTGATTGATGAATCTAGACCGCCAGATAAAAGAACACCATAAGGAACGTCTGTCATTAGCTGACGCTTAACCGCAGCTTCCAGTGCTTCAGTCAGCTCTTCTTTGCTTGTTGAGTTACCTTGAACGGCTGCGTATTCGTTCCAATCACGAGTGTAGTAACGCTGAGGCTCTGCATCACCACTACCGTAGTAACAACCAGGAGGGAACTCACTGACCGTTTTACATACAGGTACAAGTGCTTTCATTTCTGACGCTACGTAGTAGTTACCGTGCTCATCATAGCCTTGGTATAGAGGAATAATACCGATATGGTCACGACCAACTAGGTACGTGTCTTTTTCCTCATCGTAAAGAACGAAAGCAAAGATGCCATTCAGTTCTTCGAGCAGAGCAGCACCTAGATCTTCATACAATGCCAGGATAACTTCACAATCAGAGTCTGTTTGGAAGTCGTATTTTCCTTCGTAACGAGCACGAATTTCTTTGTGGTTGTAGATTTCACCGTTTACGGCAAGGATGTGTTTTTTATCTGAGCTGTAAAGAGGCTGAGCGCCACTGTTAAGACCAACGATAGCTAGACGTTCATGCGCTAGAATCGCTTTTTCTGAAGAGTAAATACCTGACCAGTCTGGGCCACGGTGGCGAAGCTTTTTAGACATTTCTAGCGCCACTGGGCGCAGCGCTTCTGCATCACTTTTAATGTCTAAAATACCAAATATAGAACACATACCACTTCCCTTTAAAAATACATTAACCTTATGTCTTCAATTTGCCATTCTGATTAAAAAAAGCAACCGTCAATAATAAAAAAAGTACCATTAAGAGCTTGTTGGTGAATATTTTCTAATTGAAATGGGTTTTTATTAAATAAAATTGATGTTTAGTGTGTTTGGTGACCAGTTTTATAAAAAAGGCTGCCAAAAAGGCAGCCTTTAAAGGGTTAGCGGGTGGTGTTGAATTGAGGTTTTAATTGATCGCACACGTGGCGCGCAAAACCACTACCAGCTTCGTTATAGATATTGAAGGCTGCGTCTACGCCATCTTCAGTTAGCGCATCAAGTTGATCTGGATATTCTGCAATGGCGGCGATTTGCCCTTGGAAATTACGACGTCGTAACTGCTCTAGCGCAATTTGATTACCTTGGTGGTGTGGCATAGCTAGTAAGACGAGCTTTACGTTTGCTGTATCAAGAATTCGTTCCCAGAAGTCAGGGTCAGTTGCATCTCCGGAGATGACGTTTCGACCTTGAGCTTTATGCTCTTTGGCGGCGTCTTCACGTACCTCAATACCCAAACTAATTTTTCCATATCGATGGCGCAGTTCGTCATATGCGCCGGTACCTATACGACCCATACCCAAAATTAAGATTTGAGCATGACCTGGATTGATTAGCTGATCTCTTGTATTAAGGTTTTCAGCGGCTGTTTCTTTTAGCCAGCGACTAGAACGTTGATAAATTTGGTGACCAAAGCGGTTGATTGGTGCTGAGATAATAAAGGAAATTGAAACTGCTAAAGCCAGTGCGACTAACACGTCCCCGCTCATCCAGCCCATTTTGAATGCCAAGCCTCCAACGATAAGTCCAAACTCACTAAAATTAAACAGACAGAGTGAGGATAAAAGTGACGTTCGGACGCGGAACTTAAACGCGTTTAGTACCACAAAGTAGAGCACGCCCTTAAGTGGAAGTAGCAGCATAAAGAGTATCGCTAGAGCCAGGCCTGAAAGGGTAGGCTGTTCGGAAAGCCCAATGTTTAAGAAGAAGCAAACTAAGAATAGCTCTTTGAGATTAAACAGTGACTTTGAGAGCTCGGACGCTTTTTTGTGTCCAGCTAAAAGCATACCGAGAATTAGCGCGCCTAAGTCAGGTTTCATTCCGACTAGTTCAAATAGACCTGCTCCGACAACTAAAGCGAAGAAAATACCAAACAATACCAACATTTCGCCGTGACCAACCCAGTCTAGTAGACGATAGAATAGAGGTCTTAAGAATGGTAGAGCAAAGAGGGCAATAGCATACCATTCAGGTAGTTTACCTGTAGAAGCCGTAAGGAACACAACCGCAAAGATATCCTGCATAACTAAGATACCAATGGCCAAAGTGCCATATGTCGCGTTCATTTCCCCTTTTTCTTGTAAAGACTTCACTGCAAAAACAGTACTTGAGAATGAGAGTGCGAAGCCAAGTAAGACGATTTGATCAATCGACATTGCAGCAAGAGAGCTGATCCCTAGGAACTTGAAACTGAACAGCGCACCACTGAACAAAGCGGTAGACAAAAGGTTATGGATGGTTGCGCCTGCCCAAATTTCTTTTGACAGCAGAGTTTTAATATCGAGTTTCAGGCCGATAGTAAATAAGAGTAGGGTGACCCCCAGATCAGCTAGGGTAATGATAGTTTCATTGGTTTGGAAGCCAATGGCATGTAGACCGAAGCCCGCCAGTAAGAAGCCAACTAATGGCGGAAGGTTGCACTTTAAAGCGATAAAACCCGCTAGAAAGGCAGTAGTGATTAAGATCAGTTCCATATTTGTTTGTATTCTATCCTAAAAAAACAGGGCCATGTCTTGCGACATAGCCCCGTATTCTAACTCAACTGATTGCGTAGGCGATCAATCTTCAAGTAATTTTTGTAACAAAACGCCGTTTAGCATAGCACGTTTGATCATTGCAAAAGCGCCAAGTGTGGGCTGTTTATCAATTTTAGATGCAACGATCGGCAAGTCACAGTGGAAAGTAGTGAGTGATTGGTTTTCAACGTTACGACGAATCGCTGGGAACACGATTTCTTCACACTGGGTGATATTACCAGCAATGATCACTTTCTGTGGGTTAAACAGGTTGATTGTTATAGCGATGGCTTTACCTAGTTGATTACCAACACGTACTAAGCTTTGTTTTGCTAACTCGTCGCCTAAATTTGCATGTTCACACACGTCACTAATAGTGATGGAATCAAGTGTTGTTAGGCTAGACTCATAACCTTGTGCAATGAGTTTATTGACGCGCTCAACGATAGCTGGGTTTGCCGCAACAGTCTCAAGACAGCCGAAGTTGCCACACTGACACTGTTCACCAAGTGGATCAATTTGGATGTGACCAATTTCACCAACATTACGATTAAAGCCCAAGAACACTTGGCCGTTAACGATAATACCCGCACCAGTGCCTCGATGCACACTGACCAAAATAGAATCTTGGCAGTCTTGGCTAGCGCCAAAGTAGTGTTCCGCTAATGCCATACCACGCACGTCATTACCGACGAAACATTGAACGTGAAAAGTATTGCGCACCAACTCAGCTAAACCGAGGTTATCGATAGTGATGTTAGGCATATACTCTACGACACCAGTTTCTGGGTTGACGAGGCCCGGCAATGAAATGCCAATAGCGATAAGTTGGTTGATTATGGTGTGATTGGTTGCGATAAACTGTTTTAAGTGAGTAAGCAAGCCCTCAACTAGCTCTTCTTGGGTTGTGTAGAAGAACTCAGTGTAATCAGAAGCCAGCTCTTTTCCACCTAAGTTATAAAGGCTGAATTGAATGTAATCACGACCTATACGTACAGCGACTGAGTGAAATGGTTCAACTTCGGTAGTCAGGGAGATGGCTCTGCGTCCCCCTGTTGAAGCTTGTTGCGCGACCTCTTTAATTAGGCCGCGCTCAAGAAGTTGGCGGGTAATCTTAGTAACACTAGCAGGAGCGAGTTGGCTGACATCAGCAACTTGGATCCTGGAAATCGGACCTTGCTGGTCAATCAATCTATAAACTGCTGCACTGTTTAGTTGTTTAACTAAATCTACGTTACCTATTTGTCCGCCATTCATTCTTAATTTTGCTCGTATTGTCCGTTAACAACAGTCGCTTGAACATTGAAGTCACGATCAAATACAGTGAGGTTTGCAACCATGCCTTTCTTAACGCGGCCTAGTTGTTCTTCAACACCGATTGCTTTTGCTGGGTACAGAGTAGCCATACGTAGTGCTTCGTCCAGAGCGATTCCGACATGCTCAACAGTATTTTGAACTGCTTCAATCATGGTTAATGCTGAGCCGCCTAGTGTGCCATTTTCATCAACACACTTGCCATCACGGTAATATACTTTCTTACCTACAAAAATAAAGTAATCCATGTCAGCGCCTGCAGGAGCTGTGGCATCGGTCACTAATACTAATTTTTCGCCCTTAATTTTGTGAGCGATACGAATGTTCGCATAATCAACATGGAACCCGTCAGCGATGATGCCTGCGTATACGTCTGGTGTATCGTAGATAGCGCCAACAACACCAGGCTCACGGCCTACCATTGGAGTCATTGCGTTAAATAGGTGAGTTGCGAATGTGATGCCAGCGTCAAAGCCACGACGAGCTTCAGCGTACGTTGCATTAGTATGTCCAATTGAAACGACGATACCCGCTTGCTTTAGGCGCTCAATGTGTGCCGCTTCATTGTGCTCTGGTGCTAGGGTTACTTTTGCAATCACATCTGCGTTTTCACACATGAAGTCAATCATGCTGTCATCAGAAGGGCGAATGAAATCGACACTGTGGATGCCTTTTTTGGCAACGTTCAAGTATGGACCTTCTAGGTGTAGACCTAATGATTGGTTTTGGTACTTCGCATGGTAGTCACGAGCTGCTGCTACTGCTTGGCGCATATCTTCATCAGAAGAGGTGATTAGCGTAGGCAGGAAGCTTGTACAACCTGACTTTAGGTTTGCTTCATGCATGATTTGCATCGTGTCTGCTGTGATCTCGTCGTTTAGCATCACGCCACCACAGCCGTTAAGCTGCAAGTCAATGAAGCCTGGACTTAAGTTTGCACCATCTAGGTCACGAGTTTCGAGGCCTTCTGGCAATTCTGAAACCGGACAAACTGCTTCAATCAAATCATTTTTGATGATTACAGCGTGGTCTACTAGAACCTCATTACCGGTGAAGATTTTACAGTTAGTTAGCGCATACATGATCAGCTAATCCTTATGTTTAGATTCTTAATACTTTTAGTCATCTAATTGAAGTAATAGTGCCACATATTGGGACTTTATTTGTGTGCTTCAATTAGGTCGCAAAATATCTTTAGCAAACGAAAAAATGATTCTATCTACGTGAAGCTTACAAGTAAGAAAAACCAGATGGAACGCTGTGCCATGAGTATAGCCTATGACTCATTCACGCGTTGTATGGCAGTACTTGGAGCCTCTTTTTACGAGTAGAGAATACCGTGAATCTTATCTGATGATTGCTATTTTTTTGTATTGTAAAATAAGTTTTATGATCTAGCTAGCAAAAACCTTGTGTATTGGCTGTTTCTGGTGATTAGGATCACAAATGATGAGGTTTTAATTTGCGGAGCAAAATTAATGTCATAAACTGACCTTGACTAAATTGAGCGACTAAAAAAAGTAGCTCGACCAAAATACTAAAATCCTATAGGGGGAACTTAAGGTGAATATTCTTGGATATGCGCAAAAGTTAGGTAAAGCTCTTATGCTTCCTATCGCAACGCTTCCAGTTGCGGCGCTCTTACTACGTTTAGGTCAAGGCGACCTTCTTGATATCCCATTCATGGCGCAAGCTGGTGGTGCTATCTTCGGTCAACTTCCACTTCTATTCGGTCTAGGTATCGCGATTGGTCTTTCTAAAGACGGTCAAGGTGCTGCAGGCCTAGCTGGCGCAGTTGCGTACTTTGTACTAACAGCGACAGCAACAACAATCAACGCTGACGTTAACATGTCATTCTTCGGTGGTATCATCGCTGGTATCATTGCTGGTCACTCTTACAACGCTTTCCATGCTACACGTCTTCCTGAGTGGTTGGCATTCTTCTCTGGCAAACGTCTAGTACCAATCATGGCTGGTCTATTCGCGCTAGTTGCAGGTGCTGTTTCTGGTGTTGTATGGCCAACTATCCAAGGCGGTCTTGACGCTCTAGCACACGCTGTTTCTACTTCTGGTGCAATTGGTCAGTTTGTTTACGGTACTCTTAACCGTGCACTTATCCCTGTAGGTCTTCACCACGTTCTTAACTCTTACTTCTGGTTCGGTATGGGTACGTGTCAAGAAGTTCTAGTTACTGGTGCTCAAGCTGCTGGTCAGGCTCTTCCTGCTCTACAACAACTTTGTGTAGACCCAGCTCTAGCTAAGACTCTTGTTGCTGGTCAATCACACACATTCGAATTCGCTAACTCTGTAACTCCAGAGATTACAGCAACTGTTAAAGAAGTAACTGAAACAGTTAAATCTGGTGACCTACACCGTTACTTCGGCGGCGACAAGTCTGCTGGCGTATTCATGAACGGCTTCTTCCCTGTAATGATGTTCGGTCTACCTGGTGCAGCTCTAGCAATGTACCTAGCAGCTCCAGCTGAAAAA
Source organism: Vibrio sp. (assembly GCF_984391705.1). Classification (NCBI taxonomy): domain Bacteria; kingdom Pseudomonadati; phylum Pseudomonadota; class Gammaproteobacteria; order Vibrionales; family Vibrionaceae; genus Vibrio; species Vibrio sp. The sequence continues at coordinate 304 of NZ_CFHWOM010000097.1, read as the reverse complement.
CGCAGCCAAGTTGGTGGTGCACTATTCTCAGTAGGTTTCTGTTCATTCCTAACTGGTATCACAGAGCCACTAGAATTCATGTTCGTATTCCTAGCTCCAGCTCTATACGCAATGCACGCTGTATTCACTGGTCTATCTCTAGTAGTTGCTAACATGTTTGGTACGCTACACGGCTTTGGTTTCTCTGCAGGTCTAATCGACTTCGTACTGAACTGGGGTCTAGCAACTAAGCCGGTAACTCTACTACTAATCGGTCTAGGCTTCGGTGCTCTATACTTCTTCACATTCAGCTTCGCAATCCGTG
>NZ_CFHWOM010000096.1:1962-7237 GCF_984391705.1 Vibrio sp. | reverse complement strand
TAGGTTACAACGTTATTTATGATCTTTGGGTAATCTACGTATAAAAAAACGGCCAGGTATTTAGCCTGGCCGTTTTCAATGTGAGCTGTTTTTGCAAAAACTACGAGAGTTTAAAGGTCGCTACTTTGTCTGTTAGTTCTTGCGCTTGCTGCTTCAACTTCGTTGATTCTTGTGAGCTATCTTGAGTACTGATGACAAGCTCGTCGGCGACGTCTTTTATAGAGGTAATGTTCTGTGTGATCTCGCCAGTGACGTGTGTTTGTTCTTCCGCTGCTGTTGCAATCTGTGTTGCCATGTCACTGATTAACGAAACTGCATCATGGATTTCACTCAGGGCATTGGTTGCTTGATCCGCATCTGATACTGACTTGTTTGCCAAACCTGAACTGCTATCCATTAAACTTACTGCACGGGTCGTGGTTTGCTGGAGTGTATCAATCGTTGTTTTAATTTCTTCTGTGGATGCATGAGTTCGTTGTGACAGGACGCGAACTTCATCAGCTACTACAGCGAAACCTCGACCTTGCTCACCCGCGCGTGCTGCCTCAATTGCAGCGTTAAGTGCCAATAAGTTGGTTTGTTCAGCAATGCCTTGAATGGTCGAAAGTACAGTCGAAATCTCTTGTGCGTGGCGATCCAAATCACTGATAACAGAACTTGCTTCATTCAGTTCAATCGCAAGGTTATTGATTGATCCTTTCGTTCTCTGTACTAAAGATTGACCATTATTGGTGCTCTCGGTTGAGCCTTGCGCTGCATTCGCCGTTTGCTCTGCGTTGGAGGCAATTTCGCGGGTTGCGCTTGCAAGTTCTGTTACCGCCGTCGCAACCATGGTGATCTCTTGTTGCTGGTGGTGAATCTCGGAAACGGCATGGTTAGAGCGCTGTGTATTGTTATCTGACTGTTCATTGATGAGATGTGCTTGCTCTCGGATATGGCCAATTAGCTTTTGTAGACTGTTCACAAAAGTATTGAAGTTATGGGCGAGACGACCCACTTCATCTTCGCTTTCGACATCAATTCGCTGAGTAAGATCACCACTACCATTGGCAATTTGCTCAAGTGCTTGCGAAACGTTGTTTAAAGGCCTAAATAGGATGTTACAAAGTAGGTTGAATAGCAGTGTACAAATAACTACTACGATGGCTGTTGCTAATACTTGACCCCACACAGCCTCAAATAAAGGTGCGACCAAAGAACCGTAGTTTATGACAGTAACGGTTGTTAGTGACGTTCCATCAATCTGCTGAGCGTATAATACGTACTCTTCCCCAGAGATTGAAATTGATTGGTCTTGGCCACTGCGTGATGCGTTTTGAATGGTATCGAAGTCTAAGCCCAGTTGTGTCACCGGCTGATTAAGAAGCTTAGTGTCTTTATGAGTAAAGATATTGCCTTTCTCATTAGCGATGAACATATAGCCGTCGCCAGGAAGGATCACTTTATCCATGCTGTTCAGAATGTCAGTGATTTCTACATCAGCACCTAATACGACCTGTTGGCCATGCAGATTGAGCGCTTTACCTAACGAGACAACATTGGCACCGGTAGCGGCGGCAACAGTTGGGTTGTCCATAAATACTTTGCTAGGATTGGCGACGGCGTTGATATACCAACCCCATTGACGCGGATCATCGTTTCCTGGCGGCAGCACAACGCCATTTGCGTTATCTTGACTACCATCTGGATAAGCCAAGAATACGTTATCGAAATCTGCAGAGTGGCTAACTTGCTTCAGGTGCGTCACGATAGCGGATTTATTGACTTCTTGAGACAACGAAGTCAAGGCTCGCTCCTTCGATAGCAACCAATCAGTTACGTATTGATTATAAGATGCCGTTGTACTCTCAAGGCGCTGCTCAACTTCTACATCCATGCGATTTAGTGAAGCATTGAATGACAAAGCTTCTACGAGTAGCCCCCCGACTATGATGGCCGTACTCGCTGAAATCGCGAGTTTGTTTTTCAATGAGAGTTTCTTAAGCATTGTAAACCTTCTTAAGTGTTAGATTCAGTTCCATTCGGAACAAGCGAAAATTATGTAACTATTTATTTCTAAGCGTGAATTAAATAATCTTCGAAGTCTAGCTTTTCTAGGTTACCGAGCTCAAATATTCATAAAATTGTCTGTAGCTTGTAATGAATTCACAATATCTATGTTGTCTATGTTTACAATGACTTGCTATAGATCTCTGCTCATGAAGTGCCATTTGATGGACGAGTCGGAGGAGGGGGAAGGCTATTTTTGTATATCAATCGGAAAATGAAATCGGTGCTTCAGCGTATCCATGCACGTATTTCGAATACTAAAGGAAGCGGTCATTTGCTTCCCTTAGACAAATTCGAAAGGTTGAGTTATTTGGCTAGACCTGGGCCATGCTTTAATACCCCCGACTCGAATTATTCACCTCATATCAATTCCGCTTTTGGAAAATTACGACGCCAACTCTCTCTGCTCCCGCAATGAAAAATGGAGGTGTTTTCAGCGTGAGTTTGTCACCTTCTACGCTGTATTCTCGTTCTTCTGAATGGCCAACCCAGTTAGGAAATAGGGAATGCTCAATCACGTGTTGTAGCTTACCTTTCTCTTTGAAAACCACACGGCCCGCATAAGAGCTGTATGTTTTCATCGCTAAGACGAATTCCTGTTCGCTACCGGATAAAATGTCATCAGACGAAAAAGCTTCACGCTCACTATTGTGCAGAGCAACACTCATAAACCCGTCTTCGGTGTAAATAAGCTGGCCGCTGGGTTCCTCACCAAATGGGAATAAGACATCGCCACCATTGTCACTGGTGAGCGTAAACCTTTTTAATGCCCATGTACCGATAAGTGTTTTGTCCATTATCTACCTCAGAACAGATCAAACTTGGTTGCTTCAAATGTTTCCATCTCTAGTGAGTCGAACCATGGCTGCGCTTCAGCAAGGTGAGACTGCATGTGTTCTGTTGCGAGGTGAGCAAGAATATCTTCTTTGCTTTCCCACTTTTCATAAAGAAAGAGCACTAACTCGTTTTCTGTATCGACGTTCAAGTCGTAGGCAATACAACCCTTTTCTGCTCTGACTGTTTCAGCAAGTTCTGCCATGTGAGCAATGAACTTTTCTTTGAATTCAGGTTTTACTTGGCCTTTTACTGTATTGACAATCATGAGGTTCTCCCAATAGACAGTTGCTTTAAGTGAGCATTGCTTTGCTCCAATGGATACAAACGAATTTACGGGTGAATCTTTTGACAATAAATACAACAACACACAAAATACTTTTGTACATATAGGCAATAGGCAAAGTGATGAGTGAAACAAACCTAGACTTGAAACTACTGATGGTGTTTGTCGATGTTGTTGACGCTGGCAGTTTCACCGCAGCTGCGAACATGAGAGATACAGATGTCGCATACATTAGCCGCCAGATAAAAAAGCTAGAACAAGGATTGGGGAGCGTATTGTTCAACCGTTCAACGCGCTCGCTATCATTAACCTCATTGGGTAACGCGACGTATCAAGATGCATGTAAAATCAAAGCGTTGTCTCAAAATATTGTCGAATCTGCCAATCTCGAACAAGAGACGATACAGGGTACAGTTCGAGTCACTTGCGGTTATTACCTCGGCAGGCGATATGTGTTTCCTGTGTTAGAGAAGATAAGTGACCAATTTAGCAAACTGACAATCGAATTTGAGCTTAACGATGATCAGGTCGATTTGATAAAGCAACGCTTTGATTTGTCGCTTAGGGTATGGAAACCAAGAGATACCAATCTTGTTGCGCAGAAGCTACACAGTTTTAGCTTTAAGCTCGTCGCCACGCCAAGCTTTATTGCTCAACACGGTGTGCCACAGTCTCTTGATGATCTCTCCTCGCTACCTTCGGTGCTCTATGCACGACAAGAACACTCCAATAAGCAGTTCTCTTATTACGACTCGGAAGGCGTGATTCGGTCGCACCGTTTGGAAAGCAACTTACTGCTAAGTGACGCTGAGTTGATCGTACAAAGTGTATTAAGGGGCAGTAGATACGGCATCTTCCCAACGTTTATGATTCAAGAACACTTAGAAAGTGGAGAGCTCATTGAGCTTTTACCTGAGATTGAAATTGCGAGTGATGAAGGGATTTACTTGGTGTACCCGACGAAGACAAAAACCAAAGCGGTTGAGTTGGTTATCGATGAACTAAAACGCCAGATTTCATTTTCATAAAATTCCTACAGCTTAGAGTGAAAGAGCAGCAATGAGGGATTCTATGGTTCAATAAGGCTCCTTTGGAAATAACCAAAGTGCCCGAAAAGTCGAGTAAAAAAGGGCACAATGGTTATTAATTATGGATTAGCTTAGTGCTGGTACTGGAATGATTTTTAGGTCGCTAAGAGCACGATCATCACGTAATTGCTTAAGTGGCGCATACTCTGGTGAATCTAACCAAGCTTGTGCGGCTTCTAGAGATGGCCATTCTTGAATCACGCTAGCATCGATATCAACTGAACCATGAAGTGCGCTAGGCTCCTTATTAACTGCAATAGTTTTGCCGCCATACAAAGCTACGGTGTCAGATACGTTTGCAGCGTACTGTTGAAAGGCTTCCATCTCTTTAATTTTAAATTGGATGTATAGGTATGTCTTACTCATAGGTATTTCCTTAAGCTGAAACTAAACTTGAGAGCGTTTCTTTGATGCCTTGTTGAACTGAGAGCGTCCCCTCTGGCCCGTGAGCATCTTTTGGGTTAATTCGAACTAAAGTACAGTTCGGAATTTGTTTAGCTAGGTGCTCAAAAGGTGCTCTAATGACCCCCGGCGTGTTAAAGCCAACACCAATTTCAAGCAGTAAAAGTTTCTTACCTGCGATATCGGTTAGCCATTGATTGAGTCTTTCATGTTGAGGCTCGTAATGCTTGCTGATGTAGAATGGGCCACTTCTCACATTCATGTAGACTTCGCCACCACAATGAGGGCAGGTGGGTACATATTTGTCATCGGTGAGCATCTGGGTTTCTGGGTCAATGTGTTGTTCCATCTCTTTAAGCAATGGCAAAGCATCCCATACTTCTTGAGAACAAGGTGTTTTGCACTGAAACAAGAAAGAGTCACCCTGAGGCGTATAAATCTTGTCGCCATCAAAGCCATTTTTGTAGAACAGACGATCGACATTCGTTGTCATAATGAAATGGTTTTTATCAGCTAAGACGGTCTTAAGGTTCTGGTAAGTCTCATCACGCCCCAAGCGCGCACTGTCCATTAAACTTGCAGAGAGGTATCCCCATCTAAGTTTGTCATCTTGATA
>NZ_CFHWOM010000096.1:0-1862 GCF_984391705.1 Vibrio sp. | reverse complement strand
TAACCGTGTTGATGGCAATTTCTGCAGCTTCCTCTTTTGGGAAGCCAAATACGCCAGTAGAAATCGCACAGAACGCTACTGACTCAATCTCACCATGCTCTAAAGTAAGATCTAAACAACTGTTATAGCAATCAGCCAAAGCCTGTCGGTCACTATTGGTCAATGGAGCACCTCGATGGATGATGGGGCCTACAGTGTGCAAAACATAACGGCTTGGTAGGTTGTAACCACGAGTGAGCTTGGCTGCGCCCGTTGTTTCATCCTCACCCTGGAGTTGAATGATGGTATGACAATCTTCACGAAGTCTTGGACCCGAAGCGGTGTGGATGGCATTGTCAATACACGCATGAAACGGCTGAAAACACCCTTGCATCTGTGAGTTAGCGGCATTGACGATGGCATCGGCTTGCAAGGTTGTGATATCGCCCTGCCATGTGATTAGTTTGGTCCCGCAACTGTGGTGCTTATTTACAGGTAAGTCAGATACGTTGACACTTGGCTTAGCACTGTTTGTCTGAATACACCAATGATCAATCGCTCTAAAAAGAGACTCGTTATGGTAACCGGCAGGGCGTAGTGTAAGCATGGCTTTTACCCACTCTTCTTTCTGATCAACAGAAACGATTGGGGCTGGGTGAGCTTTTACGTAAGCCGCCAAAGCTTGGTCATTAGACAGCTGCTCAATGACCTGATCAAGCTTGATGGTTTCTTTATATTCTGGTGACCAAAGCTCAAAGAGATTGATCTGCTTGGAGTAATGTTTTAAGTGCATATCACATCCACAGTATTGATTGCTTGGGTTCTATTCTAACTCTGCACTTTTAACCTAGTAGTGGGTAATGAGTTGAATCTATTTAAACCAAAACGATTAAAAAAGTGTTCGAAAGGGTGGGGGAGTGAAAGCCGCGCAATTAAACAGCGCGGCTTCAGCGCCATTAGATCGTTTTTGAGAGGCGCTCTGTAATGATGACTTTATGATCCACTGTCAAATCGATGGACCACTCTTCGCTGGTGGTTGTGTCAATCGCTTGGCCGTCAATCGTTTGAGCCTTGATATTGATCGTCATGAATACTTTAAAGGCGGATTTGTCACCTTTGGTCATGTTAAACGATTGAACTGTATGCTTGATCGTACCAGGTTTTAGTGTCGCTCTAAGCCCCTCAATCCACTCGACAAACCCCTCATGTGCTTTGTATGTTTTGCCATCAAAATCGAAATGTGTCGTTAGGGTGAAGTGAGCCGTGAAGTGGCCGTTTTCTTCGAGGTCATCCGAAGCAGGAAACCAATCGTTGATTAGAAAATCTTTAATGTGTTCTTCTTCTGAAAATTCCGTGATCGCTTTGATCTCGTTAATCAGCTCATCTGCGTGTTGTTTGGCCCTCGCTTTTACCGACTTTTCACTGTGGTAGATGCCTGGTACATACGCCATATCGTGGCTACGAACCGCGCGGTGCCAGATCATTCGCGCTTTCAATGCGGTTTCTTCGAATGGCGATAACAAGGTATCGATATAGAAATGGTTTGCTCCACCTGGTTTGTAGAATGAGTCACCACCACCTGCCGTGGTTGAAACAATAAGGTGCTTACCTACAAGAGCGTTGCCATTCGGGCCATACGCCCAGCCAAACTCAAGGACTTCATCTAAGTAGTGTTTCAAAATAGCAGGTGAACTGTACCACCACCAAGGGAACTGAAAGACAATAACGTCCGATTCTTCAAGGGCTTTTTGCTCCGCTTGTACATCAATCTGAAAGTCGGGATACAGAGAGGCGATATCACGCACCTCGACTTCGGGCATTTGTCGATCAATTTGGCGAATGATCTCTTTATTTGCATAAGAACTGCTCATTCGTGGATGAGC
>NZ_CFHWOM010000095.1:0-7344 GCF_984391705.1 Vibrio sp. | reverse complement strand
GGCCTGTCACGCCGGGGGTCGCGGGTTCGAGTCCCGTCCACTCCGCCACTTATTAAGAAGCCTCGCTTACAGCGGGGTTTTTTTTGAATCTAGAGTTTACTCGATTCGAATAACATTTTAGGGGTGTAGCTCCAATTGGCAGAGCAGCGGATTCCAAATCCGCGTGTTGGGAGTTCGAATCTCTCCACCCCTGCCATATTCAAAAGCCTCAGCAGAAATGCTGAGGCTTTTTTGCATTTAAAGTCATGGTATTTGGCTGGATCGCTAGTACGATCAAACCTTTACTAGTATCGACTCAATGCCAGCTTGAGGAGCATTTATTTATGCGAGCCAATTAAACCAGCAAAACAAATTATTCTGGCTCGTGTCACTCAAAGAAAAAGCTCTGTCCATAAACAGGGCTTCTCTATGCTGAGGTAATAGATAGAAGGTTTCCCTAAAACAATAAAGCAGCATGTGTGTACCTTTGTGGGTTAACGCTCCAAATAGAGCTATTATTGAGAATTATTATTATTAACCTGTTACATTTAGTCAGACATTTACTAAAATATCGCTCTGATTATGAATATTTCACGCCGTCAGTTTATTAAGTCGAGTATCGCAATCTCTGCTCTAAGTGTATTGCCTGCATGTACTATCACTCGCTCAAAGAATAGCGAAGGAGCTTATGAGTATGATCTCACAGCAAAGGCTGCTACAGCAGAACTTGTACCCGGCTACGAAACCAAAGTCTTAGGTTTCAATGGTGAGATTCCTGCGCCTACTATTCGTTGTAGGCAGGGAAAAGAAGTGATCATTCGCTTTACCAATGAACTTGAGGAGCCGACGACGATTCATTGGCATGGGTTGCGCATTCCTATAGAAATGGATGGTGTTCCATTCCTTAGCCAACCCCCAATTCTGCCTGGTGAAACCTTCATTTATCGATTTACTCCTCCTGATGCCGGTACATTCTGGTATCACCCTCATATGAATAGCGTAAAGCAACTTGGAATGGGGTTAGTTGGATTAATCATTGTTGAAGAGGCTACGCCAGTTGAGTTTGATGAAGAACATGGATTGATGCTTAAACACTGGCATCTTGGTAGTCAAGGACAGTGGAAGGACCTCATGATACCCCGTTTGAGTGCGCGTATGGGCACTCCAGGTGAATGGAGTAGTGTGAATGGTGTTCATGAACCAATTTACCAACTGAAAGCAAATGCGACCACTCGTCTGCGCATAGCGAATGTCGATAATACGATCACTTATCCAATCCAAGTTAAAGGAGTCGAGGCGTGGGTTGTTGCTATCGATGGAAACCCAATAAAAACACCTTATGTGCTTGTAAGGCATAAGATCGGTCCAGGAATGAGGATCGATCTCGCCTTTATAGCCCCTGAATCGGGAAAGCGAATTTATATTCATCAAATGAAAGGACGTTTTCCTTTTCCCTTGTGTCAGTTTGATGTGATCGACTCAGAGCTCCCCGATCAAGCTTCGATCCCTGCTCTTCCACTAAACCCTTTATCGGAACTGTCTTTAGATACAGCACAAGAGGTAGATTTTGTTTTCGAGTGGGAAGGGGCTGTGACGCCTGTTGATAATGATGGGAAAGCAGTTCCGACATTTTGGCTCACGAACAAAAGGGCTTGGGAGGGGATGAGTAAAGATAATATTCCCGCTCCACTTGTGTCTTTAGAATTGGGTAAGACATATATTTTTAATCTACGCAATGTTACTCAGTATCACCACCCTATCCATATTCATGGCCACACTTTCACTGTATTGGAACTAGATGGTAAGAAGGTTCCAGAACCCTTCCACACTGACACTGTACTATTAGGTAAGAATGGCACTGCTAAAGCGGCTTTCGTCGCAGATAACCCAGGCCGCTGGATGTACCATTGTCACGTTATTGAGCACATGAAAACCGGTTTGATGGGATACATTGAAGTAAAGTGACGCCTGTAACTTTTGAAATTTAAAACTTTGATTGAGATAAGTTAGCCATTTTATGATCGATAAATAGCGAGTAAAAGCTACAATAGTGAGCAGTTAAATATGGGGGGGGTCATGGGACAACTGTCTATTCTTGGATTTATTGCACTAGGTGGTGCATTTGGTGCGTGTTCTCGTTACCTAATTTCTGAACTGTGTGTTGTATTGCTAGGGCGAGGTTTTCCTTACGGTACGCTAACTGTTAATGTGGTTGGCTCTTTCATTATGGGACTGCTCATTGCAGCTTTCGAAAATGAGCTGATTGCAACTGAGCCTTGGCGTCAAATCATTGGCCTTGGTTTCCTTGGAGCATTAACAACTTTTTCAACATTCTCTATGGATAATGTCCTTTTGATGCAGCAAGGTGCCTTTTTTAAGATGGGACTTAATGTGCTGCTTAACGTTGTTCTGAGTATCTCTGCTGCGTGGATTGGATTCCAGTTACTTATTAAGAGTTAGCAATACACTTCTTTCGTCATTTTTTATACAGGTCGGCTTGGTTTAACCAAGCCGATTTTATATACTGATTTCACTTGTCGGAGTGCCATAAGGCTGAGACCGTTAATTCGGGATCCGTTGAACCTGATCAGATTAGAATCTGCGAAGGGAACAGGAGAAGAGATCACTATATTTCCCCGTCAGTGATCTATCTATATTCAAGCAACACATTTCGTGGTGTCTTGAAAACTCTTGTCGCATCTTTCCGCCAAGCATTTTTATCCAAACTAATTACAAAGCAAGGAAAAATGCTATGTCGAGTCGCAAGCAAGCGAGACTGGAAGCAAAACAGTTCATTGATACACTCTCGGTACAACCGTACCCAAATTCAAGCAAAGTCTACGTAGAGGGTTCACGTCCTGATATTCGTGTGCCAATGCGTGAAATATCACTCGCTGATAGCCTTATTGGAGGCACAAAAGAAGCGCCTATTTTCGAGCCTAATGAGCCAGTACGCGTTTACGATACCTCGGGTGTATACACAGATCCAGAACACACCATAGACCTCTACAATGGCTTACCTAAGCTGAGAGAAGGGTGGATTGAAGAGCGTGCCGATACTGAACTACTCGAAGAAGTAAGCTCGGTATACACCAAAGAGCGCCTAGAAGATGAAACGCTAGACGATCTTCGTTACGGCAATCTACCACGTATTCGACGTGCTAAAGATGGGCAGTGCGTGACTCAATTGCACTATGCTCGCAAAGGTATTATTACTCCAGAAATGGAATATATCGCTTTGCGTGAAAATATGGGGCGAGCTCAATACCGTGATGAAGTGCTGAATCAGCAGCATCCAGGTCAAAGCTTTGGTGCGAACCTACCAAAGGACATTACCGCCGAGTTTGTTCGTAAAGAAGTCGCCGAAGGTCGTGCAATTATCCCTTCTAATATCAACCACCCAGAATCCGAACCAATGATCATTGGCCGTAACTTTTTGGTTAAAGTGAATGCCAACATCGGTAACTCATCGGTGACGTCTTCGATTGAGGAAGAAGTAGAGAAGCTCGTGTGGGCGACGCGCTGGGGTGGGGATACCGTTATGGACCTTTCTACTGGACGTAATATTCACGAAACTCGCGAGTGGATTCTACGTAACAGTCCGGTTCCGATCGGTACCGTACCAATGTACCAAGCGCTTGAGAAAGTGAATGGTGTTGCGGAAAACCTTAACTGGGAAGTGATGCGCGATACTCTGATTGAGCAAGCAGAGCAGGGCGTTGACTATTTTACTATCCACGCCGGCTTACTACTTCGCTACGTACCAATGACAGCAAAACGCGTTACTGGCATCGTTTCTCGTGGTGGTTCCATCATCGCGAAATGGTGTTTGGCGCATCACCAAGAAAGCTTCTTATATACCCACTTCCGAGAGATTTGTGAAATCTGTGCTAAGTACGATGTCGCACTCTCTCTAGGTGATGGTCTGCGTCCGGGTTCGGTTGCTGACGCTAACGATGAAGCGCAATTTGCTGAGCTTCGTACCCTTGGTGAGTTAACCAAGATTGCGTGGGAATACGACGTTCAGGTCATTATCGAAGGTCCTGGTCATGTTCCAATGCACATGATCAAAGAGAACATGGAAGAGCAGCTAGAGCACTGTCATGAAGCTCCATTCTACACGCTTGGTCCACTGACTACAGACGTTGCTCCTGGTTACGACCATATTACTTCAGGTATCGGCGCTGCCATGATTGGTTGGTATGGCTGTGCGATGCTTTGTTATGTAACGCCTAAAGAACACCTTGGCTTACCTAACAAAGAAGACGTAAAGGTAGGCATGATTACTTACAAGCTTGCTGCTCATGCCGCTGATTTGGCGAAAGGGCATCCTGGAGCACAAGTGCGTGATAACGCGCTTTCTAAAGCTCGCTTCGAGTTCCGCTGGGAAGACCAATTCAATTTGTCACTCGACCCAGATACTGCTCGCGCTTTCCATGATGAGACTTTGCCTCAAGAGTCTGGGAAAGTTGCTCACTTCTGTTCGATGTGCGGACCAAAGTTCTGCTCTATGAAGATTTCGCAAGAGGTACGAGAGTACGCAAAAGACACTGAGCAAGTGGCTGCGGATCAAGCTATTTCGATCAAGATGCTTGATGACCCTTTGGAAGGTATGCGTCAAAAATCGCAAGAGTTCAGAGATACGGGTTCTGAGTTATACCACCCAGCAGCACATGCCGAGGTGAGCGATTAATGATAAAAATCCTAATTCCGTCATCACTGATTGAACTGACAGGTTTAGTTCAAAATTGTTTGTTGTTGGCGAATGAGCAGGGTTTTAGCATTGAAGACATTGAGTTGGGTGTGAGCCCAACTCAATCTATTCTGCTTGTTCGCGACCAACAGATTGCACACATAAGGACAGATCTCATTGACGTATATGACTCTGAACATGAGAGTTCATTTGTGCTCTATTACCGCTCTGTTTTATCGGTAGAAGCGTGTGCAAAGCAACCGTCGAAAGCTATTTATATTGGTATTGCTGATACTCCGAATTCCGATAAAAAGGAGAATGAGCTTCAGCTTGATATCTGGCGTCATCCAATTAATGATGAAGTGAGAGCGCTTTCCGTTGAGTCCAAACTCAACGCAATGTTCGACCCCGAACATCACCTTGCTTGGATAGTTACACTGACAGTTCTCGATTTTCCTATCGAAGATGCGTTAACACTTGCTCGAGGAATGTTAACTCAACAAGCGAATGTTTCACGTGAAACACTATCGAATGACAACCTTGAAGAGGGGAAGTTAACGCAGTGGGCTGACCATTTTGATTATTTCCCCACACCTGTACTGGAAGATCACCGACTCGGTATTCAAGTTGGTTGGTCAGCACAAGGAGAGAGCGTTAGCTTTCCATCTCTAACTAAGCAAAGTCTAGGGCTCTATCCAGTCGTTGATGATGTCGCTTGGATTGAGCGTTTACTGCCTTTAGGCATTAACACAATTCAACTACGAATCAAGAACCCACAACAAGCCGATTTGGAACAACAGATCATTCGAGCAATTGAGCTAGGTCGTCAGTATCAAGCACAAGTGTTCATCAATGACTACTGGCAGTTGGCAATCAAGCATAGCGCTTATGGTGTTCATCTCGGACAAGAAGACATTGAAGAATCGAATTTAGCTCAGCTAACTAAAGCCGGCATTCGTCTTGGCCTTTCTACTCATGGTTATTATGAGCTACTGCGCATCGTACAAATTCATCCTAGTTACATCGCGCTAGGGCATATTTTCCCAACCATCACAAAACAGATGCCATCGAAACCACAAGGTTTGGTGCGCTTGGCTCTGTATCAAAAGCTGATTGATAGCATTCCTTATGGAAACACAGAGTCGGTTTTTCGTCCTGCAAAAGACAAAGCAGTTAGTGACTATGTGCTTGGCTTTCCGACGGTCGCGATTGGTGGAATTGACCAATCTAATGCAGACCAAGTTTGGCAAACAGGTGTTTCTAGTTTGGCAGTTGTGCGAGCTATTACGTTGGCAGAATCACCTCAGTCCGTCATCGAGTTCTTCGCACAACTGATGAAGGAAAGGCAGCTAACGTTTGCTGATCAGAATAGTGAATTGACGCATACCAAGAGAGGCGAACATGCTCACGGATAAGCAGTTCCTTCGCTATCAACGTCAAGTTGCTCTGCCTGAAATTGCTGAAATTGGGCAAGAGCGTTTGAGCAAATCGCATGTGCTGATCATCGGTTGTGGTGGATTAGGGAGCGCAGCGAGTTTGTACTTGGCATCAGCGGGCGTTGGTAAATTGGTTGTGGTTGATGATGATGAAGTTGATAGCAGTAACCTACAACGCCAGATCATTTATCGTGAACAAGACCTCCAAGTTGCAAAAACAAAAGCGACTGTCAAGCAACTGACTGACCTTAATTCTATGGTTCAAATTCGCGCTCTCAATAAGCGATTGGACAAAGCACAGCTGCAGCTTGAGGTGATGCTGGCGGATGTGGTGTTGGACTGCACCGATAACATGCCAACGCGCCAGCTCATTAACCAAGTTTGTTTCGAGCAAAATACGCCACTCATCTCGGCGGCGGCAATTGGTTGGCAAGGGCAATTCGCTGTCTTTGATTACCAAACATCAAGTAAACAACAAGTGCAGAGTAAAGCCTGTTACCGCTGTTTGTATCCGTTCGACGAATTACCACAAACTCAAAAGTGCAGTGACAGCGGTGTCGTCGGTCCGGTGGTGGGCACACTTGGTAACTACCAAGCGATAGCGGCGATTCAAAAACTGGCGACGGGAAAGTTTCATGTCGATACTGCCAAGTTACACCTGTTCGATGGATTGAAGCTGCAATGGCAAACCATGACGATAAGCAAAGACAAACAGTGCGAAGTGTGTGCTTAGATTTAGCTTACGAGTAATGGGTAGAATTAAGAGAGTTGGAAGCAATGACGTTATCAGAACAACAAACAACACAAATGACCTCTACTGACTTAGATGTGATCACCATTGTCATTAATGACCAGTCACATCAAGTCGCCAGTAAGTCGAATCTACAGCAAATCATTAGCCAATTTGCGCTGCCTGAAATGGGCTGTGTTTTTTCAATTAATAACAATGTTGTGCCGCGCAGTGAGTGGGCTAGCACAGTTCTTTCACAGGGAGATAGCATCTCTTTGTTTCAAGCGATCGCAGGGGGTTAGCGTCGATGCTTAAAATTGGTGATAAACAATTCGAATCAAGACTGTTTACGGGAACAGGGAAGTTTGCCAACAGCCGATTGATGGCAGACGCGATTAAAGTGTCGGGATCTCAACTTGCGACTATGGCGTTAAAGCGTGTGGATGTGAATGACCAACAAGACGATATTTTGCTGCCGTTAGTACAAGCGGGGGTGAACTTATTGC
>NZ_CFHWOM010000094.1:2421-7715 GCF_984391705.1 Vibrio sp. | reverse complement strand
TCAGAACCTTTCTGATAACGATTTGAGACTATTGCTTCAAAATTTCTTGTAACGTCTCTTTTAACTCGTTTGAGTCTTTAGCCTCTTTGACACATTCTAAAGTAGCTTTGTATCCGATCTTTGACTTAACGCGAACCACGAGCGGCACTAAAGCGAACTCATTGCGAGATTCGGTCTCTGAGTTAACTTCTATTCCGAAAATACATTTTTCAGTCAGTACTGAGATTCCCTTATCTAAGTGATCTATTGCATCAAGTAGATTGGTAGTCAGTAGCATTCCCCACGGGTTATAGTCTAACTCTCCATGAACATGTGCTTGTTTAGATGAGTAACAATGCCCTTGTGCTTGCATAGCAGACTGAATCGCAAACTCGGGAATCGTAGGGTTTACTTTTCCCGGCATAGCGCTTGAACCAGCCTGCACAGCTGGAAGCGTAATTTCCGATAAGCCGCCCTCTGGACCAGAAGACATCAGGCGCAGGTCTTTCGCCATTTTAATGATAAAACCAGCTAAATTTTCAACTTGGCTTACACAACGGACTTGAGCATCAAACGATTGGCTAGATTGAAACAAATTGTCGTTCTTACGTAGCTCTATGCCAGTAACTTCTGAAAGCACTGAGATACAACGCTCAGCATAAGCCGTTGAGCAGTCACCATTTCGACCAATAATATTTCCGCTTAAATTCACAGCCTGAAGGTCATGTCTACACTCTTTAAGATGCATTTGATACATGCGCAGTGATGCTAAGTAACCACTCCAGAACTGTTTAAACTTTATTGTCACCGCATCCTGCATACAGGTTCTAGCGAGTTTAGAACTGTCGCCATGATTTACCATTAAATACTCAAGCGCATATATCAATCGCTCAATAGTAGTCATTAAGCAATCAAGGGCTTCAATAGTAGCTAAGTGACTTGCGGTTTGTAAGCAGTCGCTCGTTGAATGATTCATATTAATAGCATCATTCGGATGAGCAGGTGAATACGAGCCGTACGATTGGGCATAGTAGCTATGATTGACAATGTTAGCGACGATTTCGTTGACATTCATATTAACTGAAATGCCACCGCCACCATGAAAGGCGTGAACGGGGAATAGCTCCTTTTGGTAGTTTTCTAGTATGGACTGACAGGTGTTTTCAACGTTCAATGAAAGCACTGGATCCATTTCTCCTATTTCCCTGTTTACACGAGCAGAAGCTAATTTGACGCGTAAAACAGCAGTGACAAGTGAAGCGTAGTCACCAAGTGTTTTTTGACTATCTACAGGATACAGATTTAGAGCTCGTTGTGTTTGAGCACCATAAGGGAGTAACGCTGGAATTTTCACTTCACCAATATTATCGACTTCGATTCTGTATTGCATATTTTTCCTTAATTGGGCGGATAGGACCGCCCAACATATTTGACTAGCTTTCGCCGTAGTAGACCCAAATACTCTTAGTCTTTGTGTAAGAAGATAGCGAATGAATGGCCATTTCTTTACCCCAGCCACTTTGTTTAAAGCCTCCAAATGGGCTGGCAAGTCCATAGCAGCCATATTTGTTTACAAACACCATACCAGCATCAATCTGATCAACCATTCGATGTGCGCGAGTCACATTAGATGTGTATATACCTGCTGCAAGCCCATATTCCGTGTTGTTAGCTATTCTAACGGCGTCTTCTTCAGTTCTGAATTTGATACAGGAAAGCACTGGCCCAAAGATCTCCTCGCGAGCTATACGTGCATCTTCAGGTACTTCTGAGAAAATTGTTGGTCGCACAAAGTAGCCGTTGTCATTCCCATTTGATGTATCTCGCGTACCACCAGCCACCAGTTTTGCTTCGGTTTTACCTATCTCAATGTAAGACATGATTTTATTGAACTGCGCTTCATTACATTGAGGTCCTTGTTCACTTTGAGGATCTAACGGATCACCACACTTAACAGCTTCTGCTTTAGCTATCAGTTTCTCAAGAACATAGTCATAAATCCCTTCTTGAATTAAGAAGCGTGTTGGTTCGGAGCACTTTTCACCTTTATGAGAGAACATAACAGTAAAGGCGCGATCAATAGCAGCATCCAGGTTTTCAGTATCCTCAAAGAAAATACAAGGAGACTTACCGCCAAGCTCGAGCGTGACTGATTTCATGTTTGATTGGCCGCTATTCTCAATAATTTTGCGTCCAATTGGTGTACTGCCCGTAAAGGAAACTTTTTGCACATTATTGCTGACTGTTAGCTGATTTGAAGCCGCTCCATCAGCGATTACTAGGTTTAAAACACCGTCTGGAATATCAACGTTTTCAACAATTTTTTCTATCAAATATAAGGAGGTCAAAGGTGTAAACTCGGACGGTTTTAGAATAACCGTATTCCCCATAGCTAAAGCCGGAGCGATTTTCAACGCGGCCTGATAAAGAGGAAAATTCCAAGGGGCGATAAGAGCACACACACCAACCGGTTCTTTATTCGTGAAGTTAAGGTATTCCGCGTCGACAGGTGACGTTTCGCCATAAAATTTGTCAGTCCAACCTGCATAGTACTCAAAGATATCAGCACAAGTTGGGATATCATCTGCCAACGACTCTGTTAAAAGTTTCCCATTTGGTAGCGTCTCTAGCACCGCTAAGACTTCAGTATGATCGCGAATAACTTGCGCAATATCGCGAAGAACTTTAGCTCGTTCAGTCCTACTAACTTTACTCCAAACACCAGATTGGTGAGCTTGTGAGGCAACAACAGTTGCTTCTTCAACTAGCTGCTCATCAGCTAAAGGGATGTTACATAACACATCTCTATTACTAGGGTTGGTAACCATCCAGTTATTCTCTAAGTTGCCAAGAACCCATTGGCCACCAATAAATTGTTTTTTATCTTTGCTTAGCCACTCTTTAGCTGTAGCGATCGCTAAGTTGTATTGAGTATCCATATTTTCTCCAAACTGCGCATTTGTCATTGTGGTCAGTCCTTAAAAATTTACAGATATCACAATTTCACAACAACTGAATAAAAGTAATTAACATATGAGATTTAATCGTTAGAATTCAAAAAAACCGATAAGAGCGCGCTATTTCGGAAATTAATGTGAAACGCAGTGACCGAGTTTGAGTTCTAAGTCGCTGTATTTGTGACTAGGAGCAAGATAATGAGACAACTACCCTCGCTTAATGCAGTTCGAGTATTTGAAGTTGCAGGTACGCACTTAAGTTTCACCGCTGCGGCAAACATTTTAAATGTTACGCAGGGGGCGGTTAGCAAACAGATAAAACAACTCGAGGAGTATTTGGGTGTACCGCTTTTTAAACGCACATCTACTCGAGGTCTCCTTGAGTTAACTCCGATTGGCGAGCAAGTTCTCGACACGATTTCTCGTTCTCTTTCTGAGGTTGAGAAAGGATTAGAGGTCATACGGAACCCCAATCTTCAACAGCGATTAGTTGTCCTTGCTCCTCCAACATTTACTAGCCGTTGGTTGAGTGCTCACCTCGTTAACTTTGCTAAAGCATTTCCTCAGTATGACTTACAGATCTATAGCAAACGAGAGCAAAGTACCCTATACGATATTGAAATCCTCTTTGATGAAGTCAGTGAATTCTACGCAAAAGACAACTTGTTGTTTAAAGAAAAATACGTAGCAGTCTGTAATCAAGACCTAGTTACCGAGAGCATGAATATTGAGGCCCATACACATAAGATGCTCCATATTCGCCACCATGGTCATAACCTCCCGGCATGGAAAGACTGGCTTGAATCTGCCAATATTCAATTGACAGAGGGACATCGAAAAGGGATTTCGATGAGTACTCAAGAGCAGGTGATAAATACAGCTATCGCTGGAGGTGGATTCGCGGTAGTCGATCTCAATATGGTTTATCACTCACTTAAAAAACAGGAACTAATCCAATTCCACCCTCTGCAATGTCGCAGTCGCTATGGGTACTTCATTCATGTCCCGACTCCCAAAGTCGGTACGAGTAAAGTTGAAGCATTTGTGTCTTGGTTGAAAGAAGAGTGCCTTAGCGTGTCTTAGCTTCAATTTTTCAAACAACCACTATTAACAATCAAAATATAACCAATTGTTTTTTAAGGTTTTAATTTCACATCGCATGCAATAATGAACTAAACTCATGCATACCTAACTTATATTCACTCGTGTTTTGTCGGCTTTTGAATCTAAATACTCAGGTCAACAAACAAAAATTAAACATTTCGTTTACATAATGCGAGGGGTGAATATGGAATACGTACAACTAGGTAACTCTGGCCTCAAGGTGTCTCGTTTGTGCCTTGGAACGATGAACATGGGCTCTAAGGAATGGAAGCCTTGGATCTTTAATGAGAAAGAGAGCGAGCCAATCATTCGTCATGCTATCGACCATGGTGTTAACTTTATCGACCTAGCAGACTTTTACTCATATGGAGCAGGTGAAGAAGTCGTTTGTAATGTACTCAATCGCATTGGACAACGTGACAAACTGATTGTCACAACTAAAGTTGGCTACCAAATGAATGATGACATCAACGCACAAGGCCACTCTCGCCAGCATATAATGAACTCCATTGATGCATCGCTAAAGCGCATGAAGATGGACTATGTAGATATTTACATGCTTCATTTCTTTGATGTAAACACCCCTATCGAAGAAACAATGTGCGCTCTGAATGATATCGTTCGATCAGGCAAAGCTCGCTATATTGGTGTTTCAACCATGTATACATGGCAGCTCGCTAAGATCATCCAGGTATGTGATCAAAACGGTTGGGTAAAACCTATCAACATGCAATTACAATATAATTGTGCCTACCGAGAAGAAGAGAGAGAGATGATTCCATATTGCCAAGACCAAGGCATCGGAGTGTCGGTATTTAGTCCTCTTGCTCGGGGTATCCTCACTAATGATATGCAGTCTAACCGAAACAAAACCGATTTCTTTACTGCCGAAATGTATAACGACAAGGCTTCATTTGATATTTCTACTTCTGTTGCCCGCGTAGCCCAGAGGCACAATGTAGCTCCCGCTCAGGTAGCACAAGCTTGGGTACTATCTAAACAATACGTTTCCTCGATGTTAGTTGGTGCTGATACTCCGGAACAATTCAATAGCGCTCTAGCTGCTTTGGAAATGAATCTAGATCAAGATGATATATTTGAGTTAGAACGCAATTATACGCCTTGCGATATAATCAACGATTACACAGCAGGAAATCGTATCCCTCGAGAAGCTCGCCTCCCCGAAGGTATTTACGCTAAATAAATAGCATATAACTCAAACTGTATTTAAATGGCACTTAACGTGCCATTTTT
>NZ_CFHWOM010000094.1:0-2321 GCF_984391705.1 Vibrio sp. | reverse complement strand
GCTAATCATACTCGACACTTCCTAACCCCTTCTGGATGAAGTCCAGAATTAGCTCGGCTACCTCCATCAACTTCTGTTCCTAACCCAAGGGTTTTACAAGCCACTGGTTTTACAAAATCAGCTTAACTTACTGATACCTATGATGATATAGGCGTTTTTGCACGTCTGGCAATTAAACTTAGCTCACAGAACTAAAAGTAAACCCCTCAAAATGCAACACTCGATTAACAACGTGTTATTGATGACTATCACTATTGGAATATAGACATTCAAGGTCAATTCAATCTAACTGGTTGTTTAATTGGAGGATTCATTATCGAGTGAATTTTGTTCTTAGGTATGGGACTTTATTTCCATTATTCGCCGATAACATTGCTGTAACATTAAACCCAATTAATACGGTGGTTTATTAAGGGAAATAAAATGACAAACCAATTTGTACTTGGCTCCAATCGAAAAATAGATCCGTCACGTCGACGTGCCGCACAATTAAAACCAGATGGAAGCGTGAACGACAATGATCGAGTCGAAATTGGGCCTACTGCTCTTGCATTCCAAGAATGGGCTGACCTAGGTCTCACTCCCCCAAATCTACAGAAAATGCGAGAGTATCGATTAAAACGCATTGTAGACCAGTTGCAAGCCCGTGATTTGGCAGGGGTGTTGTTATTTGATCCTTTGAACATTCGATATGCAACAGATTCTACCAACATGCAGCTTTGGATTGCACACAACCACGCTCGTGCTTGTTTTGTATCTGCAGAAGGGTACATGATCCTTTGGGATTTCCATAACTGCGAACATTTATCTGCACACCTACCGCTTGTGAAAGAAGTACGTAATGGAGCGTCCTTCTTCTACTTCGAAACTGGAAATCGAACCAATGAACACGCCCATCATTTTGCAAAAGAGATTGCAGACATCGTTAAGCGTCACGGTGGTGGGAGCAATCGTATCGCTGTAGACAAGATAGAGATTGTTGGCTTACGTGAGCTCGATAAACAAGGTCTCGATATCTTTGATGGCCAAGAAGTGATGGAGCTAGCTAGAGCAGTCAAAAACATTGATGAGATCAACGCAATGCGCTGTTCGATTGCTTCGACAGAGATTGCAATGAAAAAAATGCAAGAGGCAACTGTTCCTGGCGTTACTGAAAACGATATTTGGTCGGTGCTACATGCTGAAAACATTAAACGCGGTGGAGAGTGGATTGAGTGTCGAATCCTGTCTTCAGGACCTCGTACAAACCCATGGTTCCAAGAGTGCGGCCCTCGCGTAGTTAAAGAAGGAGAGCTGTTAGCTTTTGATACCGATCTCATTGGTCCTTATGGATTCTGTGCAGATCTATCACGAACGTGGCTAATCGGTGATGTAGAAGCTACCGAAGAACAGAGACATTTATACCGCGTGGCCTATGAACATATCCAACACAACATGGAAATACTAAAGCCAGGTATGACATTCGAAGAAGTTACACGCTCTGGCCTTTTACTTCCTGAAAAATACCGACCACAACGCTATGGAGTAATGATGCACGGTGTCGGTTTATGCGATGAGTACCCTTCAATACGATATCCAGAAGATCTAGAAGGTCATGGGTATGACGGTGTACTGGAGCCAGGCATGGCACTTTGTGTTGAGGCATATGTTGGCGCTGTTGGCGGCAAAGAAGGGGTCAAATTGGAAGACCAAGTCATTATCACAGAGGATGGGTTTGAAAACCTAACGAACTACCCATTTGAAAAAGAGTTATTAAAGTAGGAGCAGCACATGACATCCGTACCTAAAAACACTCATAAATTACTAGTAAGCGCAGGGGCTGGGATAATTTTAACGCTGTGCTTTGTCTATGTATTACTTGCTCCAGAAGCAAGCACTGACATGTTCTCAAATCTGAAAAACTACATCGCACACAAGTTTGCCTGGTTTTATATGGGCAGTGTCGCATTGTTTATCTCTATCTTAATTTTTAGTGCATGTAGCCGTGTTGGAGATTTAAGGCTCGGTAAAGATAATGAGAGACCTGAATTTTCAGGGTTTGCATGGGGTTCGATGCTCTTTAGCACTGGGATGGGCATTGGGCTAGTTTTTTTCGGCGTCGCTGAGCCTGTTATGCACTACATGAACCCTCCGGTCGTTGAGGCTCAAACCGATGTCGCAGTCAGAGAAGCAATGAATATCACCTTCTTTCACTGGGGAATCAATGCATGGGCTATTTACACCATTGTAGCGCTTGTTATTTCTTACGCAGCCTATCGCAAAGGCCGTCCACTAGAAATGCGAAGTGCGTTTTACCCAATCTTTGGCGAACGAATCAACGG
>NZ_CFHWOM010000093.1:0-8347 GCF_984391705.1 Vibrio sp. | reverse complement strand
CGATGGTAGTGTGGGGCTTCCCCATGTGAGAGTAGGACATCGCCAGGCTTTAAATATCGTTACCCGTAATACGTGTAACAACATCATCAGTGTACTAATCTGACGATGACAATTTGTGGAGAGATGGCTGAGTGGTTGAAAGCACCGGTCTTGAAAACCGGCATACGTTAATAGCGTATCTAGGGTTCAAATCCCTATCTCTCCGCCACTATACAGAAAGCCTGCAAAGTAATTTGCAGGCTTTCGTCGTTTCTGACGTTTAATAAAGAAGGCGGGATTTTCATCAAATCCCTAGTCGGTCGCGACCCCGGCTCTCCGCCACATTGAAAAGCCTCGCTAGAAATAGCGAGGCTTTTTTCATTTTATATCGCTAATCTTCTCAGCAATTCTATCTATTTACGTAGTCAGTAGTACTGTGAGTAGATCAAGTCGGTTTCTCCGCTATCCTTCATTTCCTTTAATACTTTTTGTATCTGAAAAGCTTTGGAGCCTGGTCTGAGCGACACTGGAAAGTTGCTTGGCCCCAAGTCTTGATTGGCATCATAACCAGGGTTGGGTGTTTCTTGATAATGATGTGAGCGGCGTGAAAAACCGAGATAAAGAGGCTCGACACCGCCACAGCAGTTTGGATGGACCTTGATGTCAGTGCTTTCACTTACTTTTAGGTAGTAGAGTAACGAAGCCCGGTTATAGATATAAAAGTCTCCCCGCTTCTTCCTTAACAGACTTACTGCTTTATCGATGGTCATTTCAGGCACCGCGTAGATACGAATATTTTCAAGGTCTCGTACAAAGTTGGGTGAACCGAGAGATTGTAAAATTGTTGAACCTTCGAGATCTTTTAAGCTATTGATATCAGAAAAATCTAATCGCGATATACCAACCTCTCCTCCAGGAAATCCAGTCTCAATATAGTAGGTATAAACAGCTCGATATTCGTTAAAGTTAAAGCCAGGGTAGAAGTCTATTTCACCATCTTCGAGCAGTTTGAGAATGCGCTTTTTAGGGCCACGAACAATTTCTAGCTGACAACCTAAGTGTGCAGCCATGGTTTGGTAGAAGTGTTGATATAGACCGCTATTATCTGGGTGGGCAGAGATTAAAGGTGGCCTCTCATTGGTGCGATAGCCCATTTTTAGAGTGCAGGCAGAAACGCTACAAGAGCTAAACAACGATGCGATTAACAACCCAATCAACCAGTAGCCAGAAGACATTCTCTACTCCTTCAAAGATAACAGTGAGGGAACAGTTAGAGTCTAGTTCAAGAAGAAAGGTGGTGTATGAAAAGAGACAAATACTTAGTGGTTTATAGGTATTGAGCCTAGTGAGATGGTGCTATCACTAGGTTTATTGGCCATTCATCAAATGGTACCGGGCGACTGTACAAGAAACCTTGGGCTTGAGGGCAGTTGAGCCTTGCTAACATCTGGGCCTGCTCAACGGTTTCTACGCCTTCTGCCACTATATCTACCTTCATGCCACGAGTCATATTAATAACAGCGGCGACAATAGAGGTATCTAAGTCATTGGGTGTGAGCTTGTTGACGAAGGTCCGGTCTATCTTTAGGCAATCAAAGGGCAGTTTATGCAGATAGGCAAGAGAGCTATATCCTGTACCAAAGTCATCGATAGCGATTTGGACGCCGAGTTGCCTAATTGCCTGCATGTTGCGTATTGTCACTGGATCATTATCGACAATACGAGACTCTGTTATCTCGAGCGTTAGGTTATCTGGGTGTAAACCTGAGTTTTCGAGCACGGATTGCAGAGTCGAAATAAAGTCTGGCTGTGATAGTTGGTTGACCGAAAGGTTCACATGTAGATGGAAGTTGCTACCCCATTTCCCGTCTTTCATTCCCTGAAAAGCGTCATTACATGCTTGAGTGAGAATCTGCTCGCCTATTGGACCGATTAAGCCACTTTCTTCCGCTATGGGAATGAAATCGAGGGGAGATATTAACCCTGATTGAGGTGAGATCCAGCGAGCTAGAGCTTCTGCACCAAGTACTTCACCAGTATGAATATCGACGATTGGTTGATAAAAAGGGACAAACTCATGGTTTTCAATCGCCTCTTTTATCTTTGATAGCATCAAGGTTCGCTTGCGAGAGATATCTGCCATTTCCGGGCTATAGTAGCTTATGCGCGTTGGCTCTTGTTTGGCGTTGCTTAATGCGATGCTGCCATTTCTAAGCCATAAGGTCATATTTTGGTTAGGGCCACTCTTAACGATACCAACAGAGATGTTAACGAGAATACTCTCATGCTCCATGATAAAAGGGGAAGCAAAAGTCTGAAGCACTCGGCTTGCGGTCAGTGTGTTTTGTTCATCACTTTGGCTATTAGGAATATAGATGGCGAACTCATCTCCTCCAATGCGTGATAAATAACAGTCGTCGGGGAAAATTGACTTGAGTCGCTCTGAAATAATGACGAGTAGTTGGTCTCCCTTGTAGTGACCAAGACTATCGTTGATATCTCTGAATTTGTTGATGCCTATCAGCATCAATGTTCCGCCTAGCTTATCTAACGTGTCACAGGTATCGATTAGCCCCTCTCTACTGTAGAGCTTTGTTAGTGAGTCATAGAGAAGCTGAGACCGAAGCGCCCTGAATGAAGCCTTGAGATTATTTGCCATTTCGTTGAATGCAAAAACCAACATACTTGTCTCATAGATACTGCCAGGTTTAGGCATATGACTGTCCCAGTCACCTTTAGCTAAGTGCTTTGCTGCATCTGCTGTAGACGTAATGGGTGCAACAACACGGTTGAAAGCGATGAGCCCGATGAATATGCCAATAAAGCTAGCAGCAATACCTATAATCCAGCTATTGCGCTGGCTTTCGGGTAGCGTACCAAGTAAATCCGATTCAGAAATGGCCACACCAATTTGCCAATTCAGCCCAAAGTCATCGGTATAAGGTGTTAAGTGGTTGAAGTAACGCTTACCATTTATGTTCGTAGTAAAGCGTTGAGTATCCTCTTTATTATAGAAACCTTGATCCTGAGCGTACTCCGAGCTGGATTTCACTATTGGGTTGGCACTTTCTGTCGCCAATAGCCTCTCTCCTTTCTTGCTGAAAGGGGTGCCCCAAGAGACGACACTTCCGCCTGTGGAATGCGCAACCAAGCGTTGTTGCTCATCAATGATGTAGATGATCGCATTCGTGTATTGCTGTTGGTTGTGTAAGAAAGTATTAAACGTATCGATCTTTACATCGGTAACCACGACGCCTTGGAAGAGGTCGTTTTGAAACACTGGGCTGAGTGCTGATAGGGTAATTTCTTGGCGTTCGTCAGCATTGGCGTAAATAGAAGACCACATTGGGCTGCGGCTTTTCGCAACGGGTGCATACCACGGCCTGATACGAGGATCGTAGCCGTCAATGATGGAACGGACATCTTCGCTGATCACTTGCCCACGATAGATGACAAGCTGTTTGTCCGTTCTATCGTCTTGAATCATGAGCGTGTAGCCTTTGTTTGCTTCTTTACGAAACCCAGCATATTCAGCATGCTCACCACCAAATCCAATAACATCGAGTTGAGGAATAGATTGGTATAAGTCTCTAAACGCGGAAAGGAAAAACGTCTCTATGTTGCTGGTATTTCCAGGGGTGTAAAGCTGGTTGAAGCCAATACTATGGCTCAAGGCTAGACTGGCTTCGAACGGTTTAGTTAAAAAATCGTTCAGTTCGAGTGTTACATTATCGGTTAATGCAGAAAGTTGCTTATCACTGATGTCAACCACCATCTCTTCATAGCTTTTCTTTTGAACAGCGATAATGACTCCAATCGTGAGGATAAATATCATCACGAAAGGAAGAACAACAGCTGTTCTAAGCGTAATCTGTGTGGTTATTGACATACTATTGATTCTGTAAATGCAATATACTGTATTTTATACTCTTAAAATTGAACGAGCGAGTATTTTTTGGCTAAAAATAGGACAATGCTGTTTAGCATACACAAAATAGTTAGCCATTTACTGTTATCATGAATTGCACTATTGAGAATATCGTTAGTTAGTAAAGCTCTTTCAGTTTACGAGTCAAAGTGTTGCGTCCCCACCCCAATACTTTTGCGGCATCTTGCTTATGACCATTGGTATGCTCTAGTGCTACTTCCAAAAGTATACGCTCAAATTCAGGAAGTGCGTAAGAAAGTAACTCTGTATCTCCCTGTGAAAGGGATTGCTTCGCCCACGTCGCCAACTGCTGCTGCCATGTCTCGCTACTCGAAAAATCACTGTTTGACCTTTCTTCTAGAAGCTCCGCTGGTAGGTCATTGGGTAATACTTCACTCCCACTCGCCATCACCGTGAGCCAACGACAGATGTTTTCCAGTTGGCGAACATTACCTGGCCACTCAAGACTATTTAAGCGCTCAACTGTCGCTGGGTGCAAGGTCTTAACGTCAACACCAAGTTCTTCCGCTGCTAATGCTAGAAAGTGTAGTGTTAACTTTTCGATGTCTTGACGGCGTTCGCGTAATGCAGGGATTTGGATTCGAATGACGTTCAATCGATGGAACAAGTCTTCACGAAAGTCTCCGTCATGAACAAGTTTCTCTAAATTTTGGTGTGTGGCTGCCACAATTCGCACGTCAACTTTAATAGGAGAGTGCCCGCCGACACGATAGAACTGACCGTCGGCGAGTACACGTAGCAGTCGAGTCTGAATATCTAGCGGCATATCGCCGATCTCATCTAAAAAGAGAGTGCCTCCATTGGCTTGCTCAAATCGTCCTTGTCGTACCGTGTTAGCGCCAGTAAAAGCCCCTTTTTCGTGACCAAAAAGCTCAGATTCGATGAGATCTTTGGGAATGGCCGCCATATTCAGCGCAATAAATGGTTTAGCCGCTCTTGGACTATGTCTATGTAGTGCATGGGCGACCAGCTCCTTACCTGTGCCTGATTCACCATTGATTAAAACCGAAATTGAAGATCGAGATAAGCGACCAATTGCTCGGAAGACTTCCTGCATAGCAGGTGCCTCACCGATGATTTCTGGTGCGTTATATTCGCTGGTATCGGCATTGGCTTGTTCTCGGCGCTGCTCTTGGCTGTGGGTAATGGCGCGCTCGACTAAGGTTAGGGTTTCATCGACGTCAAATGGCTTAGGCAAGTATTCAAATGCCCCTTTTTGATAGGCGTTTACTGCGGCATCGAGATCTGAGTGAGCGGTCATGATAATGACAGGGAGGTCTGGTGAGCGTTCATGAACTTGTCTCAGAAGTTCAATACCATCAATGCCGGGCATGCGGATATCAGACACTAGAACGTCTGGACTTTCTCGCTCTAGTGCCAGCAAGACACTTTCTGCATCAGAAAAGGTGTCACACTTAATATTTGCTGACGAGAGGGTCTTCTCCATAACCCAGCGGATGGAGCTGTCATCGTCGACTACCCAAACGTATCCTTTACTCATATTTTTAATTCCTCACAGCAATGCAACTAACGTGTTATTTAAATAGGCAGGTAAATTGTAAATGTGGTTCTGCCTGGCCAGCTTTCGACATCGATCTTACCTTGGTGCTGATCGATAAGGTTTTGCGAAATGGATAACCCTAACCCCGTTCCGCCTTCTCTACCGCTGACCATTGGGTAAAAAAGAGTGTCTTGTAGGTCGGAAGGAATACCTGGCCCGTTATCAATGATCTCCACTCGCGCAGCTAATTTACATCGTTGGCCATGGATATTAGCCTGATGCACTGTTCTGGTGCGTATTGTGATACTGCCATTCTCTTGGTCTTTAAGAATCTGGCCAGCATTACTGACTATGTTGAGAAGAGCCTGCTCAATTTGGTCTGCATCCATCAAGAACTCAGGTAAGCTAGGGTCATAGTCACGCTCAATGACGATCGATTGGCCGATCTCAAGTTCTACTAATTGACGCACCTTCTCCAAGATCAAGTGTAAGTTTTCGTGTTGCTTTTTACCTGGCTTCTGTGGCCCTAACAAGCGATCGACTAAGTTTCTCAAACGGTCAGCTTGCTCAATGATGATCTGGGTGTATTCGGTTAATGATTGATCTGGCAGCATTCGCTCAAGTAGTTGTGCCGCGCCGCGCAGTCCACCTAGTGGGTTTTTGATTTCATGGGCTAATCCACGAACCAATAATTTCGCTGCTTGTTGCTGCGCATGTTGATTGAGCTCTTGAGACAAGCGACGTTGCTGGCCGATTTTTCGCATCTCAACCAATAGCATCAACTCTTTATTCCATGAGATTGGACTTACGGTGACTTCTAGCATTAAGGGCTTTCCATCTACCACGAACGTCACATCGCTATCGGTGATGCTCTGCCCACTTTGCAGCGGCTGAGACAATAAGGCTAGATCCATTGATGCGTGCTGAATCAGTTTGGACAGCGGTTGATCAACAATGCGTTTAGCACTTTGCGAGAAAAGTTGTTCCGCAGAAGGGTTCGCATACTTAACTTGCAGAGTTTCGTTCATCACCAATATCGCTGTGACTTGGTGATTTAAAATGATTGTATCGAGCTCACTACCCACAAAAACCTCTCATCCATGACCTTAAAATGTGCACTGCACTATTATGGTGCAATAGCTATTTCAAGTATGGCGCAAGATTTACGCTAGAAGAAGCAAAAAGTCGTTAAATCACTTGGCTTTTACCGGTGAGGCTACTTTTTTCTGGCTACTACGCAATAAATGCACCGTTATAGGACTAGATGATGCAATAAGCTTGCCGTCTCTATAGGCTTGAATGATAAAGGTATGGGTTCCACGATCGATGTTTCTTAGCTCCCAAAGTGGGCGGTTGGTAGGTGCGTGATAATTGGCGCCATCCATTTGGAGTTGGAGTTGTTCACCAATATTGAGTTTTCGGTTGAGTTCTGCTTGTATGGTGATCATTCCAGCATTGCTACGTAAGGCTTGGTCGTGTTCGGGCGACGTTATGGTAATTAAAAGTGGCGGCAGTGATTTGGGCTGATGATTATCTTCTCTTGATTTATTCTCTACTTTTGACTCTGTTTCAAAGGTAGGAGGTGGAGGCGGTTGCTGGTAGTCAGGCATTTGAATCGCTTTAACTTTCTTTCCTCCGGGTGTGTCGCTGAAATGAAGTACACCATTATTGTCAGTCCACGTATATACAGTCTGGGCGAGCGCGAGCGGTGACATTACAAGTAGTAAAGTGAGGATGAGTACGACCTTGTGCATCTTGTTCTCCTGACTGGTAAATATGGAAAGCTTGATACTAAAGGGAGGAGGAAAGGTGACAAATATGAAAAAGGCTCGCCTGCGAGGCGAGCCTTGAATTTTTGCAACAGTGTAATATGTTGCTTACTAAACCTGATTATACAGAGTAGTAAAGTTCGAACTCTAGTGGGTGAGTTGTCATGTTCACTTTCTCTACATCCTGAGACTTAAGGCCGATGTAAGAGTCGATGAAGTCGTCAGAGAATACACCACCAGCTGTTAGGAACTCACGGTCAGCGTCTAGACACTCTAGCGCTTCTTTTAGTGAGTAAGCCACTGTTGGGATTTCTGCTGCTTCTTCTGCAGGTAGGTCGTAAAGGTCTTTATCCATCGCTTCGCCTGGGTGGATCTTGTTCTTAATACCGTCAAGACCAGCCATTAGCATTGCTGCGAACGCTAGGTATGGGTTAGCCGCTGGGTCACCAAAACGAACCTCGATACGACGCGCTTTAGGGCTTGGTACCACTGGGATACGGATAGAAGCAGAACGGTTACGTGCAGAGTAAGCAAGCATAACTGGAGCTTCGAAGCCTGGTACAAGACGCTTGTACGAGTTAGTTGATGGGTTAGCAAATGCGTTGATAGCGCGAGCGTGCTTGATAACACCACCGATGTAGTAAAGTGCCATTTCAGATAGGCCGCCGTACTTGTCACCTGCGAATAGGTTAACACCGTCTTTCGCTAGAGATTGGTGAACGTGCATACCAGAACCGTTATCACCAACAAGTGGCTTAGGCATGAATGTCGCTGTCTTACCGAATGCGTGAGCAACGTTATGAACAACGTACTTGTAAACCTGAATTTCGTCCGCTTTCGCTGTTAGCGTGTTAAAACGAGTTGCGATTTCGTTCTGACCCGCAGTTGCTACTTCGTGGTGATGCGCTTCTACAACTTGGCCCATCTCCTCAAGGATTAGACACATTGCAGAGCGGATGTCTTGAGAAGAATCCACTGGTGCTACTGGGAAGTAACCACCTTTAACGCCAGGACGGTGGCCTTTGTTACCACCTTCGTAGTCAGAACCTGTGTTCCAAGCTGCTTCTACGTCATCGATCTTGAAGAAAGAACCTGACATGTCAGTTGCGAACTTAACGTCGTCAAATAGGAAGAACTCTGGCTCAGGAC
>NZ_CFHWOM010000092.1:0-8395 GCF_984391705.1 Vibrio sp. | reverse complement strand
GGAAAGAGATTCCAGCTTTGGAATCACGACGTGAACGGATCCAGCCACGAACAGTCACTTCACTGTCGACCGCTAGCTGACCTTTCAAAACGTCTGATACAGGCGCGTAAGTCATGTTTGAAATATTCTCCATTGAGGTAAAAATTCAACCCAATGCGTCATTCGCTCATCAATACAATGAGTCAACATTGGGTTGGATAGAATTCTACAGATTCAACGGAACATATTACCTTTCAAATATTATGCTTCAACCTTTATTGTCAATTAGACGAACAAATTTAGCTCTTATTTGCCTATTTCTTCTCGGAAAGGGCGAATTGAGCCAAAAGAGCCTCTAAATGCTCAGATAATTGCTCAAGATTCATACTGATATCGCGAGTTTGGCTGGCTGACTCAGTCGTATCGTTTGCGTGCTGAGTAATTACTTGAACCTTATTTTGAACTTGATGGCTAAGGTGCGCATTGTTGCTCGTTTGTTGCTGTATGCTGTTCGCATGTGCCAATGCTTGCTGCATCTCTCGAACTACCTCAGACATCGCAAGTGATAGTGCTTCAATATTGTTTGAACGCTCATGGGCGGTTTCACACACTCCGTCAACAGAGCGTAATGATGCCTCACTGTCTTTTTGAAATTGGGCAATGATTGACTCGATACTGCCGGTCGCTTCTGATGTTCTGCTTGCAAGTTGTCGAACTTCATCGGCAACAACGGCAAAACCTCGACCTTGCTCGCCCGCGCGAGCTGCCTCGATCGCGGCATTGAGTGCTAGCAGGTTGGTTTGCTCAGCAACGCCTTTAATAACCTCCAAAATGGAGGACACTTCGCTTGTTTGGTCATTGAGCTCCACAATGCTCTCTTTTACCGACTCGATATCGGTCACCAAGCTTTTTATCTCGTTACTTGCGTTGTGTGCTTGGGTGGCACTTTGTTCTGCAATAGTCGTGGTGTGGGTGATTAATGAAGACGCGTCTTCGGTCGCTTGCTCAACCTGTAACTGTTGAGATTGCATCTGTTCGATGTTGGCTTGAACGTCTG
Source organism: Vibrio sp. (assembly GCF_984391705.1). Lineage (NCBI taxonomy): Bacteria > Pseudomonadati > Pseudomonadota > Gammaproteobacteria > Vibrionales > Vibrionaceae > Vibrio > Vibrio sp. Next base: position 7,359 of record NZ_CFHWOM010000092.1, on the reverse strand, counting down.
CGGTCTCTTGTTGCTGATTGCTTGCCGCGTCATCGGTAACTTGAGCAACATGAGTAAGTTCCGCTGCGCTGTTTGCAACCTTGTGAGACGTAGTTTGGACCTTTACGAGGCTGTCGTTGACTGTATCCATAAACGAGTTGATTGCGCTAGATAACTGGCCAATTTCGTCGTTTTGTTTGTCGGTTAACCTAAGCGATAAATCCTTGGTCTCACTTACACTTTGCATAAAAGCAGAGGTTTTCTGAACTGGGCGAACAATGAACTTACGAATCAAAACTAGCGTAAGGACAAGACCAATAAAACCAAGGCTACTCATGATCGATATTGCGATGATGGTTCGTTTACTTACCATACTGTTTACGTGGGAAAGATTGTATTCCAGACGAATCGCTCCCAAAACTTCACCTTCAGGAGCCATATGACAGGAAACACAGTTAGTACCACGATAGTTTTCGCTGGATTTCATCGGCAAAGCAACAACGATGCCTTTTCCCCAATCTGCCTCGATTGGCTCAATGACGAGTTCTCCTGCAAGTGCGCGCTGATCATAGTCATCTTGCGGTACTTGGTTGTCTTGACCTGGGCCATATAACTTGCTGACGGAGTCGGCTCGCAATACACGTACTTGTTCAATGCCTTCCTGCGCTAACGCTTTTTGTCTCAAGGTCTCTTTTTGAGCCATAGTGCCTGTTAGCATCATCATATTTAGGCTATCGAAATAGTTACTTGCCTTGTCATGCAGTTGCTCACTTAGTACCGAGTTTAGTAAGTCTCGTTGCTGCAAGTATTGATAAGAGGTTGAGGCAATAAGAACCAGCCCGAACACACCGACTAATGTAATTAATAATTTAGTTGTTATTGATAGGCGCATTATTGGATTAATATCAATTTTATAAGAATAGACGTGCACATGATTGCCTAGATAAAACCAGAGATAAAGTAGGGAATTTATGGAATGTGACCAGAGTAAGAGTGATGATAATGTAAATGTGATGTGAGTTATGTGTAATCAAATTATTGGCGGCCGCCAACTTTTCGTCTTACCGTTCTAAATTTTGTGAGCAAATCGAGAAACAACATTCGTAACTGAGAATAGAGGGTAGGGGATGTCCTTTCTTATGAAGAAGTGTACGGTTACTCTTTCTTAAAAATTTCTGTTTGAATAAATAATCGCCACTCAGTCAGTTTGGCGTTGCAATCGTCCGCCTGTTGGATAATATGAAACCACCCATGTCGGGTCATGCAGCATAGGATTTGCTGTTTTTTGTTTAATGGATTGTCTAGCTGTAATGGACATCTTGATGATTTTCAAAATTACCACACCGATTATCGAACCGACGGAAGGTTCGCCCCATACTTGTCGAGCAATACCTAATTCTGCATCTCGTTTTCAAGCCTTTCGCATTTTCTCGCGTCACTCCTTTTCTGCTTTCTTCTTTAAAGCTCGCTATTCGTATTGTTTTTGATTGTTAGCCTTCGCGCTAGGCACGCGCACATCTATTAAAAATTAATCAAAACAGAATACGAAAATATGAATACTAAACTTTTAGGTAGTTCCCTAATAATCTCTGGTACCGCGTTGGGTGCTGGTATGCTCGCTATCCCAATGGTCCTCGCTCAGTTTGGACTTTTGTGGGGTACTTTACTGATGATTTTTATATGCTTTGGGACCACATACGCAGCGCTGTTGCTACTTGAAGCTACGGTTAAGTCTGGTGGTGGCCTTGGGCTAAACTCTATTGCGAGAAAAACACTAGGAAAAGGTGGTCAGCTTGTTACCAATGGCCTTTTATACGCGCTGTTGATCTGTCTTTTGATGGCCTACATTCTAGGTGCGGCAGATCTTGTCGGGCAATTAATGGCAGCTTTGGGGCTGGAATTGACAACAACGCAAAGCCAAATATCATTCACTTTACTATCGGGGCTCGTCATTGCTGGTGGTACAGGTGTGATTGATAAGCTAAATCGAGGGCTGTTCTTTGTCATGATAGCGTGTTTAGCCCTGACACTTGCGTTCCTGCTTTCGGATTTTAGTGTAGGTAACTTTGCTCGAATAACGAATGACAATCATGTAGAACTGATTAAAACAAGCGCGGTGCTATTTACCAGCTTTGGTTTTATGGTCGTGATCCCATCATTGGTTTCATACAACCACGAGGCATCAGATCAAGAGCTTCGAAACATGGTAATCATAGGCTCATTGATTCCGTTGGTGTGTTACCTTTGTTGGTTGTTTGCCGTAGTCGGAAATTTAAATCCTACTCAGCTTAGCGAACTTAAAGGTGTCGGCGATTTAATTGCGGCTTTTGAGCATCATTCGAGCTGGATTGCTACGTTGCTTTCTGTATTTACGGGATTAGCACTACTGACGTCATTCTTTGGTGTTGCTATGTCTTTGTTTAACCAAAATAGAGATATGTTTAACCAAAATCGCTTGGTCACTTATGTGTTAACTTTTGTACTCCCTCTAGTGGGATCTCTATTTGCCGCTGATAAGTTTTTAGCTGTGCTTGGTTACGCTGGGATTATCTTAGTGTTTCTTGCGGTGTTTGTTCCACTTTCCATGGTATACAAATTACGTCTAGCCAACACGGAACCTGAGCGCTACAGCGCAGAGGGCGGAGCGGGAATGCTGATTTTCTCTCTAGTCTTTGGCGGATTTTTACTTGCGTCACAGGTGATTTAGTAGCAAAGCAATACGTCTCATGATAATAAGTAAAAAAGTCGCGAACGTTTGTTCGCGACTTTTTCAATATAAGGCTTTGTGGATTACTCGGAAATAAGTTCGTTACCCGATTTTTCACCCGCAAAGAACTTCTCGATGCTGTCGAGCGTTGTAGTGGCAATATTGTGCAGTGCTTCATTTGTTAAAAATGCTTGATGGCCAGTAAACAGAACGTTGTGACAAGCTGACAAGCGACGGAATATGTCATCGACAATGATGTCGTTGGACTTATCTTGGAAGAAAAGGTCCTTTTCGTTGTCATATACGTCTAAGCCCAAAGAGCCAATTTTCCCTTTCTTTAGCGCTTCAATGGCAGCGGCAGAATCCAATAGCTTGCCGCGGCTAGTATTAATGATCATGACGCCATCTTTCATCTTATTGAAGGCTTTTTCATTTAGCAGGTGTTTGTTATCGGCGGTCAAAGGACAATGCAACGAGATAATATCTGACTGTGCATAGAGTTCATCTAGCGAACAATATTGTGCACCTAACTCGATGGCATTTGGGTTCTCATAAGGGTCATAACAGAGAATATTCATACCAAGCCCTTTGAAAATTCTCATCGCCGCAACGCCTATTTTCCCCGAGCCAATAACACCAATGGTTTTGCCATAGAAATTAAAGCCTACTAGGCCATCTAACGAGAAGTTTGCATCCCGCGTACGTTGATAGGCTTTATGTAAGCGGCGGTTAAGGCACATCATCATACCAACAGTGTGCTCGGCAACGGCTTCTGGAGAGTACGCAGGGACACGAACGACTTGAAGGTTGAGTTGTTTCGCCGCTTCTAGGTCAACTTTATCAAAGCCAGCGCAGCGCATCGCAATTATCTTAACGCCAATTTCGGCAAGTTTTTCCAACACTGGACGGGATAAGTTGTCGTTAACAAAAGCACAAACGACATCACATCCCGTCGCCATTTGCGCAGTTTTTTCATTTAAGCGGAAGTCGTGGAAATGAAACTCGACATTGGGATTTTTATTGGCTTGATTGAAAGATTTTTCGTCGTAATTTTTGGTGCTGAAAAACGCGATATTGAGCATGATAGCCTCACTAGATGATAACGAATATCGAAGCCTAAATGTGACATAGAACACACAAAATAAAAACGCTAAATCGAGTAGGGGTTTATAGGGGGATTAATCTAGAAGGCGCACATTTGTGCGCCTTTATTGGGTCAGTTAAATTAGTTGCCCCATATTTGTTGAACAAATTCAGGATGATCGATAAATGGGTTGCGATTACCTTGGAAGTCAAAAACAGCCTGATTTCGAGCTTGTTCCTTTACGCTGACAGGATCTTCATTATGCCAACGCTTGAGCATAGTAAGTAACCAAGGTTCAAACACGGTAGTATTGGTACCATTCAATACAGCATCGGAGCTTGCGCTGTTGCTCTCCCAGCTCGCGATCACATTCTCATAGCGAGTAGCCATGTAGAAATAAGCGCGGGCAAAATCTCCTTTGAACTCGTCGATAGGTTCAAACACTGTGCCAGTGTAGCCAAGGCTACTACTCGATGAGCCAAGTTTAGAACCATTACTTGAAATATAGGTCGCACTACCTACTTCACCAAATGGCCAGTTGCTGCGTTTTGCGTTCACGTAACCATCGGTAGCAAACAAGTGGTGACCATCAGAGTTCATTGGTTCAACTTTTCCACCAAACCAACTCTTAGGGAAAGAATGTTCGCGGTTGTAGCAGTCACCTTCCTTACTATATTGACCACATTGATTGGTGATTTTAATAAAGCTTGTCGCGTCATTGCCTTCTGGTTTCTCAGAGTAGACGTCGAGTATTGAACCATCGTTTTCGTAATAAGTATCGATGTCAGCATCTTTAACCAAATCCCAGACAGCACTGTAACCCTGAGAGGTATGGTTATTGATGATGTCGTACAAGGCTGTCTTTAACTCGTAACCTGTTTTACCAGCCGCTGCTTGATAGTAGCCATCTACAACAGGGGGAGTGGTACTTCCTAGGGTAAACTTGGTTGTTTGGTTGTATTGGAAGTCACCGCCTGACGCTAGGATGGTTTGCCCTGATGCTAGACTGTAGGCACCATTTCCATTCCCACAACAAATACCATCACCATAGGTATCTTTGATTGAAAATTGGTATTCGCCATCGGCCAAACAAAGGTTCTGTTGGTAGTTTGTTGAGTTATCGTAGCCTTGCCCCGATTCAATTACATTACCGCTACTATTTTTAATATCCCAACTTGTTTCGGAAGCGTATTGATCAGTCGTTAGGTCAAGCGTTAACTTATTATCGCTGCAGGTTTCAGCGGGTGGTGTTGCTGACTGTGTAGGTTGGAAGCTATCAACATAGACATTTTCAGAACCATCAAAACCGCTAATGTCGTAAAAGCGTAAACCGACTTGAATCTCTTTGTTACTTGTTGCGGTATAGCTATGAGAAAGTGTTTGCCATTGATTGGTTTTTGTTGGGTCTGAATAGTTTTGGTAGCCGTCGATAAAAAGGCGTGCTTTGACTTTGCCTTCTGTATGGTAAAGCGAGACGGAAAAAGGGTAGGTTTTCCCTTGCTCTACGTTAATGGTTTGAAGAAAGTCAGTATTGCTTTGTGACCCAGTGTTGACAGAGATTAATGCAGAAAGGCCACCAGAGAGGGCTTGGTTACTTGAAGGTGAAACCGCAATACCTGAGTCGATGGTTGACCAGTTCGTTGGAGCATTACCACTCCATTGCTCGAAGTCTCCATTAGCGATCTGTGATAAAGCAGCAGGAGAGCAAAGCAGTGAGAGTAGGGTAAGACTTGTTATTTTTGTTGTCATAATAGTTCTCATTGGATTAGTAAATCAGCAACAAGATAATCATTTGTTTGAGCTATATGTTTTAACTAACTCTCATTTATCGATGTCTATAATGATAGTTTTCATATTTTTATGCAGAGGATCTCACAATTGCCATTCGGTATAAATGAAGTGAGTATTGAATTCAGACACAAAAAAAGGAGCGCATATGCACTCCTTTTTGTAATCAATGGCTTGGATTAGCAAATGACTTTGATAGCTAGACCACCTTGAGAAGTCTCACGGTATTTCGCGTTCATGTCTTTACCTGTCTCTAGCATGGTTTCGATAACCTTATCTAGAGAAACAGTAGGAGCAGAAGAACGACGTAGAGCCATACGAGTCGAGTTGATTGCTTTCACTGCAGCAATACCGTTACGCTCGATACATGGAACCTGTACCTGACCTGCAACTGGGTCACAAGTAAGACCTAGGTTGTGCTCCATTGCGATTTCTGCCGCCATACATACTTGCTCTGGGCTACCACCCATAAGCTCAGCAAGGCCCGCTGCCGCCATAGAACACGCTACGCCAACTTCACCCTGACAGCCAACTTCAGCGCCAGAGATAGAAGCGTTACGCTTGTAAAGACCACCGATTGCGCCAGAAGCTGCAAAGTAACGGATGTAATCTTTCTCTGTTACTGTTTGAATGAACTTGTCGTAGTAAGCAAGTACCGCAGGGATGATGCCACACGCACCGTTTGTTGGTGCTGTAACTACGCGGCCGCCAGCTGCGTTTTCTTCGTTTACTGCGAAAGCGAACATGTTCACCCAGTCTACAACAGACATAGGATCGTTAGTCGTTTTCTCAGAGGTTAGAAGCTGCTGACGAAGCGCTGCTGCACGGCGAGGAACACGTAGAGGTCCAGGTAGAATGCCTTCAGTGTTCATACCGCGATCCATACAGTCACGCATTGTCTTCCAGATGTTCGTGAAGTATGTGCGAGACTCTTCGTCAGAGTGCAACGCAGCTTGGTTTTTCATAACCAATGTGCTGATTGAAAGACCGTTCTCTTTACATTGGTTCACTAGCTCTTCAGCGGTAGTGAACTCGTAAGGCGCTTTTACTGGGTTCTCTTCTTCTTTACCGAAGTTCTCTTCATCAACGATGAAACCACCGCCGATAGAGTAATAAGTCTTTGAATACACTTTTTCTTCACCGATCCAAGCGTGGATCTGCATGCCGTTTTCGTGTAGCTCAAGGTTAGTAGTATGGAAGTTCATACCACCATCTTTCGGGAATGATACTGTGTGACAGTGCATGCCAACAGGAAGGCGCTCAGTTTCTTCAACACGAGCAATGAAGCCCGGGATAGAGTCGATGTCTACTTTCTCAGGAGTGTTGCCAGCAAGACCCATGATGATAGCGATATCTGTGTGGTGACCTTTCCCTGTCAGTGATAGTGATCCATATACGTCAACGGTGATTTTAGTGATGTCGCGCAATTTTCCCATTGAACGTAAATCATCAATAAATTCTTTACCCGCTTTCATTGGGCCCACTGTATGTGAGCTTGAAGGACCAACACCGATTTTATAGATGTCAAAAACACTAATCATATCGATTACCTCAAAAGAAAGCCTCCCAAGGGGAAAAGGGAGGCTCGTTATTATCGTTATATTCTTGGATTAATCAGACTTTATAAAAGTGTCTAGATTAAAGAGCGCCGTAGATTACAGAAGTAATTGCCGCAATACCACAAAGAGCTGTGAAAACTTGCACAGGTGCTGAAGTTTTGTACTTAGCCATTGCTGGTACTTTTTGCATCGCGAATACAGGCATTAGGAACAGGATAGCTGCAATCATTGGAGCACCCATT
>NZ_CFHWOM010000091.1:6153-8591 GCF_984391705.1 Vibrio sp. | reverse complement strand
GGCATCACAAAGAAATTTGTGTGCCCTGGTGGTGGAATTGGTAGACACAAGGGATTTAAAATCCCTCGACGTTCGCGTTGTGCCGGTTCAAGTCCGGCCCGGGGCACCATCTCAATTCAGCTCAACTGAGCAAAAAAATAAAGGCGCCTTGGCAGAGTGGCTATGCAGCGGATTGCAAATCCGTGGACCTCGGTTCGATTCCGGGAGGCGCCTCCATGATTTTAAAGCCCCGACAGTAATGTCGGGGCTTTTTTCGTTTTGCTTAGTTCTTTTCTAGATATCTAAAAGCCTTGATGACGCAGTAGTATCTGGCGATTTTGTCAGGAAGTAGTTTGGCAGTATTGAAGGTGTTCATTGTGGTTGCAGAAAAAGAAACAGCCTGGCGCAAAAAAATGCCCAGTCAGTTGACTGGGCATTGATGTTTAATAGCTGTTCATAATAATGAGTTGCTTGTCATCGATGACATAGGTTTGATATCCATCGCCTGACACATCAAGCTCACTGTAAATGCTATTGTAACCGCCTGAAGCGTCACCGCTGTAACGCTGTGAGCCATCCGACCTGAAGATCCACACATCTTTGTCGCCATAGTAGTTACTTGTGGTGGCATGAACTTCGTTGTTCTCGCCCATTGCTGAGCCCGCGGCGTATCCGTCGGTGGTAAATACCTGCGTAACCTGCATGCTATCGACATCAAGAGCGAGCAGCGAGGACCCAACCGGATAGACGACGCTACCATCGTTGTTGATGGCTAAGCCGGTAGCGAACGAATCTGTACCGTGTGGCGCTGTAGCGATATGTTCTACTTTGACATCGTCGCGGTAGCTGTTGTAGGTAAGCTCATAACAGTGCAATGTGTATGGCGATAGGCCAGATTCTGTCGAACAGAAACGATTACCAAACTGACTGGCCGCAAGAATGTTATCGCCTTGATACCATGCGAATGCCGATAGCCAGTGACCATCACCACGTATATTAAGTCGTGCTCCCGTATTCGCGTGGTAAACGTTACCGCCAGGTGCAACGATCAGTGGTACACCTGATGGCTCTGTAATGGTAAACATCTCTGCGATCCCATCATTACCTGACCAAATCGTATGTAGGTTAAAGGTTGTTAGATCAAAGACAGCAATACTGTTGCCATCTAAGCCACTGTACAACCATCTCCCGTCCTCACTCACTTTGATCTCACCAAACTGGTGAGTCGCGCCAGGAGATAGCCCTGCGACGTACTCCTGAGTATGGCTATGATAAACGCTGATTTCAGCTGAGTCAGCGGCACCATCATTGATGTATATGTAAGGTCTAACAGGGTCAGCGGCTACATTGCTGGCTTTTTCTGGTATTACTTGCTTATCTGCTGGATCGGTGTCGCCAACCCATAGGCTGACACGAATGCTATTGCTATTGGCAATACTCGCGTCATCTGCTACGACGACAATTTCCGCCTCGTGCAGTTGGTTACTTGCTAAGCCGCTAGTATCTGCAGAAAGCTGTAGCTTATCTAACGTGGTTCCAGAGTTTGTTACTGTTAACCAAGGGGCTTCTGTCGAAGCTTTCCAAAGAGTGTCTGTAAAGCCGTAGCTATCTAAGATATCGATTTCAGCAGTCAGACGTTGCTTTGTAGGAAACTTAGTTAAGGCCACGCCGCGATCAGGCACAACGAGTGAGTGACGAGAAGCAAGAACATTGATGTCAAACTGTTTGTTGATAGTGTGATCACCTACTTGGGCTGAAGCCGTTGCCGTAAAGGTGTTAAGGCCTTCGCTTATATTCTCCTGGGAGGTCAGATTTATATCAAGCGTTTTAGCGGTGTTCGAAGCGTATACGGAGGAGGATTGTAAACCTGCAGGAAGTGATACTGTTACGAGGTGAACGCGGTCACCAGTGTTTAAGCTGACGTCGAGGTTGTCAGAAACAGGCTCAAATCCATCCGAAATATCAAGTGTGACGCTATCATTGCTCAGTGTTAACTCGGGCAAAGTAAATTCAGCTGAAATTTGGATCTGTGATTCTGAACCATCAGTCCTATCACGTAACGTTACAGTGGTGGAATGTGAACCTGGAGTTAAGTTGTAATCGATGATCGAAAGCTCGACTGTAGTATCACCGGTACCGATTCTGTCACTGATTGAGAGCCAACTAGTGCTGTCGAGTAGCAACCAATCGATGTTAGTTCCGGTAATTGAAAGATGCTTAACATCCTTCACTGAAGAACCAATCGTATGAGACAGGGTAGCACTTGTTAAGCTTGCTTTAAGCTTGTCATGACGGGTCGGATCGAGTGGGTAGTGATCATTGACATCCAATACGCCATCGTTGTCATCATCGGTATCATTGGTATTGGCAATTCCATCACCATCTGTGTCTAATATAGGCTCAGTAGGCTCAGTAGGCTCAGTAGGCTCAGTAGGCTCAGTAGGCTCAGTAGGCTCAGT
>NZ_CFHWOM010000091.1:0-6053 GCF_984391705.1 Vibrio sp. | reverse complement strand
AGGTTCAGTAGGCTCAGTAGGTTCAGTCGGTTCAGAACCCCCGTTATCATCTGGGTCTACCGCAGCTCCAGTGAAATTAGTCAGCTCGAGAAGTTCCCCATTCTGTACACGGCGAACGATGCCGACGTTGTCAGCAAACCACAAATCGACAAACCAAGGAATTTCAAAGTAGTAACCATCAATAGTGGAGCTTATATAGAGCTCAAGAGTGACATGAGTAGCGTCGAATGTACCGAAAGGAACAGTGACACTTTCGGTTCCGTTAACTGTACTTGTCCCGTATACGTTGATTGGATTACTGCCGTATGTAGGTTGGATGTTAGCAGTGCCTGACGTCGATATGCTTTGTATCGAGCGCGGACTATTGTCTGGTAGGGTGTTACTGACCAATAACTGCATAGACTCGTCAAAGCGGAAGTCAATCTTGAAATCACCAACGCCAGACACGTGAGTGGAAGGAGAATAGAAACCAGCAAAAGAAATACTGTCTTCGGTAGCGATATAATACTCTTTACCACCAGTCGGATAGTTTAGGACTTGGGCTGTCTTCCCTCCTACTTGGGTGGTCGTCGCATACGTACTTTCACTGCTATTGCCGTAATACCACTTTGATTCACTCGACGTTGGCAGGTAGCTATTTGGTGAGCTAGGAGCAATGGTGTGAGTTTTGTTGTTATCACTACTTCCACCGCCACCTCCTCCGCCACAAGCAGATAGTGTCAACGCGCATGACAACACCAAGCTGTTGCGCAGCAATTTGTTAGAGGTTGAACCTCGTCGACTTTGCGTCGATCCATTAAGCCAGTTCAAACTAAATACTCCTAGTTCATTAAATCTCCGTAAGTCTATAATTTGCAAGGCGTCTATATGGGTTTTGTAGTAATCAAATTCGACTGAGTTAGCATATTGTAGATATATGGTTCTTGTTCATGTGATGTGTTTCTCAAATATTGTTGAGCTCGTAGGTAATGGAATTTTAACTCTACGATAACCAACTGTTTTAATGTGACAAATTGAAGTGGTGTATATTTGGTGTGTGGTCTAATTGATATTGCGCATATAACGACATGCAAGAATATAAAACTCAGATCATTTATCGAATTGAGGTAGTGACAAAAAAGCAGCAGACCCTTAATTTTGTAAGTGTTAGTTTTATTGGATAGAACCGGCTACTTCTTTGTAAACAAAGGCAAAACAGGCATTGAAATCTAAATGATACAGTGTACATTTGCCTGGAAGGTTATCGATTATTCCGATGAATGGAATCTCTACAAAATGAATAGAAACTTACTTGCTTTATCTATTGCCACATCATTGGCGCTTCCGCTTATTACTCCATATAGCCATGCCACGTCTGTAGCTTGGGACAAACAGGATGAAGCTTGGCAAACCCAAGAGAGTGAACACTTTTTGATCCATTTTCGCTCAGGGCACCAAGTTCAAGCTGGGCGTTCGCTAGATATCGCAGAACAAGTCCATAAAGAGCTGACGCCATTTTTTGGTTATCAACCTAAAGATAAAACGGAAATTGTGTTAGTAGACGAATTCGATTACTCGAACGGTTGGGCTACGGTAATCCCTTACCCTCAAATTAGACTCTATATGAGTCCACCTGACGAAGTTAACAGTTTAGAAAGTAATGATGAGTGGCTCCATTTGTTGATTCGTCATGAATATGTACACATATTGCACCTTGAAATGGGAGGTGGAGCTCCGGAGTTTCTTCGTAGTGTCTTTGGTCGTAATTTATTACTATATCCTCACACCCTGACGCCATCGATGATGCTTGAAGGCTTGGCGGTCTACTTGGAAACGAACCAAGAACTTGGCTATGGGCGCTTGCAAGGCTCGAGTTATCCAATGGAAATGAGGATGGAAGTTGCCTCTGGGAAACTAAAGGATCTCAACCAGGTTGTTGTTGCTAGCAAGCACTTTCCTCTTGGCTATCAATATCTTTATGGGGCTTATTTTGTTGACTACCTCGTTCAACGGTATGGTGAGGAGAAAGTGCAAAACTTTCTTACCGACTACAGTCGACGTCTACTCCCTTTCTTTTTGCTTAATCGAACCGCGAGAAATACTTTTGGAGAGTCTTTCGAAGAGATCTGGCCACAATTCCAGGACTATTTGACCGAACGCTTCACACTAGAAATTGAAGAGTTGGAAGAACAACGTGTTACAGGGAATGCTCTGAATCAAACTGTACCGTTTCTCCAAGTAACCACAACACAGGCAGATGGGCGTGTTCTGGTGAATCGTCGCAATGGTGAAGATAGAAATGAGATTGTATCGATGGGGTCTGATTCGAAACCCGAAAATGTTGCTCCGTCGAAAGGGATAGTCGCCATGGATGCTAATGGAGTGTCCGGTATCATCGCCTCGCGATTAGTTCACTATGCTGATGGGCGAGGCATTACTGACTTGTTTTGGTTAAACGATGGCGAATGGCAGAGATTAACCGAACGTGAGCGTTTTCGAGATGTACGTTGGCTTCCAGATGGTCAGAAGGCGATAGCCGGGCGCAAGAACGATGGTTTCAGTGAACTTTGGTTGGTGAGTCTTAGTGATGAAGAGCCCAATCAACTGGTTTGGCGTGGTGAAAAAAATGTTGTACTAGGTGGGTTTGATGTATCGCCTGATGGTACTCGTTTAATCGCAAGTGTGAAGAGAGCGCGAGACGGCTGGAACATAGAGCGCCTGGATTTAACGACAAAAGAATGGCAACGAATAACACACACTCGTTCGGTAGAGAACTCACCTGCATTTATTGATTCGGAGACGATTCTTTATAGCGCAGACTATAGCGGTGTATTTGATATTTATCGGCTAGATTTAAAAACAAATGAAGTGGCTCAGTTAACCCGAGAAGTGGGTGGAGCGTTTGCGCCTGATTGGTCGCGGGAGCTAGGTTTAGTTTATCAAAGTTACGATAGCCAAGGTTACACACTACGTACAATTACGAGTCCAAATGAATTAAACCGTTTTGAGCTGCAGGAACTAATTGGCAGCTACCAATATCCCGATCCTGCACCTAATCCAGCACAAAAAAGTGAAGTTTATGATTATTCGCCATGGAGCAGTTTAAGGCCACGAACTTGGGTGCCCGTTTATAGCTTAGATGAAAACCAATCGCTAGCAGGACTAGTGACAAATGGTTCTGACGCGTTAGGGCGTCATAACTATATGGTTCATTTAGCCTGGGATACAGAAAACGACCTAGGACAGTATCATTTTGGTTATTTATACGACAATCGATGGTTTGCTTCTATCAATAGAAGCCATGATTTTTCGACGTTTAAAGATGGCGGGATAGAATCGAAAAGAATTGAACAGAGTGATAATGCGCTTCTACAACGTAACCACATATTTAATGCGTTTGAAGATCAGTTTTCTTTAGCGGCGGGTTTGTTTTGGGAAAAAGAAAGTGAAGTCCAAGCACCAGATGTTGTTACGACGCCTTACGTTGAACGTGAAGAAACTTTGATTGGGTTGGCGGCAACGTTTGATAATAGAGAAAGTTATTTAAATGTAATGGGCGTAGGCTGGGGGCATTATCTGGATGTTACCGCAGAAACGAATGACTTGATCAGTAGCGATTACGAAGGCAACAAGTACCAAGCGCAATGGAGAGGAACATTTGACCTGCCCGGACGTTCAACGCTTTCACTACGATTAGCTGGTGGCTACAGTGATGAAGCAGCCAAGCGATTTCGTCTAGGGGGTAGTGATAAAAGTGATGAAAGTGCATTATTTGGCCGAGAAACTCAGGCTCTGAGAGGCTATGACGAAACGGTGCAAGCTGGTAACCATTATTTTACACAACGTTTAGAGTTTACCTCATGGCTCGCACGAGTAGAGCGTAACTGGGGGCTATATCCAATAGGTCTAGGCGATGTTTCGGCGACCGTATTTGCTGATTCAGGAAGTGCGTGGAGTAATAGTGGCAGTTATCAAGCTTTGACGGGAATCGGGGTTTCTAGCACATTTGAAATGAAGATGGGCTACAACCTAACTGTGCCTGTCACTATTGGATATGCCAACGGCTTAGACAAACGCCTAGGTAAAGATCAGTTCTTTTTCTCGGTTTCCGGTGATTTCTAAGCTGGCTATAGTGCAAGAATAAACGTAGGCTTTGAATATCTGGTATGAAGCAATCAAGCTACCGCAAATAGTGATAACAAGCGTAAAGATAATGCGCATGGAGTAATATGAGCACAATTTTGGAATGTATACGTACGGTTGGTCGAGGTGAGCGGGGACGAAAACCCCTTAACTTTGATCAAGCCTATAAAGTCATGGATGAGTACCTTGATGATCAGTTTGATGATGATCAGATGGCAATGCTTTTGATGTTAATCCGAGTACAAAACGAAACCAAGCAGGAGATTGCGGGTTTCGTTAAAGCATTTCAATCAAGAGTGCCTAGTCTAGGTGCTGATATCGATTGGCCATGCTACGCTGGAAAGCGTGCCAGTGCGGGTAAACCATGGCACTTAATTGCTGCAAAGATTCTTGCCAATGCGGGCTATAAAGTCCTAATGCATGGTTATCATGATAGGCCTGCTGGGCGTGAACATGTCGAAGACTACTTAGCTCAAATGGGTGTCGAGAAAGCCGAATCTCCTGAACATGCTAAGCAGTTGCTGGAGAGCAATTCAATTGCTTACCTGCCGTTGGAAGCTTTTGCACCTAAAGCTGCGTCGATGATTAGCTGGAAAAATCGTTATGGTTTACGTACACCTATCAACACTGTAGTGCGTGCTTTGAATCCCGGAGGTGCAAAGCTTGGACTTCGTGGCAGTTTCCACCCAGGTTTCCAGCAGTTACACGCAGAAGTTGAAGATGAGATAGGGCTTACCCGCCATGCGGTAGTTTCGTTTAAAGGTCAGTCTGGAGAATCCGAGTACAATCCAAAAGTGAGTCAAACTGTATGGGTTAGCGATACTAACGGCGTCGAATCCCATTATTGGACAGCGCAAATGCTAACGGATATACCACAGCCTGCAGTGTGCGTATTAGGAACAGAACTAGATGAATACAATATGATGGCCAATAGTATTGTTTCGACTATGACAGCCACATTATTTGCCGAAACTGGTAATAGAGACGATGCGTATGAGCAAGCATTTAAGCTCTGGGAAGCGTACTGTCGCAACTGATTGCCTGTTTGGCGACGGTTGCGTAAGCAAGTGAACAAGAAAGCACCACTTTTTAGTGGTGCTTTTTGCAATGTAAGCATTTGTAATTAGTAGTAGCCTTTCAATAAAACACTGTTCATAATTATTCCAACTTTTTTGGAGTTGTTATATGAATAGATTTTGGTTGGTCATTTTAATGAGCACTTTACTTGCGGGTTGCGTTCTATACCCAACAACACGCGACTACTATAAGCCGATTGCAAAGCAAGGCCAGTTGCCAGCCGCAAGTGCAAGTTGTGGATACCACAAAGCAAAACACGATGGGTTAGAGCAAGGCTATGCGAACCATAAAATCAGCGTTTATCCGACTCGTGATGCAGAAAACGCGATATCAGTTGTCACTGTATTAGAATCAAGCAGTGAGCAAAGTGAAATAAACGATACTCAAGTCATTACTGAAAGCGGTGCAATAATGGCTGGTGAGAGCAAGACTAGGCTGACATCCAAGTATCTCGATTCAGAAGGCATTTATCGTTCATGGTACGAAGTAACTTACCCACCATTGAAAGTTACGCCAGAGCATTTAACCATACTGATTAGCGACGAGTCAGGTAAAACACTAGAATTTGTTTTCGAACGTACAACCCAAGATGATATCTATTACTCGTCTATCAACTGTTAATAATGCCTGAAAGTGGTTGAAAACTGACGGTGTTAATCAAAATTCAATCGCTAGAGTCGGTTTTTTCAGCACTCAGACAAATTGAGCGAGTTTATTGGTTGACGTAGAAAATCAATCAGTTAAAGTACACCTCGTTCCAAGGGGAAGCCCAACGGAATGGTGGTGTACCATCGCTTAATGCGTTGCCCTGGTGGTGGAATTGGTAGACACAAGGGATTTAAAATCCCTCGGCG
>NZ_CFHWOM010000090.1:0-8691 GCF_984391705.1 Vibrio sp. | reverse complement strand
AAGTAATGTTTGAATTGACTGTGCTGAACCTTTCGATTCAATGGTCACTTCGTTTCATTGAAACCTAATTTGATACCGAAGTATCTATTTGGATTATCATCAACGAGTGCCCACACAGATTGATAGGTTTATATTGTTAAAGAGCTTTCTTCTTTGTGATTCGCATCACTTCGGAAGAGGCGGCCATTCTAGCGAGTTAAGTTTTAGTGTCAACCACTTTTTTCAAACTTTTTTCAAGCGTTACCACTTGGCTAGTA
Source organism: Vibrio sp. (assembly GCF_984391705.1). Lineage (NCBI taxonomy): Bacteria > Pseudomonadati > Pseudomonadota > Gammaproteobacteria > Vibrionales > Vibrionaceae > Vibrio > Vibrio sp. The sequence goes on along the minus strand of NZ_CFHWOM010000090.1, from coordinate 8,434 downwards.
AACCGTGCCGACTTTGCTTGAACCCTTATGAGCTCTTGCCCTGTCGACGAGGAGGCATTATAGAGATCGCGCTCACATTGGCAAGCGTTATTTTGAAAAAATTGCAAAAATAACACTTAAACGCCGACTTTTCGCTCAAAGCCTTATTTGTCCAACTTTACCCCTAGAAAGCAAACATAATACCCACAGAGTTATCCACACATCGCTATTTTCAGCAAAAAGAAAAGGCCGCATTGCGGCCTTTCTTCTATATAGAAGAGAATAAATTAGATACCTGAACCATCTTGTTCGTTACCATCATCTTCATGAAGTCCACACTCACGCTTTAAACCAAAGAAGCGAGTTTCCTCTTCACTCATTCCTGGCTCCCACTTTTTGGTCGTATGAATATCACCTACCGACAGGTAACCTTCTTCACGCAGTGGGTGATAAGGCAAGCCATGTTCTTCTAAGTAATAGTGGACATCTTTATTAGTCCAATCGATTACCGGCAAGAACTTGAATACGCCATTTTGGATCGACAAGATAGGTAAGTTGGTACGCGACTTAGATTGTTCGCGACGCAGGCCCGAGAACCACGTTGCTACTTCGAGCTCATCGAGCGCTCTGCGCATCGGTTCAACTTTATTTATCTTGTTGTACTTTTCGATTCCCTCTATACCTTGATCCCATAGATTTCCGTAGCGAGCTTCTTGCCAGTTAGAGCTCTCAGCCGCACGATAAACTTTTAGGTTCAGGGTTAGCTGTTCACTTAACTGATCGATAAAACGATAGGTTTCAGGGAAAAGGTAACCAGTGTCAGTCAGAATAACCGGAGTATCCGGAGCCTGTTGAGTAACAAGGTGCAGCATAACTGCAGCTTGAATACCAAAACTTGAAGACACCGCAAACTTACCTTCGAGATTTTCTAGTGCCCAGGCCACTCTTTGCTGGGCGGTTAGCTTCTCTAACTCTCCATTAATTTCGGCAAGACGGAGTATTTGCTCCGTCTTAGTTAATGAGAGCAGTTCTGCTAACTTCGGTTTGGAAGCGACAGAATCAAGCATGCAAGTCCCTCTTAGATACTTTGACTTCTTGAATGATGCCAGCACGGATAGCAAAATCACCAAATCCTTCGCCAGCTTCACGCTCTTTAGCCCAACGACCTACGAGCTGATCAATCTCTTCTAGTATCTGTTTGTCTGTGATGTTCTCTTTATACATCTTAGGAATACGTGTACCAGCACGGTTACCACCTAAGTGAAGGTTGTAACGACCAGGAGCTTTACCTACCAGGCCAATCTCAGCCAACATAGCGCGACCACAGCCATTTGGGCAACCGGTGACTCGAAGGATGATGTTTTCTTCTTCAGGTAAACCATGTTTCTCAAGGATGCCCTCTACATCAGTAACAAACTGAGGTAGGAAACGTTCAGCTTCAGCCATCGCGAGTGGACAGGTTGGGAATGCCACACACGCCATTGAGTTTTTGCGCTGTTCACTCACGTTGTCATCAATTAAACCGTGCTCGCGGGCAATCTTCTCAATCTTCGCTTTCTGACTCTTAGCCACACCAGCAACAATTAAGTTCTGGTTTGCCGTCATACGGAAATCACCTTTATGGATTTTGGCAATTTCAGCAACACCGGTTTTGAGTGGTTTGCCCGGGAAGTCCAGTAGGCGGCCGTTTTCAATAAACAGTGCCAAATGGTGTTTACCATCGATACCTTCAACCCAACCGATACGGTCACCACGATCTGTGAACTCGTATGGACGGCTATCGCCAAACTTCACACCAGCACGCTTTTCTACTTCCGCTTTAAATACATCTACACCAACGCGGTCTAATGTGTATTTAGTTTTAGCATTTTTACGGTTTGAACGGTTACCCCAGTCACGCTGAGTCGTTACTACCGCAGCGGCAACGTCAAGTGTCTTTTCTAGTGGAACAAAACCAAAGTCATCGGCACGGCGAGCATAAGTAGAAGTGTCACCGTGAGTCATGGCCAGACCACCACCGACTAATACGTTAAAGCCCACCAGCTTACCGTTTTCACCAATCGCAACAAAGTTAAGGTCGTTAGCGTGAACATCAACATCGTTTTGTGGCGGAATCACAACCGTCGTTTTGAACTTACGAGGAAGATAAGTCTTACCCAGGATTGGCTCGTCATCTTCTGTTGTTTCTACTTTCTCGCCATCTAACCAGATTTCAGCATACGCTTTGGTTTTAGGAAGTAGGTGTTCACTGATCTTCTTCGCCCATTCATAGGCTTCTTGATGCAGCTCTGATTCTACGGGGTTTGTGGTACATAGTACGTTACGGTTTACATCGCCCGCAGTCGCAATTGAATCAATGCCAATGCTGTTCAACGTTTGGTGCATCAGCTTAATGTTTGGCTTAAGCACACCGTGAAACTGGAATGTTTGACGTGTGGTCAAACGGATACTGCCATAAAGCGAATGTTCAGTTGCAAACTTATCGATCGCTAGCCACTGCTTTGGCGAAATGATTCCACCAGGCATACGTGCACGAAGCATCACATTATGCAGTGGTTCCAGTTTTTGCTTAGCACGCTCGTTGCGAATATCGCGGTCGTCTTGCTGGTACATACCGTGGAAACGAATTAATTGGAAGTTATCTGCAGTGAATCCACCCGTAATACGGTCCTGAAGATCTTGCTCGATCGTGCCACGTAAAAAATTACTCTGAGTTTTTAGGCGCTCGTTATCCGAAAGAGGCCCTAGAACTTCGCCCAATACTTCCTGCTTATTGCTCATTAGTACACATCCCTTTGGTAACGTTTTGCTTTACGTAAGTCGTTGATAAATTCTTCTGCGTCATCGCGTGATAATTTGCCATGCTGCTCCACAACATGAATCAGAGCTTCATGAACATCTTTCGCCATGCGAGTTGCATCACCACAAACGTAGATGTACGCGCCATCTTGGATCCATTGCCATACTTGCTCTGCATTCTCTAGGATTCGATGCTGAACATAGACCTTCTCAGCTTGATCGCGACTGAAAGCCACATCAAGACGATTTAACAATCCAGACTTAAGATACTTTTGCCATTCAACTTGATATAGGAAATCTTGAGTAAAGGTACGGTCACCGAAAAATAACCAGTTCTTACCTTCGGCATCACGATTGTCACGCTCCTGAATAAAGCTACGGAATGGAGCAATACCTGTACCCGGGCCAATCATGATCACTGGAGTGTTGTCATCCTGAGGTAGTTTGAAGTTGTTGTTGTTTTCGACAAATACTTTCACTTCACCGCCTTCTTCCAGACGTTGAGATAGGAAGCTAGACGCACCACCAAAACGTTTTTCATCACCTTTGTCATATTCAACCAATCCAACAGTTAGATGCACTTCTTCATCAACTTCTGTCTGACTAGATGCGATCGAATATAGACGCGGCGTTAGGCGACGAAGCAAACCAAGCAAATCATCCGCAGAGAGTTTGGTTTTCTTCTCAGAAAGAACATCCACAACTTGAGTGTTACTTGCGTATTCGCGAAGTTTGTCTTTATCTTCCACCAGCTTCTCAAGCTTTTTACTACCAGATAGCTCGGCAAACTTGGTTACAAGCTGCGGATTAGCCGCGGTAATTTCATACTTGCTAACGAGAGCACTATGAATCGAAAGGCTCTCACCATCAACTTCAACACTCTCAACACCCGAAAGGCCGACTTTATTAAGGATGGCATTAGCCAATTCCGAGCTGTTTTCAAACCAAACGCCCAAAGCATCACCAGGTTGGTAAGTTAAACCTGAACCATCCAAATCAATTTCAACGTGGCGAACATCTTTACCAGAGTCTCGACCAGTGATTTTCTGGCTAGTGAGTAGAGTAGCGGTATAAGGTTTTTGCTTAGAGTACAGAGAGTGAGCCGCCGCCTGAGCGACAGGAAGTTGAACAACATCTGCTTCCTGACCAGAAGACAAATCATCTTTCACTGTCTCGAGCGCTTTTGCTCGCCACTCAGATGCAGGCGCTTCGTAATCAACATCACAATCGATACGATCAATGAAGGCTGTCGCGCCCTGCTTAGCTAAGTAAGCATCAAAATCTTTACCAGTTTGACAGAAGAACTCATAGCTCGAGTCACCCAGGCCAATCACACCATATTTCAGGTTTGGTAACTTAGGCGCTTTCTTTGACTGTAAGAACTCATGTAGCTCAATCGCATTATCTGGCGCTTCACCTTCACCGTTAGTCGAGGCAACGATAATAACGTGAGTTTCTTTGGCTAGGTTCTTACCTTTATAGTCACTGGCATCAAACAGTGCGACTTCGATGCCTTGAGCTTTCGCTTCTTGTTCCAGAGCTTCAGCAACACCTTTTGCGTTACCAGTTTGAGAAGCGTAGATAATAGATAACTTACCTGCAGGCTTAGCCGATACTGCAGCGGCAGCCTGACTGATTGGCGTTGCCGCCCCAGTGGTTTGAGGCTGAACTTGTGACAATCCCCAAAAATAACCGCTCACCCATGCAAGCTGTTGTGAGGAAAGACCCGATACTGTTTGTTGAAGAGAACCAAGCTGCTGATCATTCAAAGGAGCAGCGATGGACGGTAATTCTTGCTGAGAAGGTCCATTATTTGTTGAGGACTCTTTCTTATTTAAAGACATGGTCACGACATCCCTATTCATTGCGTGATGATAGATTAACCACTCTCTTTAATAACAAGAAAGAATAGAAGTGAATGTTTTATAACTTTTGGAATTAAAGGATTTAGAAAGAGAGCAATTTCCTGTGCTATTTGGCTTCAATTCTCACTTGTTTAAAACCAACGGCCATTGCTGATTTAGAAGCGAGATCCAAATCGATATAGTGGCACTCCTCACCATGAGAGTCAGTAAGTAAAACAAACCCTCCGCGTGCATGGCGAAATTCTACAATCCATGCCCCTTCTTGCGCAGACGGTTCAATGATGGCCTCTACCAGCTTATTTTCTCGATATAAGTTTCTTAGCTCAGTAATCGTCATGAGATTCCTTTCTCTGCCAGACACAACGCTCCTAGAGTAAGGATGGTTGAAAGCGGCAAAAGTGCGAGCATTTACTTATTTATATAATTAATAGGTATAAAAAAACGCCGCTATATAAATAGCGGCGTTTTTTGAATTCGATATCAAATTTAGAAGCTGAATTCAGCTCCTACAAACCAACCGTCAGCGAAGACAAAAGGTTTACCTAAGTCCGAACCACCAGCAACGCGGAAATCTTCTGATTCCAAATCAATCACTCGATATCCACCTTTAAAAGCGAGTTGATTACCATCTAAGTCCATTCGGTATTGAGCACCAGCCATCAAATCTGTGCTCTTAATACCGTTGTTATCGCCAAAATTCATTTCGCCAATAATATCGATAGACGTATCAGGCACTGTTAACTCAGCATATCCATACCAAGCCCATATCATGCCATCATAGGTAGCATTACGTGTTGCATCTTCAGCATTGATGTACTTAGTGTTAGACAAATCACTAAAAGTCACACCCGCATCAAAATGCATTAAGTCATGCTCAAAAATGCGGTAATAAAGCGTTAAATCTAGTTTATCAAAAGCCATGTAGTCTGCATCAATGCTAGAGTAACGAACTCTCGCATCAGGAACATACTTTACATTGTGCTCAATGGCAGCATAAAAACTAGGAGTAGTATCACTATCACGGCGAACTTCATTTACCTTGGTTCCTGGCCACCACATCTCAGCACCAATTTTTGTCGTCAGCGATGACTCATCAGCAAAGGCTGGTACTGACATGACAGCAGCAGCTAGTACGGCAGCGGTTTTAAAACCCATGAACTTGTTTCTCCCAATAGTGGTGCCAGACTCCTCTTGATTGAATGGCTATCAAGAGGAGATGTATACGATATGCGCGAATACTACCATACACACACCCTATGCCAGCAAATTTTTCTATCGGATAGCAACTAGCGAGTTTGAGCTACATGCGATTTAAAAAACCAAATACCAAGCGCGATGACGATTAACCATGGCAGTAATTTGAGTACCGCGCCTAACATTCCAAGTAGCACCATGACAACGATAGAAAATGCAACAGCAGCAAATACTGTTAGCATCGTTACGCCAGTGACTAGCAGTGTAGCGGTAAATACTAAGATAAAGATTAGTTCAAACATACGCTTCTCCTTTGTTTAAACTACATCTTTCAGGATGTGTGCCAACTTAGAAAAAAAACCTAACCGACTAATTTATTTAAATAAAAATTAAAAGAGCACTTAAATAAGTGCTCTTCATTATTCTATACAAGGTAATTTTAACCATCTACATGGTAAATTTTACACATTCAATTCTTGAGGAATTTTTGCCAGTGCCGTTTCAACAACTTCTATGCCTGCGCCTGGCTTATGCGCATTTTCACTGATGTAACGTCGCCACTGACGAGCACCGGGCATCGCTTGAAATAGACCAATCATATGACGAGTAATGTGACCCAAATAGGCCCCCTTAGAAAGCTGAGCTTCTATGTAAGGGTACATTTCTTCTACTACCTGAGAGCGTTTTTTGATTGGTTTATCTAAACCAAAAATCTGCTGATCCACTTCTGCTAACAGATAAGGATTTTGGTAAGCTTCGCGCCCAACCATAACTCCATCGAGAAACTCTAGATGTTCTTTTGTTTCTGCCAGTGTTTTAACTCCGCCATTCACTGCGATATTTAAATGAGCAAAATCTTTTTTCAGCTGATACGCCCGTGGGTAGTCTAATGGCGGGATCTCTCGGTTTTCTTTGGGACTTAAACCAGAGAGCCAGGCTTTACGGGCATGAATAGTGAACTGCTCACAACCGCCTTTCTCAGAAACGATAGAAACAAAGTCGGTCAGAAACTCATAAGAGTCTTGATCATCAATACCGATACGCGTTTTGACTGTTACCGGAACATCCACCACATCACGCATTGCAGCAACACATTCTGCTACCAACTGAGGCTCTGCCATTAGGCATGCACCAAAACGACCGTTCTGTACACGGTCAGATGGACAACCAACGTTTAGGTTAATTTCATCATAGCCACGCTCTGCTGCTAGCTTGGCGCAAGTCGCCAAATCTTGATGGTTGGAGCCCCCGAGCTGGAGCGCCACTGGATGCTCTTCTTCGTTATACGCTAAAAAGTCACCTTTACCATGAATGATCGCACCTGTAGTAACCATCTCTGTATAAAGCAGAGTTTCGTTAGTCAGCAAACGGTGGAAGTAACGGCAATGGCGATCCGTCCAATCGAGCATGGGTGCAATGGAAAAGCGGTTAGCCGCGTATTTACTAGTATTGTCAGGTTTCATAAGGTGAGTCTCGCTATACAGTGAGCATCGTGGTCAAAACAGAATCCGCGATTATACACACAGAAGAGGAAACATTCAGGAAAAAGAATCAGCAGACATTTCAACTCTCCTCACTCTAACAAGATAAAGTTAATCCTCTGATTTTAAGCCGTAAATGGATAAAGAAGCTTTTTACCACCAGCAACCCCAAAGCTCCACCAATCACACAAACTTAACACAAGTAATTGAATTAATTTAAAATAACCCCATAAACAATGCATGTAAGAACAGCTTCGTGAGCTTTTAGCCTACTGGTATCCTAAAGCTACGCACACTCAACTTGAAGCCGTGAACAATAGGGATTGCACACCACTCCTTTTTAACGATGACCTCGCTAGATGCATTATCATATATAGAACAAAGCGGAGTGCTTAATGAAAAATAGAACGGCTCATCACTTAACTTGTTTCGTTTTTGCTCAACATAGAGTAACTTAAGCAACACAAACCAGAGGGACATCTCAGGGTAACTTACTGAGTAAGCAATCATAAATTACCCATAGATCAACGATAAACCTCAATAAATGGTATATTATTAAAAATGTCCATGAGTAATGGTGAGCAGTTTGGATCAACAGCTAGTCACACAAATAGAAGAGATATGCGCCGCTCGCGGAGTTAGATTAACCTCACAACGAAAACGTGTTTTTGAGTTGATCTGCGCAAGTCCAAAAGCATCGAGTGCTTATGAGCTGTTAGAAGATCTCAAACAAACCGAACCTCAAGCAAAACCTCCAACTGTATATCGAGCTTTGGATTTTTTGTTAGAGCAAGGGTTTATACATCGAGTCGAGTCCACTAATAGCTATATACAATGTGGTTCTTGTAACGCCCATAAGCATCATTCACATATGCTTATCTGTGATAAATGCGGTAATGTTATTGAACTGCTAGATGATAGTTTGGTAGCCTTACTAGTTAACAATGCAGAAGAGCACGGATTTACTATCACCAATCATGTAATTGAGTCGCATGGTGTTTGTAAAAACTGTTCAACTGAATAAAGCGAAATAAAGATATAGAAGAAAGTTATGCGCGCTGAATTTGTAAACCCGTTTTTAGCTTCATTAATGAATGTACTAAAAACGATGGCTTC
>NZ_CFHWOM010000089.1:0-8724 GCF_984391705.1 Vibrio sp. | reverse complement strand
TCGTATCAGCGACAGCAACCACTGATGCCATCGCTGGTCGCTATGCTATCGATGTGTTGCAGCTTGCTCAGAGTCATAAAATTGCTTCGGATGTTCTCCCTGAAGATGCAAAGTTTGGTTCTGGTAAGCTGCAGGTTTCACTTGGTGACAAGAAATTCACCGTTGAAGTTGCAGAAAACTCAAAACTGGTTGATGTGGTACGTAGCATCAACAACAGCAAATCTAATCCAGGCGTTCGCGCATCAATAATTAATGATACCGAAGGCCCGCGTCTTATTGTCGCTTCAACCAAATCCGGTGAAGCGAACGACCTTTCTATTATCGCAGACGCTAAACTAGGCGATAACCTCAAACTACTCGAGTACAAAACACTCGAGCAGCGCGTAAAAGATTTAGAGAAAGCGCGCGCGGCAGCTCAAGAACTGTTAAGCCCGCTTTCAACTAAAGAGCAAGAATTTGCAGACAAGATCGCTCAAAGAAACATTGAAGCGGCAAAAATTGTCGACCAAGAGATTGCCGATAGTTCAAAACAAGCGGCAATCAAAGCCGATCCTAAAGCCGCCAAAGACGCGAGCGCAGACAATGAACTTTCAAATCAAGCTGCCGCGGCCGCTGCAAAAGCGGGCGTTGATGCAAATAAATACCTAAAACCGCAGGATCGTATCCCAGGATGGACAGAGACAGCATCAGGGACACTGCTTGATTCCTATTGGGAGCCAGAACCAGAGTTAGACAACAAAGCGATTGAGAAGTCGAGCGATGTTCCCGGCTGGTCGAACACGGCTTCAGGAACTCTAACTGACTCTTATGTTACGCCAAAAGAAGCGCAGACTAAGCTCGAAGAAGAGAAAGCTCAGATCGAGCAAAAGTTGATCAACGAAAAGGTCGAGATAGAGCGAAAAGTCGCCAGTGGTGAACTGACTCCTGAACAAGCGAAACAGCTTGAACGAGCAAAGCTGACTCAAGAAGAACGTGAGTACTTAGAGCGAGTTGACAAAGCTCAAGCGGATTTAAAAGCAGCGCAAGCATCATTTGATACCTACAACGGTATGACTGAAGTACAAAGCGCTCAAGATGCTAAAGTGATGCTTGATGGCGTGGCCCAACTGTCGAGTAACAACAATATCATTGAAGATGCAATCGAAGGGGTGGATTTAACCCTTAAAGGTCGCACCGAGGTTGGTAAGCCTGTTTCAGAGATTGATATTGAATATGACCGACAAGGGGTGCGTGATGATATTGAACGTTTTGTTGCTGCCTACAACCAGTTCTACCAGTTATCGAAAGAGCTGGCAGGGGTTGACCCTCGAACGGGTATGGCTGGCCCATTGTCTGGCGACAGTGTCGTACGAAATGCCGATGCGCGTTTAAAATCTGTCTTTTCATCAGATGTCGAGCCTGCACCAGAAGACCTTAAGACATTGACGGAGTTTGGTGTGACGACCACTCGGCAAGGCAGTCTAGAGATCAATTACGAGATGCTTGATCGCCAGTTGAACAATAACTTTAACAAGTTAGAGGACTTCTTTGGTGGTAACCAAGGCTTCGCTAAAAAAGTAGAAGACGCGATTCAAGGGCTGACCGGCGTAACAGGCTCAATTCGTACTCGTGAAAAGAGCATGTTAGAGCAAACCTATAAGTTGCAAGATGATCAAGCGGCATTGGATCGCCGTATGGAAAGTTTAGAGAAACGTACACACGCCAAATTTACGGCGATGCAAGACGCAACCAGTAAAATGCAGTCCCAACTGGCGGGGATGATGAATGCACTTGGCTGAGGAATTTGAGCAACAACTGCTACTTTTGTGTGATTTAAATCACAAATTATCATCGCTAATTACGCAAGATTCATTTGAAACTGAAGATATCCTGTTAATGGTCGATACAAGGGAACAGATATTGCAGAACTTGTTAAGCTTGATAGAACAAGACGCTGAGCTTGCGACGTTAACTCAATGGCAGACAGCTATACAAGAAACACAAGCTATCGTCGAGCTGATGCAGCTAAAAACAGCCGAGATAGGAAAGTCGTTACAAAAGTTTCGACACGGACAACGTTCTGTCCAGCAGTACAAAAAATTTTTATAGAGAGGGTTGTTTATGCGTGGTTCACTACAGGCTTACAAAAAGGTATCAGTTGATAGTCAACTGAGTGCGGCCTCCCCGCATAAAATTGTTCAAATGCTGATGGCTGGTGCGATCGAGCGTTTAATTCAGGGTAAAGCGGCGATGGAGCAAGGCAACATTCCCGTGAAAGGTGAGCGTCTTGGTAAAGCGTTAGATATCATTATCAGCCTACGTAGTTGTCTGTCTATGGATGACGGCGGTGACATCGCTCAAAACTTAGATCAGCTTTACGAATTTATGATTACTCAGATCACAGAAGCGAATCATCTGAATAATCCTACACAGATCGATGATGTAATTGAGATTATTCGTGAAATTAAGTCAGCTTGGGACCAAATTCCAAATGAATTTCATAATTTAACTGCGTCAGATGTCGGAATTTAGAGTCAAATAATCACCAATTAGTTGCTTATCTAACCAAAATTGAGCCAATTGGTTTTGGCTTAACATCACACCAACTAATTGCTTGGTTGCCTTATTTTTTTTATCAAATAGAATAGAAGCCACTAACTAGCCTAGTGGCTTATTTTGTTGCTGAAATTTATTGATTGTGTATCGTTAGTTCTGATCTATAGTTAGAAGTGACGTTAGAAACATAAACCAGCCACAACGTTTCAAAATAAAGGCAATTATTCTCACCTATGCAAGGTTTAGCGAAACTACTTGTGATTGAGGACGACGCTCAGGCGCGAACCAATCTCAGTAATATTTTAGAATTTGTTGGAGAGCAGTGCGAAGCGATCAGCTCTGATCAGGTCGAAGATATCGACTGGTCAGCAGTTTGGGCTGGCTGTATTGTCGGTTCTGTTACTGACCATACGCTTCCTGCTAACCTAAGCGAGAAGCTATCCCGCGCTAACCATATCCCTTTACTTATTGCAGGCAAACATTCATATCCAGTAGAAGAGCTGACGCATTACGTTGGCGAATTGGATTATCCTCTTAATTACCCGCAGTTAAGTGAAGCATTACGTCACTGTAAAGACTTTCTTGGCCGTAAAGGCATGAATGTTGTTTCTTCAGCCCGTAAGAACACCTTGTTCCGCAGTTTAGTCGGTCAAAGCCTTGGAATTAAAGAGGTTCGCCATTTAATCGAGCAAGTGTCTGGAACAGAAGCGAATGTTCTGATTCTTGGCGAATCAGGGACGGGCAAAGAGGTTGTGGCTCGTAACATTCACTATCATTCAGCTCGCCGCAGTGGGCCATTTGTTCCGATTAATTGTGGTGCAATTCCACCAGATCTTTTGGAAAGCGAATTATTTGGCCATGAGAAAGGGGCCTTTACAGGTGCAATCACCTCGCGTAAAGGTCGTTTTGAGCTAGCAGAAGGTGGTACCCTTTTCTTAGATGAAATTGGTGACATGCCAATGCCGATGCAGGTGAAGCTGCTGCGTGTTTTACAGGAGCGTTGTTTTGAGCGCGTAGGTGGTAACACGACAATTAAAGTGGATGTGCGAGTTATCGCGGCAACTCATCGCAATTTAGAGTCGATGATCGATGACGAATCCTTCCGTGAAGATCTTTACTACCGCTTAAACGTTTTTCCTATCGAAATGCCAGCTCTGCGTGATCGTAAAGATGACATTCCACTTCTTTTGCAAGAGCTGATGACTCGAATGGAAGCCGAAGGTGCGCAACCTATATGCTTTACACCACGAGCGATTAACTCGCTAATGGAGCATGACTGGCCAGGTAACGTACGTGAGTTGGCTAATTTGGTTGAACGCATGATCATTCTGTATCCAAACAGCTTGGTTGACGTTAATCACTTACCGACTAAGTATCGATACAGTGATATCCCTGAGTTCCAACCAGGATACAACACAGGGCAATCTGTCGAAGAGCAAGAGCGCGACGCGTTCTATGATATTTTTTCTGAAGATTTTAGCTTGGAATCGAGTGATATCTTCCAAGACAGTGAGTCTGCACCACAGAATTTACCGCCGGAAGGGGTTAACTTGAAAGAAATGTTAGCTGATTTAGAAGTTAATATGATTAATCAAGCCCTAGAAGCACAAGGTGGTGTTGTGGCACGAGCAGCGGATATGCTAGGTATGCGTCGAACGACTTTAGTTGAGAAAATGCGTAAGTATAACCTTCAGCGTTAGGCAATAATCAGACTGTCAATTTATCGACCTTTTGTTAAGTGATTGATAAATATATAAAATAGCCTGGCATACTTTTTGTATGTTAGGCTATTGTAGTTTTTAAGGCAGAAATACGTCATGCAGCCCAGTTCAGTTACTGATAACCAAACTTCTCTAGGTACTTTAGAAGAACAAGTCGAACGCTATCAGCAAGTATTAGATGTTATGCCAGCTGGCGTGATATTGCTTGATACTCAAGGCACTGTCTGTGAAGCCAACCCAGAAGCACAGCGTCTACTCGAATTGCCACTGGTTGGTGAGAAGTGGTTTGAAGTAATTCAACAGGCTTTTGCTCCTCGTGAAGATGATGGTCACGAAATATCATTGCGTAATGGTCGCAAGGTACGTCTGGCCATATCGGCTTCGGCTACAGGTCAACTTATTTTAATTACCGATTTGACTGAAACACGCCTATTGCAGTCACGTATTAGTGATCTACAACGCTTATCTTCTCTTGGCCGCATGGTTGCATCCTTGGCCCACCAGGTGAGAACACCGTTATCAAGTGCAATGCTGTACGCCTCGAATCTAGGTGCACCTAATTTACCACCTGCGACAAAAGATCGTTTTCAAACCAAGCTAATGGATCGTCTGCACGATCTAGAAAAACAAGTTAACGACATGCTGTTATTTGCGAAAGGTGGGGACAACAAAGTCGTAAAACCATTTAGTATTTCCGATTTGGTTACAGAGTACTCGCCAATGGTAGAAACGGCCTTGAAGAACAACAGCATTGACTATTTTATTGAAGTTGAAAACGAGAATACTCAACTACTTGGTAACGCCAATGCGATTGCCTCTGCGTTGAGCAACCTTGTGATGAATGCTATTCAAATTGCGGGAAAAGAATCGCAAATTGATGTGTTTTTCCGCCCGGTAAACAATGAATTAAAAATTTCGGTACAAGACAGTGGACCTGGTGTGCCGAAAGAGCTACAAAGCAAAATAATGGAACCTTTCTTTACTACACGCTCACAGGGAACTGGCCTTGGTTTAGCGGTAGTACAAATGGTTTGTCGTGCACACGACGGAAGGTTAGAGCTGATCTCAGAAGAAGGTGATGGTGCGTGCTTTACCATGTGCATCCCATTGGAGCGTCAAGCTACTTCTGAACAACAAATTGAGACTGGAGAGTAATAATGGCTCAAAGTAAGGTACTGATTGTTGAAGACGATGAAGGTCTACGTGAGGCCCTAGTCGACACGCTCGCTTTAGCTGGTTACGAATGGTTAGAAGCGGATAGCGCCGAAGACGCTTTGGTGAAGCTCAAATCGAATAGTGTTGATATCGTTGTCTCTGATGTGCAAATGGCCGGGATGGGCGGTCTCGCACTGCTGCGAAACATAAAGCAACATTGGCCAAATCTTCCGGTTTTGTTGATGACGGCGTATGCCAATATCGAAGATGCTGTGTCGGCAATGAAAGACGGGGCCATTGACTATATGGCTAAACCATTTGCTCCGGAAGTGTTGCTCAATATGGTAAGTCGTTATGCGCCCGTGAAATCAGATGATAACGGCGACGCAGTGGTGGCGGATGAGAAAAGCATTAAATTGCTAGCGTTAGCAGACAAAGTTGCTAAAACCGATGCAAGTGTGATGGTGTTGGGGCCTAGTGGTTCTGGTAAAGAAGTGATGTCGCGCTACATTCATAACGCTTCGAATCGTAAAGACGGCCCATTTGTCGCAATTAACTGTGCGGCGATTCCAGATAATATGCTCGAAGCGACCTTATTCGGATATGAGAAAGGTGCGTTTACTGGAGCGGTACAAGCCTGTCCTGGTAAATTCGAACAAGCGCAAGGCGGGACCATTTTGCTGGATGAGATCAGTGAGATGGATTTAAACCTCCAAGCTAAGCTACTACGTGTACTTCAAGAGCGTGAAGTAGAACGCTTGGGAAGCCGTAAAAGTATTAAGCTTGATGTGCGTGTGCTAGCAACCAGTAACCGCGATTTGAAACAGTATGTTCAAGAGGGTAACTTCCGCGAAGACTTGTATTACCGCCTTAATGTTTTCCCAATTGCTTGGCCTGCATTGTGTGAGCGCCAAGGAGATATTGAACCTTTAGCTCTGCACCTAATCGAGCGAAACTGTAAAAAACTTGGTATGCCAGTGCCTTCGCTCTCGAATGATGCAGTGAACAAGCTAATCAGTTATTCATGGCCAGGCAACGTACGCGAGTTGGATAACGTTGTACAACGAGCTCTTATTCTAAGTGAAAACAATCATATTGGCGCTGAACATATTTTACTTGAGGGCTTGGATTGGCAAGACGCATCAGGGCTTCAGCAGGTAGTGGAAAATCAAGATGTTCGAGTACCTGTCATCCAGCCTGTCGCCGAAGTCGATTCGACCAAAGTTGCTTCCTCAGTTGGTGGATTAGGTGGTGAACTAAGAGACCAAGAGTTCGCGATTATTCTTGAAACCTTAGTTGAGTGTAATGGTCGTCGAAAAGAGATGGCTGAGAAGTTAGGAATTAGTCCGCGTACTTTGCGCTATAAGTTAGCAAAAATGCGTGATGCGGGTATTGATATTCCAAACTAACATGCTATTTTCGACGCTCATATGGATATGGCATACACTTTGCAGCGTCATAATTACAACAAAAGTTTTAGTCAAAGAGTTGACGACCGAGGTATCGATGAAAATTGATGGTTTCCAAAGCGAAATGCAAGCAATGATGTTTGAAGCTGGTAACACTAAACCCGCTGCGACTGGGCATACGGTTGGCGCTGATTTTGGTGAGCTACTGAATAATGCGATCAACAACGTTAACGGCTTGTCTAAAACTTCCAGTAACCTTCAAATGCGCTTTGACCGCGGTGACGAAAATGTGTCGTTATCGGATGTCATGATCGCTCGTAACAAGTCTAGTGTTGCATTTGAAGCGACAATTCAAGTACGTAACAAGCTTGTTGAGGCGTACAAAGAATTGATGAACATGCCAGTGTAAGAATAGGTGTCATCTGTGTCAGAGCAAAATCAATCAACAGACCTTACCGTCGCTGACGGTGGTGCGGACAGCACTATGCTGGCGACATCTGATCTTGATTCAGGTGTGCAAAATCCAGATCTGGATGAAAAAAGCAGTTCCAAATTTGATATGGCAGTGGGTGATCTTGATCTACTGCGTCAAGTTGTCTTAGTCCTCTCTATTTCAATCTGTGTGGCGTTGATCGTCATGCTGTTCTTCTGGGTTAAAGAGCCTGAAATGCGCCCGCTTGGTGCATACGAAACGGAAGAACTTATTCCTGTACTTGATTATCTTGATCAGCAAAAGCTGGATTACAAGCTGGATGGCAATACGATTCTTGTTCCCGCGAGTGAGTACAATACACTCAAATTAGACATGGTTCGAGCTGGCCTAAATCAAGAGAAAAACGCGGGTGATGACATTCTGCTGCAGGATATGGGCTTTGGGGTTTCTCAACGTCTAGAGCTTGAGCGCCTTAAATTGAGTCGTGAACGCCAGCTGTCTAAAGCCATTGAAGAGATGAAGCAGGTACGTAAAGCGCGTGTCCTATTAGCACTTCCAAAGCAAAGCGTATTTGTTCGTCACAATCAGGAGGCGTCTGCCTCAGTATTCTTGACCTTAAAAACGGGTGCCAACCTTAAGCAAGAAGAAGTCGACTCTGTGGTTGATATGGTCTCAAGTGCTGTGCCAGGCATGAAGCCAAATCGTATCACTGTGACAGATCAACATGGCCGCCTTTTAAGCTCAGGTTCACAAGACCCAGCGTCTGCCGCTCGTCGTAAAGAGCATGAACTTGAGCGAAAGCAAGAACAAGCATTACGCGACAAAATTGACTCTGTACTTATTCCTATCTTGGGCTTTGGCAACTACACAGCACAAGTAGATATTCAATTAGATTTCAGTGCTGTAGAACAAACCCGCAAGAGTTTTGACCCGAACACACCTTCTACACGCAGCGAGTACACGCTAGAAGACTATAATAACGGTAGTGTCGTTGCTGGTGTGCCAGGAGCTTTGAGCAATCAGCCTCCAGCAGATGCGTCTATCCCACAAGACGTGGCGCAGATGAAAGACGGCACAGGTTTAGGTCAAGGTTCAGTACATAAAGAAGCGACTCGAAACTTCGAACTAGATACAACGATCAGCCATGAGCGTCGTCAGACCGGTGTGGTTAATCGTCAAACGGTTGCGGTAGCAATTAAGAATCGCGCAATCGTGAACCCAGATACGGGAGAGACAACTTATCAGCCACTGTCAGATGCGGATTTGTCGTCGATTCGTCAGGTGCTGATTGGTGCGGTTGGTTACAGTGAAGCGCGTGGTGACTTACTGAATGTTTTAAGCATGCAGTTTGCGGAGCCTGAAGTTGAAGTCATGGCTGATGTGCCGATTTGGGAACATCCTAACTTTAACGATTGGGTGCGTTGGTTCGCCAGTGCTCTTGTTATCATCGTGGTTGTGTTGGTATTAGTCC
>NZ_CFHWOM010000088.1:0-8879 GCF_984391705.1 Vibrio sp. | reverse complement strand
AACCTTGCCAAGGTTGAGGTCACGAGTTCGAACCTCGTGTGTCGCTCCATTTTGATAGCCTTTATCGTGCTTAACGGTGACAAAAAGCGACACTAGCTCAGTTGGTAGAGCGCAACCTTGCCAAGGTTGAGGTCACGAGTTCGAACCTCGTGTGTCGCTCCAAATCTCCTTCAAATGACACAATCATTTGAAACGGTCATTAAGACCACAGCTCTTTATCTAATGCTGAGAAGCATCAACCAATAAACGTAAGTTAGTCCTCCTGAGTTCAGGTGGGCGTTTTTATGTCTCTTATTTCTACCAGCACGGGATGTGCTCAACTTAAAAGTTATAGTGAGCTTATGTGAACTAGGCTTTTCTGCATCCATTCACAGACTTATCCACAGTGTTGATTTTGTGGATAACTTAGTGGGTAACCTGATTTTACACTATGTATAACCACGTAATTTTAGGATCTTTTTCTTAATGAAACTTTCTTTCGGGTTGAGTTTTTCTGGTTAACTTATTGTTTTTTATGGTTATTTGCTGGTTTGCTGAGTGATTTTAGGATACTTTGTTCGATCATTAAGTGACTGTTTTTTGATCCTAGTCATTTGTTGCTGTTGTGATTAACTTCTCCTGCTGTAAGAAAACAAGCAAGCATCTTGTCTTTTTTCCACATTTACGTTTTTGGAGCTAAATCAAATTACGCATATGCCATACAGGCAAACTTTATGCATCCCGAGGTAAGCCTTTCTCAATGATTCGTATCAAGCGCTGTTGTTTTGAAGATGCTAAATAAACGGGAGTTTGGCTGATTTGCTGTTCGAGCGCCCACTCTATATGCTCGTCTAATACAGTACTCAATCCTTTTCGGCTAGCAAGTGCATCTACGATATGTTGTGAATAGGGGGCATTACCCATAGCGACAGATAGATTTCTCATCCACTGTAGGTGACCAATACGCCTAATTGCTGAGCCTTCCATATTTTTTAAAAATGTATCTTCATCCCATAGGAATAAAGTCACTAGGTCAGCGTTAACGAGCGTGCCACGTCGATGGAAGTCGCTTTGCTCTGTGATTTCTGAAAACCGGTTCCAAGGACAAACTAGCTGGCAATCATCACATCCGTAAATGCGATTCCCCATAGGTTTGCGGAATTCTTCCGGGATAGTGCCGTCAAATTCAATAGTTAGATAAGAGATACAGCGGCGAGCATCAACAACGCCATCTTCGACAATCGCGTTGGTCGGGCATGAGGTGATACAAGCTGTGCATTTGCCGCATCCATCTTTACTTTCTTCATCAATAGGAAGAGGGAGATCAATCAACAACTCCCCTAAGAAGAACCAAGAGCCGCACTCTTTATCTAAGATTAGAGAGTGCTTACCAGTCCAACCTAGCCCAGCTTTTTGAGCTAATGGACGCTCTAAAACTGGCGCAGAGTCGACAAACGGACGGTACCCAAATTGCCCTACTTCTTGTTCTATACGTTGGCCGAGTTTCTTAAGTTGGTTACGAACGAGCTTATGGTAGTCACGACCCAATGCATATCGGCTGATATAAGCTTGGGTTGTATCTGAGAGATTCGAAGCAAATTGGGCTTCTGGAGGTAAGTAGTTCATTCGCGCGCTAATGACACGAACTGTTCCTGGCAAAAGTTCGTTTGGACGCGCTCTCATCATACCGTGGCGTGCCATCCAATCCATCGTTCCGTGGTAACCAGCATCCAGCCATTTTTGCAGCTCTGCTTCATGATCGCTTAAATCTATGTCACAGATACCGACTTTTTGGAATCCAAGCTCTTGAGCCCAAATTTTGATCTTGTCGGCAAGCTCTTGATAGTTCATGCTGGTCGCTCTGGTTTGATGGGGGCAGGATCTTAACGGATCTTATAGATGGGATCTAGCGAATGATCCTAACAATCTCCGCAAGATTTTGCTGATTTTGGCTTTTACTTACACAACAACGCTTGTCTCTTAAAACCAACCCAGTTTACTATTCCTGTTCTTTTAAGTTTTATATAGTCACAACGTAGAGAATAATCTTCATGAGCACCAAACAATTTGCCCTTAAAGATGAGCATGCAACGATTCAGCTAGGTACAGCTCTAGCACAACGATGCTCACAGCAAACCACTATCTACCTACATGGTGATTTGGGCGCGGGTAAAACGACATTTAGCCGTGGCTTTGTCCGTGCTCTTGGTCATGAAGGTAATGTGAAAAGTCCAACTTATACGTTAGTCGAACCATACCAACTTGATCAATGGCAAGTGTACCATTTCGATCTCTATCGTTTAGCGGATCCTGAAGAGTTAGAGTTTATGGGTATTCGCGATTACTTCACACCAGATGCGATTTGCCTGGTTGAATGGCCTGAAAAAGGTCAGGGCTTGTTGCCATCGGCAGATTTAGATATTGAAATGCGTTATAACGGTGAGCAACGTGTCGCAGAGTTAACTGCGAACAATGATTATGGATCTCAATTACTTGAACAGTTGGAGTTATGTTAATCAGTAAACTGTTACGAGCTGCATTTTTCCCTTTTCTCTTAGCTCTATCTTTATTTTCATCGACAGTATTAGCCAATGCGCTTGAAGGGGTGCGCGTTTGGCCTTCTCCTGACGAAACGAGAGTTGTTATCGATTTAAAGTCAGAGGCTGAGTATAGCTATTTTACACTCAGTAGCCCTGAGCGTTTGGTTGTCGATCTGAAACAGACAACACTTAGCACTAAACTTCCAATTAATGTTTCTGAGAGCCCTGTTCTCAAAAAGATCCGCAAAAGCTCGCCGCCTGAGAAGAGCACTTATCGATTAGTGTTTGAGATGAAAAAGAAGGTGACGCCGCAGATTTTTAAATTGGCGCCTACACCAGGAGGACAGTATGGTCACCGCTTGGTGATTGATATGCCTCATGGTGCTTCGTCTACTAAATCTACCGCGAGCAACACGTCTTCAAAGCCTAATTCAGTCAGCCGTGATGCATCTCAATTAGCTGGCAGTGCAGATATTGTTGTCGCAATTGATGCTGGTCATGGTGGTGAAGACCCTGGTTCAATTGGCCCGACTCGAAAATATGAAAAACATGCCACTCTCGCGATATCGAAAAAGATCGCTGATCAAATAAATGCAGTGCCTGGCATGAAGGCTGTACTCACGCGTCGCAGTGACTATTACGTTAACTTAAACAAACGATCTGAAATTGCGCGTAAAAACAAAGCGCATTTACTTGTCTCAATTCATGCTGATGCATTCCACTCTCCAAAACCTCGCGGCGGTTCGGTATTTGTGCTGAATACTCGTCGCGCTAATACAGAAATCGCACGTTGGGTTGAGAACCATGAAGAGCAGTCTCAGCTGCTTGGTGGTGCAGGAGAGGTATTGGCAAAAAACAACAGCGATAAAAACGTAAGCCAAACTTTACTAGATCTACAATTTAGCCACTCGCAGAAAGAAGGCTATAAGGTAGCGACTAAGATTTTACGTGAAATGTCTCGAGTAGGGGTGCATTTACATAAGAAAGAGCCAGTTAATGCGAGTCTAGCTGTACTTAAGTCTCCAGATATTCCATCAGTTTTGGTCGAGACGGGCTTTATTTCCAACCCTACGGAAGAAAAACTACTGTTCCAGCGTAGTCATCAAGATAAGTTAGCGCGTGCTTTGTCTAAAGCGATTGTGCAGTATTTCGAAGCTAACCCACCAGAGGGGACTTTGTTTGCGAATCGTGGTAAGGCGATTAAACATAAGGTTTCTCGTGGTGAATCGCTCTCTTTGATTGCTAAAAAATACGGTTCTTCGACTAAAGCGATCATGCAGGCAAACAAGTTAAAGAGCAGTAACATTGCGATTGGCCAAGTGCTGACAATTCCTGGTTCATCAGGTTCTGTGTCGGTACCTGTCGTTTCTAACCCCGTCGAAACGAAGACGGTTACCCATGTGGTCCAAAAAGGCGACTACCTGGGTAAAATAGCAGCGCGCTATAAAGTGTCAGTCGCTGATATTAAACGTGAGAATAAGCTTAAGTCCGACACCTTGAAACTAGGTCAGAAGCTTAAAATTACCGTGAGCATGAAAGATCAACCATTGCGTAAACATAAAGTACAGCGTGGTGAGTTTTTAGGTAAAATTGCGAGTAAATATGGCGTGAGTGTAAGTAGCCTACGTAAGGCAAATAACTTACGCAGTGATGAGCTGGCAATTGGTCAAGTTTTGATTATCCCAAACAAGTAACGGTTTAATGGCATGACAATTAAAATTCTTCCAGCGCGTTTGGCAAACCAGATAGCGGCAGGTGAAGTGGTTGAAAGACCTGCATCGGTGGTCAAAGAACTGGTAGAAAACAGCCTAGACTCTGGTGCCACTCGCATTGATATCGATATCGAAAAAGGTGGTGCTAAGCTCATCCGCGTACGTGATAACGGTAAAGGGATTGTTAAAGAAGAGCTCGGCTTAGCGTTGAGCCGTCATGCCACCTCAAAAATACACACATTGGATGATCTTGAAGCGATCATTAGTCTAGGATTTCGTGGTGAAGCGCTGGCCAGTATCAGCTCTGTTTCCCGCTTAACAATGACGTCTCGCCCTGCAACCCAAGATCAAGCTTGGTCTGCGTATTCCGAAGGACGAGATATGGAGGTGAAACTCCAGCCCAGCGCTCATCCAATTGGCACAACTGTTGAAGTGCTTGACCTTTTCTTTAATACACCTGCCAGACGTAAATTTCTTCGTACTGAAAAGACCGAGTTTACGCATATTGACGAGTTGCTTAAACGCATCGCTTTGAGCCGATTTGATGTCACGATTAACTTACGTCACAACGGTAAACTGGTGAAGCAGTACCGTGCCGCAAAGAGTGAAGTTCAAGCCGAAAAACGCATTGCAGCCGTTTGTGGTAGCGCATTTGTTCGTAATATGTTGAAGATTGAACTTGAGCATCAAGGGCTCAAGTTGCACGGGTGGATTACGACACCAGAAGGGGCTCGTCAACAAAGCGATTTACAGTATTGTTATGTCAACGGCCGTATGATGCGTGACAAGCTGATTAACCATGCAATTAGGCAAAGTTATGAAACTAGCCTGAGGCCTGAGCAGTTTGCCACCTATGTTTTGTTTATTGAGTTAGACCCGCACCAAGTTGATGTTAATGTACATCCGGCGAAACATGAGGTCCGTTTTCACCAGGCTCGACTAGTCCATGACTTTATCTACCAAGCATTAAGTGATGCTCTAGCTCAAAGTGCGCATATTGATAAGCCAGAGATCACCGCCTCGGCGTTCCATATTCAGGATCCGGCAAGTGTGTCTGAGTCTGTAGAGAATGTCGTGACTCAGCCTAAAGAGGAATCCGCTTCAGTTCCAGAACAAGTCTATCAAGCGGTAGAGCATGTCCCTTCTTATCCAGGAAGAGCTGACTACCAAGAGCGTCGCTCTGAAGTACGTGAGGCTCCTGCACGCAATGAGTGGAATGAATCAAAACCGCAGTCCAATAAGTCTAAAGATCCTGGACGATATTCTGAGCCTACGCCGAGTAAACAAGAAGTAAAAGCTTATCAAGAGCTACTCAAAACGCCAGATGTCGAACCTATTGCAGCGCCAGTTGAGACTATTTCTCCCTCTCAAGTCAAGGGACCCTCTGTAGTGGTGGTCGAATCATTAGGTAAAGTGATTTGTATGGCTGCAGGGCGTTACGTTTTGATGGGCAATAAACAGGGTGCGCATTTGGTTAATTTAGCCAAAGCTGAATGGTTACGAGTGAATGGCCAACTTTCCACTCGGAGCGGCTCACTGAAAAGCCAGCCATTGCTTGTTCCTTTATCACTAAAACTCGAACCTGAGCAGATCCAGGCGGCGATACAGTTAGAAGAGCTACTACTGACATTTGGCATTGAGCTAAAAAAACGCACTCATCAAGCGCTGATGGTGATGGGAGTACCGCAGCCATTGCGTCAACAAAATCTACAACAACTACTCCCAGATCTGTTATCTTACGCCGCTTCGTGTTTTACCACCCAACACGCTATTGAGCCTAATCAATTAGCAAAATGGCTTAGTGATCATATTACTCAGGTAAAAAGTGACTACACTTTGTCGGAAGCCATCCAGATAATTGCTGATGTAGAGCAATTGTGGCAAGGAAGACTTCCACTTAGTGACCAAACCTTTGTCAAGCCAGTAGATTTTTCTGCAACGATTGCAGCGTTAGAATTATGAACAACACAGAATTACCTTTAGCTCTATTTTTAATGGGGCCAACAGCGTCAGGAAAAACGGATCTTGCGATTCGTTTACGCCAGAAATTCCCAGTAGAGATCATTTCAGTTGATTCGGCACTGATCTACAAAGGAATGGATATTGGTACGGCAAAACCTGATGCCGAGGAACAAGCCCAAGCGCCGCATCGCTTGATCGATATTCTTGATCCTAGTGAAGCCTATTCTGCTGCTGATTTTCGTCGTGATGCGCTGAATGAAATGAATAAAATTGTAGAGCAAGGCAAGATCCCACTCCTCGTCGGTGGCACCATGCTTTACTACAAAGCGTTACTGGAAGGGTTATCGCCACTACCAGCCGCAGATACTAAAATTCGCCAACAGATAGAGCAAGAAGCATTAGCTTTGGGTTGGGATAAATTACACGATCAATTAAAAGAGATTGATCCTGTCTCAGCAGAGCGAATCCACCCGAATGATCCACAAAGATTGTCTAGGGCATTGGAAGTTTATCGAATTTCAGGTAAAACTCTTACTGAGTTAACTCAAACTAAGGGCGAAAGCCTGCCGTACCGAGTTAAACAGTTTGCAATAGCTCCCAAGGAAAGGGCAGAGCTCCATCGCCGAATTGAGCTGCGCTACGAGAAGATGATCGAAGCGGGTTTTGAAGATGAAATGCGTGCGCTATATGCTCGCGATGATCTTCACCCAGATCTACCTTCGATTCGTTGTGTCGGTTACAGGCAGATGTGGGACTATTTGGATGGGAACTGCACGTTAGATGAAGCCATTTTTAAGGGCGTCTGTGCAACCCGTCAATTGGCCAAGCGACAAATCACCTGGTTACGCAGCTGGGATGATTTAACTTGGTTAGATAGTGAAAACATTGAACACGCGCTAGAAACTGTCTCAAATGCCATAGCATCTGAAGGTTTTAGCTGTGTATAATGTGATCGCTTTTGCGTGAATGTGCCCTGTAAAGGATCTGTTACTTGAAATTTCGCTTTAAAGCCGTCATAACAAGTAGCGACAGGGTGTTATTTTATTCGTTTAGCTCAGAGCAAAGGCCGCATCTTTTAATGCAGCGCACCACTAGCTAAATAACTAAAACAAAATTACAAAATAAGGAAAATAAAAATGGCTAAGGGGCAATCTCTACAAGACCCATTCTTAAATGCATTACGTCGCGAACGTATTCCAGTGTCTATCTACCTTGTAAACGGAATTAAACTACAAGGCCAGATCGAATCATTTGATCAGTTTGTTATCTTGCTGAAAAACACTGTTAACCAAATGGTGTACAAGCACGCTATTTCTACGGTAGTTCCTGCTCGCCCAGTGAGCCACCACAGCGGTGATCGTCCTCAAGGTGATCGTCAGCAAGAGAAATCAGAAGATTAATTCTCTGAATTACCATATTTGTTTGTAAGGAGTTGATTGCTTGTTTGACCGTTATGAAGCCGGTGAGCGAGCCGTACTTGTTCATATCAACTTCACGCAAGAAGGGGAGTGGGAAGATCTCAGCGAATTTGAGATGTTGGTCTCTTCAGCTGGCGTTTCTGCGTTACAAGTTGTAACCGGAAGTCGCCAGTCTCCACACCCTAAATACTATGTCGGAGAGGGTAAGGCTCAAGAGATTGCACAGGCTGTGCAGTTATCTGGCGCTGATATTGTGATTTTTAATCACGCCCTCTCTCCTGCCCAAGAACGTAACCTCGAACAGTTGTGTAAGTGTCGTGTGGTTGACCGTACAGGTCTGATCCTCGATATTTTTGCTCAACGCGCCCGAACTCATGAAGGTAAATTGCAGGTTGAGCTTGCTCAGCTTCGCCATATCTCAACCCGATTGATACGCGGCTGGACGCACCTTGAAAGACAGAAAGGTGGTATCGGTTTACGTGGTCCAGGTGAAACTCAGTTAGAAACTGACCGACGTCTATTGCGTGATCGTATTAAAGCGATATTGCGCCGTTTAGGGAAAGTGGCTAAACAGCGTGAACAAGGTCGCCGTGCTCGAAATCGAGCGGAAATCCCGACTGTTTCCTTAGTGGGTTATACCAACGCAGGTAAGTCGACCCTATTTAACCGTATTACTGAAGCAGGCGTTTATGCCGCAGACCAGCTGTTTGCTACGCTAGACCCAACTTTACGTAAAATAGAGCTAGCGGATGTTGGTCCGGCTATCTTAGCCGATACGGTAGGGTTTATTCGTCATCTTCCGCACGATCTTGTTGCTGCATTTAAAGCAACACTGCAAGAAACTCAAGAAGCTGACATTTTGTTACATGTTGTAGATGCCAGCGACGACCGTTTTCGTGAGAATATTCAAGCTGTTCATGAAGTGCTAGAAGAGATCGATGCCCACGAGGTACCGTCTCTGGTTGTCATGAACAAGATTGATAATCTAGAAGACCAGAAACCTCGTATAGAACGTGATGAGGAAGGAATTCCTCGCTCAGTTTGGGTTTCTGCAATGGAAGGCATAGGTATTGAGCTGCTGTTTGATGCGTTGACTGAGCGTCTCGCGAGTCAAATGGTTCAGTATCAATTGCGAATCCCGCCACAACATCAAGGGCGAATTCGTAGTACATTCTTCCAGATGAAATGTATTCAACGAGAAGAATATGACCAGGAAGGTAACTTGTTGATTGATGTTCGCATGCAACAAGTGGATTGGTCTAGACTTG